>JAQUOQ010000015.1 GCA_028717005.1 Minisyncoccota bacterium
CCGCTTCCTGGGTGGGAATGTCCTATTCGAAGGAAGTCTTAAAGCTGGAGATTTTAGGGCAGGACAAAATTGACGCGGGTGAGCAGATAAATTACACCGTAAAGTTTAAAAACAACGGAAAGGTCCGGCTGGAAACCCCGGAGCTTTATTTTGAATTCCCGGACGGCGCTATACTGGAAAACACCCAAAAGATAGTAAAAATGGATTCCAAAGCGCTCGGTGGAGACATTTATCCGGGCGAAGAAAGGTCATTCACTTTTTCCGCGAGGCTGCTGGGCCAGGAGGGGGAAACCAAAACCGCGAAAGCGCGGATTAATTTCCAGCCGAAAGACTTGAAAAGCCGCAACGAAACATCAACGACATTTACCACTATTTTGGGTAAAATTCCGCTGAGTTTGTTTATAGAAACTCCGGATCAGGTTCCTTCCGGAAAATCGATTACCGTGAGAGTAAGCTATTCTTCAAATGTTTCTTATCCTCTTAGTGATTTGACTGTTAAAGTGGAAACTCCGACGGATTTTAAGCTGCAATATTCCCAGCCGAAAGGGCTGGATAATGAATGGAGCGTGCCGATACTAAACCAGGCCGAGAAAAAATCAATACAGCTTACCGGAACATTAAGCGGCGAATCCAAGGATCAAAAAATATTTAAGGCCCAGATAGGAATCTGGCAGGGCGATAATTTTATTATGCTTGAAGAAGTGGCGAGAGGCGTGGAGATAATCGCTCCGTCCATTTATGTTACCCAAAAAGTAAACGGCAACGAAAATTATACGGCATCAACCGGTGACCAGCTTCATTATGAAATAACTTTTACGAATATCGGCGATGAGCCGTTAAATGATTTGGTTTTGATTTCCCGTTTGGCAGGAAGCGGAATAGATTTTAATTCGGTGCGGGTGATGGACGGCAATTATCAGCAGGGGGACAATTCCATAGTTTGGGACAGCGCCCAGCTTCCGGCATTAAAATATCTGGATGTCGGGCAGCAGGCAAAAGTGGAGTTTTGGGTAAAGCTTAATTCCCGCTGGACAATCGCCAGTACGGCCGATAAAAATCCGGTTATCAGAAATAGCGTTAGCGTCGGGCCGGCGAAACAGGATTTTGTCACGAAAATAAATTCTGCCCTGGTTGCAGAGCAAAAAATTTACAACGAAAACCAATACTTTACCAATTCCGGACCGTTCCCGTTGCAGGTGGGGCAAAAAACATACTTAACCGTGGAATGGACGGCAAAGAATTTTTACAACGATGTTGAGGGCGCGCGCATAAGAGGGATATTGCCTCCGGGGGTTGATTTTGAAAATGCCATTTATCCGAGCGACGCGAAAATAACCTTTAACGTCAATACCCGGGAAATTATCTGGGAAATAGGAAGCCTTGAAGCCGGTGCCGGATTTTTAACCGGTGCCAAAAAAGCTGCATTTCAGGTTTCGGCGATACCGGAATTCGTGGAAGATGTGCTTGTGGTTGGTGATATGCAGCTTTCCGGCAATGACCAGTGGACTGGCCGCGAATTAAGCGCTCGGGCGGAGGCTTTGTACGCCCCGGTGGCAAATACCAATAATTTTTAATCTATGGACAGCCGTTTTGAGGGCCCTTTCTTAAAATCTTTGGCAGTGATATTGGTTTTTGGCGTTTCTATGTCTATTCCCGTCGTAGTTTATGATATCCTAAAAAAATCAGCGGACAATCTAATGATAAAGCGTGATTTGGACCAGATTAAAACCTGGGGGCAGATTTATAAGATAAAAAACGGCAGCTACAAGGGAGTAAATACTTATATCGAGGTTATCAAAAAAAAGATTGATATAGACACACTCGGCGGAAAGACAGAAGTTTATGTCAGTCCGGATTCAATTAATTTTTGCGCCAAATCCAAACTTCTAAACAGCAGAAAGAATTGGTGCGTGGATAGCACCGGTTACGTGGGGGAGAACGCCAATGCTTGCAATAAAGGCGGCATTGGCACCTGCCAGTAATGTTTGGGGACGAGGTCCCCAAACATGGGAAAAAACGAAAATTGGAGAAATTGGGAATCAGCGGAGGCGGGCGGAAGCCCGTTTTTTAATGCTGATTTTGTTATATTAATTTCGTTTGCTAAGGTTGAATCCATATTTGCGGGAGGCGAAAAATATGCTAAAATCAAACCAAACCAATGTTTAATTATAAAAACCATGGAAGATAATTTTGAAAAGATTGTTTCTTTTGGCAAGAGGCGCGGTTTTGTTTTTCCGTCATCCGAGATCTACGGCGGTTTGGGTGGATTTTATGATTTCGGACCGCTTGGCGTGGAATTGAAAAATAACATCAAAAAATCATGGTGGAAATTTATGGTTCAGGAGCGGGAGAATGTTGTGGGACTGGATAGTTCGATTATCATGAACCCAAAAATCTGGGAAGCCTCCGGGCACACGGAAAATTTTACCGATCCTTTAGCCGAGTGTAAATGCTGCCACAAAAGATTTCGCGCCGACCATTTGATGGAAAAAGAAGGGGAAGAGGACTTTGAGAAAATAAAATGCCCGGAATGCGAAGGCGAGTTTATTCCGCCAAGGCAGTTTAATCTTATGTTTAAAACGTTTATCGGCCCGGTGGAAGAAGATGCGGGCAAGGCTTATTTAAGGCCGGAGACAGCCCAGGGCATTTTCGTAAATTATAAAAATATTTTGGATACGCAAAGGGTAAAAATACCCTTCGGCATTGCCCAGATTGGAAAAGCTTTCCGCAACGAAATAACACCCGGCAATTTTATTTTCCGGACAAGGGAATTTGAGCAGATGGAAATGGAATATTTTGTTAAGCCCGGCGAAGAAGACAAAGCCTTTGATTTTTGGCTTAACGAAAGGATGCGCTGGTATACGGACGCATTAAAAATTAAAAAGGAAAATCTGCGGATAAGGAAGCACGACAGCGAAGAGCTGGCGCATTATGCCAAAGGCTGCGCGGACATAGAATATAAATTTCCCATCGGCTGGTTCGAGATAGAGGGCATAGCCAGCCGGACTGATTTTGATTTGAAACAGCACGAAAAATATTCCGGCCAGGATTTGAAATATTTTGATCCCGAAACCAAAGAATCTTATCTTCCTTATGTGATTGAGCCGTCCTGCGGAGTGGAAAGAATATTTTTGGCGGCGCTGTGTGATGCTTATGAAGAAGTAGAAGGCGGCCGGACCGAAACGACGGAAGCTGTTAAAGAAAAAGAAGCTTTGCTGAAAATTGATAAAAGCCTGGCGCCGATAAAAATAGCGATTTTGCCGCTTGTTAAAAACAAGGAACCTGTCGTGAGCAAGGCAAAAGAAGTTTATAAAGAGCTTGGCGGCAATTTCCAGTGCCAGTACGACGAAACCGGCACCATCGGACGAAGATATCGGAGGCAGGATGAAATCGGCACGCCGTTCGCGGTTACAGTGGATTTTGAAACGCTGGAAGATGGCGCCGTAACAGTGCGCAACCGCGACACCATGGAGCAGGAAAGGATAAAAATAGAAGAATTAAAAAATTATTTTTTCCAAAAATTAAATTAAATAACTTGCCGCGCAGGTTAAACATATGAGAAAACAATTTCCTTACACTCTGAAAATTTTAATTCCCGTGATTGGGTGGGTGGCTCTTTGCAGCTCTTTCGCTTATGTGCTAACCCTGTCCATTGCCAATTTAAACGGGCTGGGGCGGGAAATATATTTAATCGGCATTCCGGCAGTTCTAGTTTTTTTGGGGCTTTTCGCGACAACAAGATATTCTAATTTTCCTTTCAGCGCGGAGCAGGCAAAAGCGATAAACAGGGGAGTTTATCGGAATGCGCCGCGCGAAAACATGAGCGCGGAAGAAATAAAAAATTTCTTTTATTATTTGGTTTATTTTTCGCGAGGGCTGTTTTCATCCATAATCTGGGGCGGTTTGGTTTTGACGGTCCTGATAAGCGGTTTGGAATTTTGGCAAAAAACATCGCCGGCCGATATCCTCATTGTCGTAAGCGGGGGAGTGATCGCGACGGTGCTTTCCGCCATATTCGCTTCTTTTTATTCGGAGCAGGCGGCGTTCCCGCTGGTAAAGGCTTGCCGGATGAGCCTTTTGGAAAAGCAGGAGCATGTTCCGGACATTAATTTCGACAGCGTTACTTCAAAATTTTATTTTCTTTTCCTGTTTCCGGTAATAACCGCGACGATTGTTTTAATTTCCGTTTTTCCATTTAACCTTAACGTCGCCATTCTTTCTGTAATCGGGATCGTGATGATTTTTATAATTGACCGGATTTTATACATATACATATCAAAATCCCTGTCCGAGGCGGAAAGCTTTATTGGTAAAATCGCCGAGGGCGAAGCCGGCATTTTCGCTACGGGCAGCGTGGACCGGGAATTTTTTGTCCTTACGGAAAGGCTGAACGGCGCGTCCCGGCAGATAGCGGAAGCGCGGAGTGAATCTTACAAAACAAAAAAAGAAATGGAAGGCCGGGTTGACGAACTGGAGAAATTTTTTGACCTTACTGTTAACCGCGAATTGAAAATGGTGGAATTGAAAAAGGAAATAAAAAAAGAAAAAGAAAAAAATTTAACGAGAAAAGGAAATGGCAAAACCAAAGGAATACAAAAAGACGACGCTGCCTAACGGCCTGAGGATTATAACTGTTCCGCAAAAAGAGACCAAAGCAGTTACGGTTTTGGTTTTGGTTTCGACCGGATCCAAAAACGAACAAAAGAACATTTCCGGCATTTCCCATTTTTTGGAGCATATGCTTTTTAAAGGAACCAAGAAAAGGCGTAACAAAATAGAAATCGCTGAGTTTTTGGATAAAGTGGGGGGCAGTTATAATGCTTTTACCGGCGAAGAGTATACCGGCTATTACGCGAAAGTGGATTCTGTTCATGCCGACAAAGCCATGGATTGGGTTTCGGACATATTTTTAAATTCCGTTTTTCCGGCAGGAGAAGTAACCAAAGAACGGGGAGTTATAATCGAGGAAATAAATATGTACCGCAATAACCCGATGATGTATATCGATCAGGTGTGGAAAGAACTGCTTTACGGCGATCAGCCGGCGGGATGGGATATTGCCGGCAATAAAGAAACTGTATCTAAAATAGGTAGGAAACAAATTTTAGATTATATTAATTACCAATATGCGGCAAAACATACGGTTGTTTGCGTGGCCGGCAATATTAGCGAAGCCGAAGCCATTAGAAAAGTCAAACAGTATTTTAAGGGCGCAAAAAAGGGCAATTTTAAAAACAAACCGGAAGTAAAAGAAGCGCAATCAAAGTCGCAAGTTAAAATTCAGTTTAAAAAAACCGACCAGACGAATCTGGCTTTGGGTGTGCGGGCGTATAGTATGTTCCACCCCAAAAGATATGTTTTTATTATAATGAGCGTGATTTTAGGGGGAATGATGAGTTCGCGCCTTTTCGAAAAAGTCAGAGAACAGATGGGCGCTGCCTATTATATCAGAACCACAAATGATACTGATACGAATACAGGATGCCTGGTAACCTCATGCGGGGTGGATAATTCGAAAGTAGAAAAAGTGATCAGCGCTATTTTAAAAGAATACCAAAAAATGGCAACCAAAAAAGTGGGAGCTGCGGAATTGAAAAAAGCGAAAGATTATGTTAAAGGCCATATGGTTTTGGCCCTGGAATCCTCGGACTCCAAAGCCAATTTTTACGGCACCCAGGAACTGCTGGAAAAAGAAATCCTTACCCCGGACGAAATAATGGAAAAGATAAACAAAGTTTCCTCAGATGATATTTTGGCAGCGGCTAAAGATATTTTTAAACCGGAAAAATTAAATCTGGCCATGATCGGCCCGTTTAAAGACGAAAAAGAATTTAAAAGAATATTAAAAATATGAAACAAGATATCGTAAAATGGGATATTGCCGGAACAGCGATTTTTAAAATCGGCCTCGCCATAATTATTTTTTATTTGCTTTTCTTGATCAGGCCGATACTTCTTTGGGCTCTTTTGGCGTTGGTTATTTCCATTGTTTTTAATCCGGCCGTATCTTTCCTCCAAAAAAGAAAGCTGCCCCGCATTCTCTCCGCAGCCATAATTTATTTTGTATTTTTAGCCGCAGTCGCTTTGTTTTTTTACCTTATTATCCCTCCGGTTGCGGCGGAAATAAGTTCTTTTTCGCAGAACTTTTCCCAATACTCGGCGCAGATCTCTTCTTTTTTTGCCAGATATAATATAAATATCCAAAACGTTTTTAACCTTTATCCTGCCTTGAACAGCGCGCTCCTGAATTTTTCAAGCAACTTGCTAAACGTTGTTATATCTGTTTTCGGCAGCGTTTTTGCCGCGATAACTATATTTATATTGGCATTTTTCTTTTCGGTGGAAGAAAAAGATTTGCTTCAGATGATAAGGTTGTTTTCTCCTCCAAAGTGGGAGGAGGCAGTAATGAAGGCTTGGGATAAAAGCCAATCCCAGGTAATCGGATGGTTCGGCAGCAGGATATTGTGCTCGATCGGAGTGGCTATTTTAACTTTTCTGGCAGCCCTGATTTTAAAAATTAAATTCGCGGTTTCTCTTGGCCTTTTGGGAGGCTTATTAAATATCGTTCCCGTAATCGGGCCGTTAATTATAGGCGCTATTCTAATCGCCGTTGCTTTAACGAAATCTCTAACCGCCGCGGTTTTGGCTTTGGTTTTTTCGATTATAATCCAGCAGATAGAACATAATGTCCTTACACCGTTTTTTACAAGAAGGATGGTTGGAATACCTAATTTTTTGGTGTTGTTGTCTATTTTAATCGGCGGAGAATTGATGGGAATAATCGGCGCGTTCTTGGCGATACCCATTGCCGGAGTAATATACGAAACATTAAAAAATTATTCGCTATACCAGAAGAAAACGGAACTTAACGGAAAAGAATGAAAAAAGTTTACATTACCACTGCAATAGATTACGTAAACGCCGCTCCGCATCTTGGGCACGCTTTGGAAAAAATACAGGCGGATGTTCTGGCGAGGCATCATCGCGCTATGGGCGATGAGGTTTTCTTTTTGTCCGGCACGGACGAAAACAGCCTGAAAAACGTCCGCAGCGCGGAAAAGCTTGGCATGCCCGTAAGCGAATTGGTGGATAAAAATTACCAAAAATTTTATGCGATGAAAGATGCGCTAAATCTTTCGTTTGACGATTTTATCCGCACAACGGAAAAGCGGCACATTGTGGGCGCGCAAAAATTATGGGCCTCGTGCGCCAAAGATATTTACAAAAAAAAATACTCCGGGCTTTATTGTGTCGGTTGCGAAGAGTTTTATAAAGAAGACGAACTTACGGATGGCGGATTTTGCCCCGAACATGGAACCGCGCCGGAATTAGTGGAAGAAGAAAACTATTTTTTCCGGCTGACGAATTATGCGAACAAGATTAAAAAGCTAATAGAAATAGACGAGTTAAAGATAATTCCGGAAGCGAGAAAAAAAGAAATTTTAAATTTTATCAATTCCGGATTGCAGGATTTTTGCATTTCCCGTTCCGCGGAACGGGCGAAGGGGTGGGGAATAGACGTGCCCGGGGATCCGACGCAAAAAATCTGGGTTTGGTTTGACGCGCTAATAAATTACATTACCGCCCTTGGCTATGGCAGCAGCGACGAGAGCAAATTTAATGAATTTTGGCAGGGCGACGGGGCGCGGCTGCATGTTATCGGCAAAGGCATAACCAGATTCCACGCCATTTATTGGCCGGCAATGCTTTTGTCCGCCGGATTGAATTTGCCGAAAGCGATTTTCAGCCACGGATATATTACGGTTAATGGGCAAAAAATGTCCAAATCAATCGGCAATGTAATTGATCCGTTTGAACTGGCGGAAAAATACGGCGTGGATGGCACAAGATACTTTTTATTGCGCGAAGTGCCGGCGATGGGCGATGGCGATTTTTCTTACGAAAAAATGGAAAAAAGATATAATTCGGATCTGGCGAGCGGGCTTGGCAATTTATTTTCGCGTACGATAGCGATGGTAGGCCAGGCGGGATTTAAAGATTTTAAAGCAGCACCGAACGAATATACGGAAAAGGAAGTTAATGATGTTTGCAAAAAATATACGGATAATTTTATCAATTTTAACGAAACACTGTCTGAAATCTGGAGCCTGGTTGCTTCTTGCGATAAATATATTGACGAACAAAAACCGTGGGCTATTGCCGATAAGGCGAAACAGGAGGAGGTGTTCGGAAATCTTTTGTATTCCCTGAAAAACATTGCCGAATTGCTGGTCCCGTTTTTGCCCGAAACTTCGGAGAAAATATTGAAAGGCTTAAATGAGCGCAATGGCACATATAATATAGTAAAAACAGAGCCTCTTTTTCCGAGGCTGAAATAAAAAATGGTTGATACGCACGCCCATCTTAATTTCCGTGATTTTGATAAGGATAGAAACCAGATAATTAAAGAATGCCGCGAGAACGGCATTTTTGCCATTAATGTCGGATCTGACTACGAATCATCAAAAAAAGCCGTGGAAATAGCTGAAAAAGAAAATGGGTTTTACGCGGCTGTCGGGCTTCACCCCTCCAATATAGAAACGAAACTTATCAAACAGCCGGATCACGATTTTCTGGAAAAGTTTTTTGATTCCGCTAAATACGAAACTTTGGCAAAATCTCCAAAAGTTAAGGCAATAGGGGAAACGGGTATCGATCTTTGGCGCCGGCCGAAAAGCAAGGAAAAAAGAATATTGTTCGAAAAAGAACAAGAATCATTTTTTTTGCCGCAGCTTGAGCTGGCGAAAAAATTAAACTTGCCTTTGATTATCCATTGCCGGATTGCTTTTGAGGAGATGTTTAAAGTTTTAGCAGGGGCTGGCGTAACAGGAACGGCGCATTGTTTTACCGGAACATGGGAACAGGCGCAGAAATTTTTGGATATGGGATTTTATCTGGGATTTACCGGGATAATATTTAAAATGGATTTAATAGAAGTGATTAAAAAATGCCCGATGGACAGAATGCTTTTGGAAACCGATTGCCCATATCTTTCGCCACCCGATTTCGGGGAGCAGCGGAACACGCCATTGTCTTTGCCTGTAATTGCCGCAAAAATTGCATCAATTAAAAATCTAACTGCCGAAGAGATTATCAGTCGATCAAGCGAAAATGCCCAGAAGCTGTTTAAGCTGGATTTTTAAAAACACCCCGAAGCGGGGTGTTTTTGTTTATTCCGAAGCTCCGTGAATGCAATACTTGTAATCATTAAGCTTGTTTTCTTGATGGACCGGGCAGCTGCCGCAGATGCATCTTTTGTCTGCGTCCATTGAGCAGCCCGATTTTCCCCTGGCGCAAAAAAGCGCCTCTTTTAATTTTTCATTGCAATCGGTAAACAGGGGGCATTGCGGGCAAGAGCATTTTGCGTCGTTTTCCGCATTGTCTAATGGTTTCATATTAGTATTTTAATTAGGCGTCCAAAATGTTTATTATGGCAAGAGAATTGTTGCTCCCAAGAGAAGATGAAAAACAGCGAGCGTAAGGGCAATCGCCACAGCGATAAGATGATGTTTAAGCGGAGCTTTACCGTTCATTGCCATGGCCCCATAAGCGGCCGCGACAATAACAGAGGTGATTGTTATAACCCCGGAATAAACCATGAGCGGTATGCCTAATATTAAATAAAAAGCGATTTGTGGTATTTCAATCATATTATTGGACTATTATGGTTCCTGTCATATAAGTGTGGATGGCGCAATGATAAGGGTATGTCCCGGCCTGAGTGAAGGCGTGAGAATAAGCGTTGCCGGTGCCCAATAAATTACTGCCGAATAATCCGGAATTGGATTGTATTTGGTGGGCTGCCGGATCATTATTTGTCCAGATTACCGTGGTGCCAACACTAACTGTAAGAGTGGCTGGACTGAAAGCGAAATTACTGATCGTAACCGAAGCGGTTGATTGTTGCGGTGTTCCGCCGCCAGACGACGGGGGCGGATTATTTTGCGTACCTCCTGATGACGGGGGCGGATTGTTTTGTTGCGTTCCGCCAGACGATGGATACAGCGCGGACATCGGCGCCCGAGCCGCATAAATGCCGATTATAACCAATACTATGATTATTATAGCTACAATTATCGCGGTAACATATGGTTTCATAAGCATCGTTTATTATTTTTTTATTATTTTTCGGATTATTGGCCAAACCCGTTTCCTTTGCCTGCAAGTTAATTTTACCATAAATTGATTTTGTTTTGAACAAGCTTTATATTCTAAAAACAAAAAAACAGCCATACGGTTGTTTTGCTGTAAAATAGTTAAGGAGGATAATTATCCTCCTTTGTTTGTGCTTGGGCTATGTTAGCCCAAGACTTGGTCCTGTCTCCTGGTTCACGCGCCGAATCCAGGCACTACGCCAATGAAGTGAACGTCTGCGCCACAACACTGAGGTGGCGGGCCAGTATTTTGGGCAACATCACGGGGGTGGTAAGTACTATCACCGTCGAGCGTGATCCCGTTTTTTGTCAGTTGCGTGTAATTGTTCTCCTGGCTCACAAGCGCATCGTCCGTTTCATGGCAGTCAGATGCAGGAGGCCCTGTACTCGCGTAGGTGGCGTCAGCAGTAGTGGTAGACAATACAACAATCATGCCTTCTCTTTTGCCCGGTACTTCTTGCGGAGCCACAACCAACGCATAGGTGGGTGCTGTTGGCACGGTTGACCCGGAGCTCGCTTGAACGGGCGAAAGGAGAGCAGAAGGTGCGAAGAATACTGTACACACAGCGAGTAGCAGTACAAGCACCATTTTTCCGACAAGCGTTCCTTTCATTTTTTCCTCCAACGATACAGTCCCTTCAAAAAGTAAAAGGGCTGGTTTATTATTAACACAATTATAGGCAAAAATAAATATAAATTATGCACAGGGGGGCTTTTTATAGGCTGTTGCAGCCTTGCCGCCCGAAAAAATTTTTGTTATGATTATAGGGTAAGGCAGCGCTTTAATCCTATGAAAAAAGACGATTTAAAGGATTGGATAGCCAGGTTAATAGCGCCCGCAGGAATAAAATTAGACGGGGCCAATCCTTGGGATATAAAAATATTAGATGGCGATCTATACGCAAGAGTAAGGAATCAGGGTTCTCTGGGTTTAGGCGAAGCATATATGGACAACTGGTGGGAGTGTGATGCTCTGGACCAGTTTTTTTGTCGCTTGCTCCGGAGCCGCGTTGAAGAACGGATAAACATAACCCTGCCAATGGCCTTAAGTTTTCTCAGGGCGAAATTAACGAATATGCAATCGTCCGGCCGGGCATTCGAGGTCGGCGAAAAGCATTATGATCTTGGCAATGATCTTTTTAAAGCAATGCTGGGAAAAAGCATGGCATATAGCTGCGGGTATTGGGAGAAAGCAAAGGACTTGGATTCCGCGCAGGAGGCAAAATTCGATTTGATTTGCCGCAAGCTTTATTTGCGGCCGGAGCAAAGAGTGTTGGACATCGGTTGCGGATGGGGAAGCTTTGCCAAATACGCGGCGGAAAAATATGGGGTAGAGGTGGTGGGAATTACTGTATCAAAAGAACAGGCGGAATTCGCGAGAAATCTCTGCAAAGGCTTGCCGGTGGAAATCCGCCTGCAGGATTACCGCGAAACAAACGAATTATTTGATCGGGTTGTTTCGATCGGGATGATTGAGCACGTGGGAGTTAAAAACTACCGCAAATATATGCAAACGGCAAAAAGATGCCTTAAACAAGGAGGTTTGTCTTTGTTACATACTATCGGCGGATTGAAATCAGGAAGCACGACAGACCCCTGGATTAATAAATACATTTTTCCGAACGGAATGATTCCGTCCATGAAACAGCTTTCCAAAAGCGCGGAAGGATTATTCGTGATTGAGGACGTCCACAATTTTGGTCTGTATTATGACAAAACTTTGATGGCGTGGCACGAAAATTTCGAAGCCGCCTGGCCGAGGCTGCGCAATAAATACGGCAGCCGTTTTTACCGAATGTGGAAATATTATTTATTGTCTTGCGCCGGCGCTTTTCGGGCGAGGTCGCTTCAGCTGTGGCAAATTGTTTTGTCGCCGCAGGGCGCCGCGGAAGGATATAAAGCAATTCGTTAATTCGCATCCGAAAAAAAGAATTGTGCGTGCTTTTAAATCCTTGATTCTTTATTCATAATTCTTAATTCCAAGTATGATACAAAAAATAATTAAAACCGAGGAAGAGTGGAAAAAGATTTTAACTCCGGAACAATACAATGTGATGCGCGGAGAGGGGACGGAGTTGCCGTTTTCGCATCCATACGATAACGTTGGCGCAGGGATTTTCCATTGCGCCGCGTGCGACTTGCCGCTGTTTTTGTCCAAAGCGAAATTTGAATCGCACACCGGCTGGCCGAGCTTTTTTATGCCGATTAATCCGGAAAACGTGGAAGAAAAAGAAGATAATTCCCACGGAATGCGCCGCACCGCAGTTGCTTGCGCGAGATGCGGATCGCATCTGGGCCATGTTTTTAACGATGGCCCGTCGCCGACGGGCCGCCGGTATTGCATGAACGGCATAGCTTTAAAATTTAAACCTAAATAATATGGAAAATAATTTAGAGACAGCGGTTTTCGGAGGAGGGTGTTTTTGGGGAATAGAGGCTGTATTTTCGCATGTAAAAGGAGTCCAGTCGGTTGTTTCAGGCTATGCCGGCGGAACAAAAGAGAATCCGAGTTATGAAGAGGTAAGCCGCGGAAGGACCGGCCACGCCGAAACAGTCCAAGTTATTTTTGATTCTGGTTTAATAAAATACGAAGAGTTGGTGCGGATATTTTTAACAATTCATGACCCGACAACATTGAACCGCCAAGGCGTTGATGTTGGATCGCAGTACCGCTCGATTATTTTATATACGGACGAAAAACAAAAAGAAGCCGCGGAAAAGGCGATAAAAGAGTTTAGCGAAAATAAATTTTATAATAAGCCTATCGTTACGGAGATTAAACCGCTTAAAGATTTTTACCCGGCGGAGGAATATCACCAGAAATATTTTGAAAAACACCCGGCGCCCGGCAGCTGTTATGCGAAACTCGAAAAATTAAAAGAAAAATTCAGCGAATATTATAAATAATCCGTCATTTAAAAAAACGCCAATCAGCGTTTTTTTATTTACCTTTTTTGCTGGCTCCTTGTTTTCTTTTGCCGTGCCTGATGTGGACATTCTGGACCTTTCCCTCAAGCCGCGGCGGCCGTGACAAGTGCTCGGTTTTTTTAATGTCGAATTCTGTTCTTTTTGCCATATTTCTATTTCTATTTTAAATCCGAAACGGGGCAATGTCAAACGGCGATTTTCAATAAAAAAATCAAGGATTTTTACCTTGATATTTTTTTTGCTCCGGGCGGAGGAATGCCCGGATGTGAAATGAATGATGGTTTGAAAAAACTGTGTTTTCTCTTTCGCGGAATCGGATCCGCCTTTCTGGATATGGACAGTATTGCCAGCACGACGGTATTAAGTACAAATACAAGCGCAATTAGCAGAGCGATTAGTCCGAAGACAGCGAAAATTTTGTGCAATGGGAGAAATACAAGCAGGCCGCCAATTATTGTTAAAATTATGGCGGTTTTCGCTACGATGTGCGACATATTAATGGCATGCCACCACCTATCGTCCGGTTCTGTTTCCTTCTCGTTTTTCGGCGTTCTTTCCAGAAGTCGGCAGAACAGGATCATTGGGAGCAGCAACAATATGATTGCAAAGATGCTCACAAGCGCTACAAGAACCTTGATTTGGTCAAAGGAAATCATTTCGTCAACCTCTTTTTTTGCTGTAAATTTGCTTTAAAAAACTAAGTATAGTCTTATACTTTTAAACAAAGCTGTCAAGGGAAATTATATAATTAATGCGGCTTTACAAATTAATGATAATTTCCTATAAATAAGGAGGTTGTTTCCTGGCTAGAACCCCGAGAAGGTTTAAAATCTTTAAAACTGGTTGGCAGAATCTGCCAGCTGCGGGAATGCGCCCGGCGTGCTCGCAAGTCGCATCTCTTTCGTTCTCCCTTGCTGTTCCGCTGGTTTTCTCTTGTTTCTTGCCCTCCTCATGTCTGCTGCTTCAGTAGCCGGAACAATCACAGTTCTTTTTGAATAGTGCTTTCATTTTGGAGGCGCTTTTTTTTGTTTAAAGTTAAAAATAAGCTTTACAAAAAACAGCCCATAAACTATATAATAAGCGGGACTGATTTTCCGGGCTAGCACACCTAACGGCTTTTGGAAAGCTATTCCATCCGCAGGGCGGTTGGCAGAATCTGCCAGCTGGTAGAAGAATCAATTGGAGTTTCTGGACCATAGTAGCGCGGAATCATCCCACACGTTAGTCCTTTTAAAAAAGGGGAAAGAATATGGCTGCTTACAGTTTAGTGGGTGAGTTAAGAAAAACTTTGCCTTTAATTGCGTATAAAGAAGCGCGGATTCCCAAGAAAGCGGGCGGGTTTCGGAGTATTTTTATTCCTGCCCCTGAACTGAAACTGATTCAGAGGAAAATAATCTTGCGGTTTTTAAAAAAATTGATTGAGGGGGATCGGCTTATAAAAATTAATGAGAACACGGTTGTTTCTTGGTATAATCCTAGGATTTACAACGAGTCCTATGCGAGACATGCGAAGCTTCATTCCGATTCCCGATTCATTTTCCAGTTTGATATTAAAGACGCATTTCCTTCGGTGTCGTCTGCGAGAGTAAGGGAAGCGGTTTTTAAGCTAATGAGTTATTATCCGGGAATCGAGATAGACGACCAGGCGGAATTGGCGGACGTGATTGCGGAGCTTACGACATTCAAAGGAATTCTGCCGCAAGGCGCGCCGACGTCGCCGCTATTGTTTTTTATCGTAATAATCAGCAGCGGATTATACGAGAAAATTTTTTCACTCTGTTGCCCGGAATGGATAGTTTCTTTTTACGTCGATAATTTTGCCGTTTCGGGCAAAGAACCGGTTCCCGAAGAATTGAAAGCGCGAATATTAAAGTGCGTAAGCGCTGCCGGATTTGCGGTTAACGAAGAAAAAACACGCCAGACCGATTCTCGCCAAGGCGTGCCGCTGGTTACCGGCATAAGAGTAGATGGAATCAAAAAAAGAATTTCACTGCCGAAAAAGGCCGTGAGAAGATGGCGCGGGATTATTTATAGGGCCGCAAGAACCAAAGATCCGCACCTGATAAAAAAGGCGCAGGGTCTTGTTGCTTCGTTGCGTCCGATTTACGGCGATGCCTTACCGCCGCAAATAGCTAAGCCTTTCGCTCTTTTAAAAGAAATGCTTAATGAACCGCCGAAACAGGGAAAGAAAAAGACTGATTCTGGCTCAAAATATTTTTATCCTGTAAGGGGAGGCGTACAAGCTCGTTTTGCCAAATGGCCATAACGAGCTTTTTATTTTTTGGGCGGTTCCTTGATACATTTATAATTTTAAACAGGTAGGGAATGAAAGTAGAGTTGGCTAATTTTGACAAATCATTATTACCATGCTAATTTTTACTTGGTTAAAATGATTCCGGAAAAGTTCGTGGAACTTAAAAATCGTCTCTTTGGGCAA
>JAQUOQ010000016.1 GCA_028717005.1 Minisyncoccota bacterium
TATAAGCGTTTTCGGATCGGAATCGAACCCGGGAATAGACAAGGACATAAAAATTACCGTTCTTTTCCATTCGATGAAAGATGGAGCGAAAGGGTATGTCCGCAATATTGACGAATACGCGAAATCGGTTAGCCCTTTCTCAAACGAGAGAGAGATGATTTATTTGAATGTTGAAAACTTGGAGAGCCAGCTTTTAAAGGGATTTTTAGCTCACGAGTTTGTGCATTTGGTCACTTTTAACCAAAAGGATGCCAAATACAACGTTACGGAAGATGTTTGGCTTAATGAAGCAAGGGCAGAATATGCGCCGACTCTTTTAGGGTATAATGATGCGGGCCTGTCTTCCGATTATCTTGCAAATAGGTTGAAATCTTTTATGGACAACCCTTATGAGTCTTTGGTTGATTGGCAGAACAAGACTTCTAATTACGGGGTAATCAGTCTTTTTTCCCATTATCTGGTTGATCATTACGGCATTGCCGTTCTGGCAGATTCTTTGAAATCAAGAGAAGTCGGCATAGAAAGCATCAATTCGGCGCTGGCAAGAAATGGATTTAAAGATAATTTTAACGATGCTTACACTAATTTTATCATAGCGTCTTACATTAACGACTGTTCCGTATCGGAAAAGTATTGTTTTAAAGAAAAGGATCTGCAGAGCTTCCATGTCATGCCGTTCAGTAATTTTTTGCCTTTTTCAGGAGAAAGCACCCTTTATCTCGGTCAGAGCCTGAAAGATTACTCGGCCCATTGGCAAAAATACAGCGGCGGTACCGGCAGTTTGAAACTAAAATTTGAAAACGCTTCGTCGGGCAAATTTGTTATTCCCTACATCATAAAAAGTGTTTCCGGCGGCACTACTGTTGGCAGCCTGAAATTAAACAATGCGGGCGAAGGAGAACTGATTGTCCCGAATATGGGAAAGGAGGTCGCTTCAGTTACAGTAATCCCTTCTGTACAGGTTTTAAACTATGGCGATGCCTCCGATTTTTATTATTACTCGTTAACGGCGACAAGTTTTTCCGAAGGCAGTAATGCGGATATAGATAATCCGGGCACAAACATAACGCTGCCTTTTGAAATCGACAAGCCGTTAAACCAAATGAACAGGGAAGAACTATTGACCGTGCTTTTGCGCCTGATTATAACTTTGCTCGCCCAGGGCAAACAAGTTTTCTAATTATTTGACTTTTTGGCCCTATTGTATTATTATTTTAACATAACAGCAAAAAAGCTTTCTGCTTTTCGGAGCAGATTTTTTAAATTAAATGGATATCAGAAACATCGCCATTATTGCGCACGTTGACCATGGCAAAACTTCGCTGACAGATGCCCTGTTAAAACAAACAGGAGCCGCCGAAGAAGGTTTTAGCATGGACGTGAATGATCTTGAGAAAGAGAGGGGCATTACCATCTATAGCAAAAATGCCTCGATTTTTTATAGAGATACGAAAATTAATATCGTGGACACGCCGGGCCACGCTGATTTCGGTTCGGAGGTGGAGCGCGTTTTGCGGTCAATCGACTCGGTTTTGCTTGTTGTGGACGCCCAGGAAGGGCCGATGCCGCAGACTAAGTTTGTCCTTAAAAAATCGTTGGAGCTCGGATTGAAACCGATCGTGGTTATAAACAAGATAGACAAGCCCGCCGCCCGGCCGGAAGAAGTTAAAGAAATGGTTTTTGAATTGTTTTTGGATTTGGGTGCTAACGACGCGCAACTTGATTTTCCGGTAATATATGCCAATGGCCGCGACGGAATTGCCCTAAAGAATTTAACGGACGGATCAAAAGATTTAACTCCTCTCTTAGATTTGATTTTGGAAAAAGTTCCGCCAGCCTCATCGGAAGAATTAATTAGTTTGCCTTTGCGCGCCCAGCCGTTTAATCTGGCTTACGATAATTTTTTGGGCAGGCTGGCAATTTGCAGAATTTATGAAGGCGTTGTCAAAAAAAACGACGAAGTTTTTGTTAAAGGGGTGCAAGGCGAGCCGAGGAAGGCAAAAATTATAAGAATATTCAATTTCTACGGAATGGAAAGGCGGGAAACGGAAACAGCCGAAGCGGGAGACGTGGTAATTTTGGCCGGCATTCCGGATATTAATATCGGCGAAACCATTTGCATTAATGCGGAACAGGAGTCTTTGCCGGTGATTTCGATAGACGAGCCGACCATATCATTGAATTTTTTGGTTAACAGCTCTCCGTTTGCCGGCCGCGAGGGAAAGTTCGTAACAAACAGGCAGTTGCGCGAAAGGCTGGAAAAAGAATTGGAGGTAAATGTTGGATTAAAAATAGATTTCAGCAATACTGACCATTACAAAGTTTATGGCCGGGGAGAATTGCATATCGCGATACTTTTGGAAAATATGAGGCGCGAAGGGTACGAACTCCAAGTGTCCCAGCCGCAGGTGATAATCAAAGAAGAAAACGGAAAAAAACTGGAGCCGTTTGAGGAAGTTATAATCGATGTTCCGGAAGAATTTTCGGGCGTTATTATCGAAAGGCTTTCAAAACGGCGCGGAATTATGCAGGAAATGAAACCCGAAGACGGGCACATCCGCCTGGTGTTTGAAATACCGACGCGGGGCTTGCTGGGCTATAAACCGGATTTCGTTGTTGATACGAGAGGAGAAGGCATTTTAACCAGCCGCGTAATCGGCTTCAAGCCCTATGCCGGGGAAATAGAAAAAAAGAATTTAGGTTCCATGGTTTCCATGGTTACTGGAAAAACCTCCGGATTCTCTTTGTGGAATTTGCAGGAGCGGGGCGCTTTATACATCGGCCACGCCGTCGAGGTTTATGAAGGAATGGTGATCGGCAATGTTTCCAAAGGAAACGATTTGACGGTTAATCCGACAAAAGGAAAAGAACTAACGAACATGCGCGCATCCGGCTCTGACGAGGCGATAAAATTAATACCGCCGATTGAAATTACTCTGGAGAGAGGATTGAGCATTATGAACGAAGACGAGTATCTTGAGATTACGCCCAATAACATCCGGCTGAGAAAACAATATTTAAGCGATATTGAAAGGATAAGGGCAAAAAGAGCCCAAAATAAATAAAAACATCCGTACTCGCGGATGTTTTTTTGTTTCTATAATGTGTATGAAGATTTTTGCTATCCAATAATCTGGAACTCGACATTTTTACCATCGGGGTCTTTCATTTGTGCCCAAACTTTCTCAACGGCCATGTCCGGGAAATGTTTTTTTATGATTTCTTCGGATTTGTCCATATCGGTTATTTGGGTTAATTTTTCTTCCGCGTCATCAGCGAAATCGTAAGCGCCTTTGTATTTTCCGCAATCGCTGTGATGGATGAGGATTACCTTTTTCGCGCCGTGCAGGTTATGGGAAATTTCTATTTGTTCCAGTAGCAGTTTGACAACAGCCGGTTCATCATCAGACAAGCCCTTGCTTGCTCCGGCAATGGAAACTACGTCGCAATCTCCGGTGAGATTTGTTTCCGCAAGCCAGCGCTTGGTCTCGTTTTGCAGGCGAAAATCGATGCATTTGAAAATAATGGAACCGCAGGTGTGTTTATGGTTTTCCGGCATAATACTTTTAAATTAAGGGTGCTCTGTGAATTTATTTTAACCTGTAATATTTTTTTTGGCAATAAAAAACTAACTTTAAAAAGTTAGCTGTTTTGTTTGGATTGTTCAAGTTGAGTTTCTGTTCTTTTCTTAGTGCAGTAATCGTCTACCCATACTAATGGTAAGCTGATTACAAAGAGCAGGGCGAGAGCAAGCATTACGAGGATCATTAGAAGTTCCCCCAGTAATACGGCAATAATCATAAAGATTGATTTCACAGCCATGATACACACCAATGAGCTGCGTACACTATAATATTAGGAATTGATTTTGTCAAATTTTTGACAATAGCCTTTAAAGGGGCTATATTTTAATCAGTAATTTTTAGATCAAAAAAAGGTGTTTGTATGTATCATTTTGTACCGACAAAACAAGTTGAAGCAGTTTTGAACGCAATTGACTTTCGCCCACAATTACCGATTATCAAGGCGGAAATGGCGGAGTCGGTAGCTGTATTTGCGTCGATTAACGATGAGGATAGGGCTTATTACCTGAATTCTTTACTGGACAATCCTTTGTCGGGATTGACCCAACCAGAGCTGGTCGGGATAGCGGCGAGCGTTGTTAGATTCAGAGCGCAACGAGAGAAGGAGGATTTGGAACTTTTCCCCTACGTGGATGTGAAAGATACAGGGTGGTTGCGTGATTTTCTGGAGGAGTACATGAATACTTTTAGAGAATTGGAAGCGGTTGATTACGATCTTTTTCGGGTTATCGCGTCGTTCCTTTGGCGGGAAAAAAAGATAAAGGCCTTGCCCTTAATTAAGGAATTAGTACCGCTCAACGCTTCGGATATTATTAAGCAAACCGAGGCGTACATATATAAAATATGGAACCATAAAGGGTTCTTTTTTTATGCCAAATACCGGTAGATTGCGAAAAAATGGCTGGCTGTTCCTAACAAAACTAGGATGTGAAAAATCTCGTGGAATCCGAAACCTTTTGTTATGTTCGGTTTTTTGCGCGAATAGATGATTGCTCCGACCGTATAGAACAATCCGCCGATTATGAGCAGCCAAATAAATCCCATAGGCACGTGTTTGCTTAAAGGATAGATGAGCCCGACGCTAAGCCATCCCATAAGGATATAGAGTCCGGTATATGCCCACCGAGGGACTTTGGTCCAGAATTTTTTAAAGAATACCGTCGAAACACCTAAAATCGCCAGGGTCCAAATTACGATAATGGAAATAAAACCGGTTAAACCTTTAAGAGGAATCAGGCAGATGGGCGTGTAAGTGCCGGCGATTAGAATATAAATCATAGCATGGTCGATTTTCCGGAAAATATCCACGTCTTCGGGCGAATGGCCGAAAAGGTGGTAAATCGCGCTTGATGAGTATAAAAAAATCATGCTGAATCCGAAAATAAAAAACGCGAAAATATGGAAAGGCTGTCCTTTTTGGAATGCCGAGTAAACCAAAAAAGCGGTCCCGATGATTGAAAGTATCGCGCCCAAGAGATGGCTGATGCCGCTGACAGGGTCTTTTATTTTAATTTGTAAGGCCATATTTTTCTTTTAGAGCTTCGATCCTTTCGAAAGATTGGTTTACCCTGTTTTGGGATATTTGGCCGTTTTTTACGGCATTAAAAATCGCGTCAACAGCCGTATACGGAGCCCGTTCGTCATATTCTTTGATATTATTGGAAATGCCGATCATATCGCATCCGGCGTTTATTGCTTTTACTATCGCGTCTGCAAACCCGTAATTGTCCATAATTGCTCCCATCTGGATATCATCGGAAATAACCACGCCTTGGAATCCCAATTCTTCGCGCAGAATATTGTTTATAAAAAGAGGAGATAAGGTGGCCGGATAATCCGGATCGATATTCGTGTTCATAATATGGGCGGTCATCACTATATCCGAATAGCCGAGGCTGATTAATCTTTCGTAAGGAATAAGCTCTTCTGGTTTGTATGTTTGGGTTACGTCAACCATTCCTAAGTGGCTGTCCGCGGTGGAACTGCCGTGGCCGGGGAAATGCTTTATCGCTGTGATGATATTATTTTCGTGAAGGCCGTCTATGAATGCGGAAGCGTTTGCGGCCACCTTTTCGGGATCGGTGGAAAAAGACCTTTCCAGATAACCAATGACCGGATTGGCGGGATTAACGTCCACATCCACGACCGGAGCAAAATCAAGGTTAAACCCCAATTCAGCCAATTCTTTTCCCAATATTTGCGCTTGTTTTTTTGTTTGGGCCGTACTTGCTTTGCCCATTTGTTTCGCGCTTGGTATGTTCACAAATCCGTATTTTTCCTTCAGCCGGTTAACATAGCCGCCCTCGGCATCGATTGCCACAAAAAGCGGGGACGGTGAATATTTTTTAATGTCTGCTACGAGATTTTTAACCTGGCTGTAATTCACGATATTTCTTTGGATAGTACCGTTGGAGGGGCTGTCTTTGTCAAAAAGGATAACTCCGCCAATATTCAATTTTTGCATTGTTTTGCTGATGTAAGAATTCGGCCCTATTTCCGTGCCGCGGAAACCGATTATGAGCATTTGCCCGATTTTTTGCTTTAGCTCGTAATCAGCCATTTGCTCTTTTGCTATGTTTGCCAAAATGAAAAGAGGTATCGCTATTAACGCGGCAACAACAGCCAGGATAATCGCTATTTTTATGTAATTTTTCAGCATCAAGCGTTCTTTTTATTAATTATCTGTATAATTATAGCAACAAATGGAATAATTACAAACAAGGCTATTGACTAAACTAATGGTTAGTGTAATACTTTAATCGATACTTTTCGATTGTTCGTAAAGTGTTCGTGCTCTAGCTCAAATTAGGTAGCTGAGAGTAGGTCGTAATAATTTGTAAAAAAGAAAATGGAAAAGAAATTATACGTAGGCAATCTACCTTTTACCACTACCGACGACGGATTAAAAGAAATTTTTTCCGCAGCCGGCAACGTGGCCTCAGCGACTATCATTATTGATAAAATTTCAAAGAGGTCCAAGGGTTTCGGCTTTGTTGAGATGGCTTCCGAAGAAGAAGCTGCCAAAGCAAAGGAGATGTTAAACGGTTCCGAAGTCGAAGGCAGGAAGATTCTTGTTGATGAAGCCAGGCCGATGAAAGAAAGAACTTTTGACAGAAACGAGGAATAAGCCTCAAAACAAAAAGAACCCCGCTAGGGGTTCTTTTCTTATTCAAAAAGCGATGTTAAAATATAATTAGCGGTTATAAAATATAATAAAGGCTTATGGAAAAATTAAACCAGATATACCGATGCGCCATTTGCGGAATTATTATGGAAACAGTGCACGCAGGACAAGATGAATTAATGTGCTGCGGCCGGCAGATGGAAGCGTTGGAAGAAAAAAAGCAAGATCCCGCTTTGGGAGAAAAACACGTGCCGGTTATCGAGAGGGACGGCGGTGTTATTAAGGTAAAAGTCGGCTCCGTGCCCCATCCGATGATAGATACGCATTATATCGAATGGATAGAATTGATTGATCCCGGTACGAACGACGTGGTAATGAGGAGATATCTGCACCCGGGCGACGCGCCGGAATTAACCATAAACGAAAAAGATTGCCCCATGTTGGCCCAAAAAATCGGCAATTTGGTCTTAAGAGAATATTGCAACATCCATTTGCTTTGGGCGAATAAATAAAACAAGATAATATTTTAAAATGATAAACTTTGAAGATTTTCAAAAAGTGGATTTGCGCATTGCAAAGATAATTTCCGCAGAAAAAATAGAAGGTTCCGATAAACTATTGAAAATTGAGGCTGATATCGGGAACGAAAAGAAACAAATAATCGCCGGCATTGGTAAATTTTATAATCCCGAAGAATTGGTTGGCAAAACCGCGGCGGTTGTGGTAAACTTAGAGCCAAGAGAAATGATGGGCTTAAAAAGCGAGGCGATGCTTTTGGCGGCCAAGGACGGAGAAAATTTAACACTGCTTGTTCCGGAAAAAGAAATTTTGCCCGGGACCAAATTAACCTAAAAATAAATCAATAAAAAAAGGTCTTGTTCATTAATAATAATTTTATATTAAAATGCCAGAAGATTTAAAAAAGGGCGTATTGCCCAAAGTTATTATGGGGTTGTTCGCCGCTTTTCTTTTTGTTTTAGTTTTTTATTTTTTAATAGCCATTAATGCCAAAATCAGGGAAACCAATCATCTTGGCAAAGAAGACAGCACGGTATCAATAAGCAAAACCGGCACGGTTTATGCGACTCCGGATTTGGCAACGGTAACAATAACCGTTACCACCGAGGCCAAAACAGCTGACGACGCCCTGAACCAGAACAGGGAAAAGGCTGGCAAAATAGTTGATTTTTTGAAGGCCCAGGGGATTCAGGACAACGACATCAAGACAATTTATTATAATCTGTATCCTCGCTACGAATACGAAAGCTCGTCTGCTCCGGAGATTTATTATCCGTCCGGGCAGAGATATTTGGCTGGGTACGACGCTACCGAATCAATGGAAGTTAAAATAAGGCAATTGGATAAGATAGGCGCCATTACCCAGGGAGCTGTTACTTCCGGAGCAACCGATGTCAGTGGTCTCACTCTGACCATTGAAAACGAAGAACAGCTAAAAACTCAGGCCAGAAATCTGGCTATAGCAAAAGTTAAAGTTGAGGCAGGCGATATCGCAACCGGATTGGGGGTAAAATTGGGGCGGATTGTCGGATTTACGGAATCTAATTATATTCCGCCAATGTTCGGCTATGGGATAACGGCCGAATCTGCAAAGGGCAGCGGCTCAACCCCTTCCGCGGCGCCTGTGGCCACCGGAGAGAATAAGGTGGAGATAACAGTAACAATTACTTACGAAATAAATTAACCTATGGACACGCGAAAAATTTTAACAGTAATCGCTGTTACGGCGGTTTTAATAGTTCTTGGATTGGTTGTATATTTTTTTGTAAATCCGGCCGCGAATCCGCAATCGCCGGAAGAAAATAATAACAATAATATGGAAAATCAAACTCAATCAGGATCCCAGGATTTGAAGATAGAAACATTAAAAGAAGGCGCGGGCGAAGGAGCCAAGTCTGGCGACAAAGTTACCGTGCATTATACAGGCACGCTGCTCGACGGAACAAAATTTGATTCCAGCCTGGATCGCGGCGCCCCTTTTTCTTTTGTGCTCGGCAGCGGGATGGTAATCCAGGGCTGGGAACAGGGGCTGGTGGGAATGAAAGCCGGCGAAGAAAGGAAATTAACAATTCCGGCAGCCTTGGCCTACGGAGAGAGAGGGGTGGAGGGAATTATTCCCGGCAATGCCACCTTGATTTTTACGGTAGATTTGTTAAAAATCAATTAGGAAAATTGGAATAAGCTAAAACCGCCGCGCGAAGGCGGCTTTTCCTTGATTGCAGGATTAAGTTTGTGCTATCATTTCATCAGATAATCATTTTTTAAGCGATGTTAATAAGAGTTAAGGCATTTCCCGGTTCGAAAAATAATGAGGTGTTGGAACTGAAAGGCGGATTTGAAATTCATGTGCGGGAGAAACCAATTAGCGGAACGGCAAACAAAGCGATCGCTAAAGCATTGTCCGAAAAATTAGGCATTCCGGAAAGCCAGCTTAAAATCGTAAAAGGATTCCGGGAACGCAATAAAGTGTTTTATCTGCCTGATACCGTGAAAATCAATAAAGAAAAATAATTATTATGGAAGAAGCCATCAACGCCTTATTGATAAATAAATCTCTGATAGCCAGCCTTTTGGGTTGGTTTTCGGCGCAAACCATAAAAGCAATAGTTCTGACCATTCGGGACAAAAAGTTCCGTTTTAATTTATACTCTCTGCCCGGAGGTTTTCCATCCTCGCACAGTGCCACGTCGGCCGCTCTTGCCGCCGCCGTTGGAATGCTTTCCGGATTTGATTCGCCGATTTTCGCCATAGCCGCTATTTTTGCCTTCTTTATAATTTATGATGCCAGGGTGATAAGGGTGGCGGCCGGCAAGCAAGCGCAGTCTCTGAACAGGCTGATAGAATCATTGGAACTTGAAGAGGCCGAAGATGTGGAAAAGGTAAGAGAGGTTCTCGGGCACAGCCTTATAGAAATATTTTTCGGGATAGTTATCGGAATCGTTGTTGCCTTTGTAACAATTAATTATTTATAAGATGGACTTGCCGGAAGCTTACAAAACTGGCGGGAAAGATTTTTTGGGTATAAAAATAGATTTATCGAAGCGGCCCTTCATTCCCCGCGAAGAAACGGAATATTGGGCGGGAATAGCCATCGAAGAAATAAAACAATTTACCGAAAAAAAGAAGCGGCAGGCCGATTGCCTTGATTTATTTTCCGGTTCGGGCTGCATCGGGGTGGCGTTGCTGAAAAAAACGGCGAAAGCAAATTGCGATTTCGGCGAGGCAGATGATAATTTTTTGCAGCAGATAAAAATCAATCTGGATTTGAACGAAATTGATCCAAAACGGTATAATTTGATAAAGTCGGATGTTTTTTTCGGGATAGATGGTGTTTATGATTTTATCGTTGCCAATCCGCCCTACGTGGACGAGGAGAGGATTGACGAAATAGGCCCGGATGTGAAAAGGTACGAACCGGCAATAGCATTGATGGCGGGAAAGGGGGGAATGGACCATATCAAATTATTTTTGGAAGACGCTTTTGCCCACCTTAAAAAAGGAGGGACGATATTTATGGAAATGGACGAAAAGCAAAAAAAATTAATAAAAGATTTCTTGGGCAGCCTGCCGGAAGACAGGAAATATTCCGGATTTAAGTTTTTTAAGGATCAGTTCGGTAAATACAGGTTTTTAAAAATCACTAAATAATTCACCCAGTTAAATATTTAAAATTTTTAAGATAAAACTAGGTGCGGCTGATAAAGCAGAGGCGTCGATAATTTATAAATGCATTTGTAAATAATTTAAAGTCGTAATTTAAGATCAGTTTAAATTAGATTTAACCGGATAAATGTGGGAATACGCATTAGCAGGAATTTTGCAGGGAATATTCGAATGGCTGCCAGTGTCCAGCGAGGGAGTGGTGGCTCTTTTTTCCAACTTTTCTTTGCCTCAACTTAATAGCGTGGATTTCGCCCTTTTTCTCCATTTGGGCACGATTCTCGCGGTTATTATCTTTTTTTGGAAAGACATTGTCGATCTAATTTTGATGAAAGACAAAAAATTTCTGAGATTTTTTATTATTGTCACTTTAATTTCCGGCGTTCTAGGTTTTTTTGTTTATAGGTTCGCAAGCAATGTCCTGGTCGGGCCAGCACTGTTGTTTGCGATGGGAAGCGGATTGTTTTTAACATCCTGGTTCCAAAAGAAAAAAATAAAAATCAATTTGAGCGCCGATGCGTCCGCTGCCGTGGTGGGGCTTTTGCAGGCGATAACTCCAATTCCCGGCGTTTCCCGCTCCGGCGCCACGATTTTCGGCCTGTCCCTAACCGAGAGCGATCCCGAGAAAATACTTAAAACCTCTTATCTTATATCAATTCCGGTTGTTTTGGGGGTTAACGGCTATCTATACCTTAAAAGCCCGATTATGCCTTCAAATAATTCGTTAATCGCCCTTTTATTCAGTTTTGGTGTCGGATTTCTAACACTGAAGTTTTTAATGAATATTTCCAAAAAGATAGATTTTTCGAAATTTACTTTTATTTTCGGCTGTCTTTGTTTTATCGGCGTTGCCGTTTATTTATTGGCAGCCCTGTAGTCCATGGCAAGCAAGATTAAAAAAGAATTGGAAAAAGCGGGAGATAAGGAGCGGGCGCGGAATTCCCGATGGTTTTTTAAAACCGGCAAAGGCGAATATGGCGAGGGTGATATTTTTTGGGGCATAAAAGTTCCGGAACAAAGGCAAATAGCAAAAAAATTTAGTCATATTTCCCTTAAGGAAATAGAAGAATTGCTTCATGACAAAGTGCACGAGTGCCGGCTGACAGCCCTTCTTGTTTTGGTGGAAAAATACGCGAAAGCAGGCGAGAAGGAAAAAGAAATTATTTTCAAATTTTATTTAAAGAACTATAAATATATAAATAACTGGGATTTGGTTGATTTGTCGGCCCCAAAAATCGTAGGGGATTTTTTGCTTTCAAAAAATAGGAAAATCCTTTATGAGCTTGCGAAATCAGATAATGTTTGGAAAAAAAGAATTGCGGTGCTGGTTACTTTTGCGTTTATTAAAAATAAAGACTTAACGGATGCGTTAAAGATAGCGGAAATACTGCTAAACGATGAACACGATTTAATCCGCAAGGCCGTTGGCTGGATGCTTCGCGAAACAGGGAAGCGGGACAAAAAGGCGGAAATAGATTTTTTAGAAAAATACGCATCTCAAATGCCACGGGTAATGCTGCGTTACGCGATAGAAAAGCTTTCACCGGCCGAGCGGTCTTATTTTCTCTCCAAACATTAGGAAAGGCAAAAGGCCGGGGTGTTTGTTTGATGGGGTTGACGGACAAGGAGAATGATGTCATAGTTTTGGCAGGAATTTTCAAATTTACGGCATAAAACGACTTAGGAGGTGAACGAAATGGAGTTAGATCAGGCTTTTAAAGCCCTTGGATTAGAAGATCGAAGGGCGGAATGCCGGCTGCTTGTCCAAAAATTTACTGAGATAAAAATTCTTTTGATCCGCAGCCGAAGGTCAACAAATGGGGAAAAAGAATTGGTTCGCGCTTTCTGGGATGAACACATTAAAACTCATCCAAACGACACGAACGATCCAATTGCCAGTTTGATGTATTTTTCCGTCAAAAAAGGAGAGCTTTTGTTAACAGTGCGGAAGAAAAATTTTGCCGAACATTTATACGGCTTGTCGAGCAGGCCTTCGGAATTCGTTTTCAAAGGCACGCCGCTGGACAGCAAAAATGCTTTGGCTTTATCGTTTGGAGCGGTGGCTGTGACCAAACCCAGCGAAAAATATCCGCAAGGCTGCATCATTTTTTCCAAAAGAGGGAAAACTGCTTTGAATTGCGGAGAATATACGGCACTCCCTGGCGGATATTTCAATCCAACCAAAGACTTTACTGGAAAAAACTCTAACGGAGACAAAGAAAAATATATTTCTTTAGAAAAAGCGGTGGAGCGGGAATCAAGCGAAGAGCTGCCCGGGCTGGATTCTTACGAAAATTTAGAAACATTAGGCTTAATTTATAGCTGTAGTGGATCTAAACAGCCCTTGATTGCTATCTCAATCAAGCTCCCTTATGCCACCGAATTGGCTATGCAAATTCTGCGGTCGCGAAAACCGGACTGGGAAGTCGAAAATTATATTTTTGTTCCCGCGGATATCGAAGGCCTTAAAGAATTTGTAAAAGAGCATGCGTTATGCTCTCACGATGTGTGGAAAATCGCCTTGTATGTGGCGAAAAATTTATAGGAGTATCAGAAGATAGCTCCTTTTTTTTATTCGATTTTTGGACTATAATAGCCAATATGGAATTGGGCAATCTAAATAAAGAGCAGTTAGAGGCTGTTAAATTCGGGGAGGGGCCGTTGATGATAGTTGCTGGCGCCGGTACGGGAAAAACGACCGTTATTACTAACCGGATAGCTTACTTAATAGAAAATAAAGGCGTTAAACCCGAAGAGATTTTGGCTTTAACTTTTACCGAAAAAGCAGCACAGGAAATGGAAGACCGGGTAGAGAAGCTTTTGCCCTTCGGTTATTATGATTTATGGATCTCAACTTTCCATTCGTTTTGCGACCGAATTTTGAAAAATTACGGCCTTTATATCGGCCTGCCAACTAATTATAAGCTGCTTAATGAAACCGGCAGCTGGATTATCATTAAAAAGAATTTTGATAAATTTAATTTTTTAAAGGAATACAGGCCGATGGGCAATCCGACCAAATTTATCGAAGCCTTGGTTTCGCATTTCAAGCATTGTAAAAACGAAGGAATCTACCCGGAAAATTATCTTGAGCATGCCGATTCTTTGAAATTGAACATGGACGATATACCCTCCTACGCTACAGAGGGCAAACCTGCCGGCGGATTTGTCCGCAAGACTTCGGCGAGGCAAAGAAAAAAAACAAAAGAAAACAATGGCGACGATTTAATTTTAATGCAAAAAGAGCATGAACGGGTTAATGAGGTGGCGATGGCCTACCACGCGTACCAGAAAATTTTGCTGGACAATAGCTGCCTTGATTTTGGCGATTTAATCAATTACACCATAAAATTATTTGAGCGGAGGCCGGATATACTGGAAAGATTCCGCGGCCAATTTAAATACGTGATGGTAGATGAATTCCAGGATACGAATTGGGTGCAATACGATTTGGTGAAAATGCTGGCCGCCCCGAAAAATAACCTGACTATATCAGCGGATGACGACCAATCAATAATGAGCTTCCAGGGAAGTTCTTTTAATAACGTATTAAGATTTAAGCAGGATTATCCGGATTCAAAAGAAATAGTACTTGTGGAAAATTATCGTTCTCCGCAGAACATACTTGATTTGTCCTACCATTTCATCCAGCACAATAATCCGAACCGTTTGGAATTCCAGCTTAACGAAGTCGAACAATTAAAAGAAAAAGCCAAAGAGAAAGGAATAGATCTGGGTATTTTTAAAGCCGTCAGCAAAAAATTAAAAAGCAACCAAGACAAAAAAGGCATAATCGAATTATTGGGCTTTGAAAGCGGCGATGACGAAATAACAGGCGTTATCAATAAAATATGGGAGATTAAAGAAATGGATGATAAGGCGGATTTTTCCGACTTCGCCATATTAACAAGAACCAATGAATCGGCGAATAGCTTTAGCCGGGCATTATCGCGAGCGGGCATGCCGTACCAATTTGTTTCTTCAAAGGGATTGTACACAAATCCTTTGATTCTTGATGCTATTTCTTATTTTAAGGTTGTGGTTAATTTTTACGATTCCCCGAGTTTTTACCGCGTATTAAGAATGTTGCCGCTGGAGATTCCGCCCGAAGAGGTGGCGCGAATTACCCAATACGGCGACAAAAAAGGAATCCCGGTTTTTGAAGCTATACAGGATTCTTATCTGCTTAACAAGCTGAGCAGGGAAACGGTTGTAAAATTGGCAAACCTGGTCCGCTCCCTCAAAAAGCACTTTAACCTTGCCAAGGAAAAAAATGCGAGCGAAGTATTCGTAGAAATGCTCGCCGATATCGGCTATAATAAAAAACTTTCCGAAGCGACGGAAGAAAATTTGCGCAATTGGGAATTGCTTTACCAGTTTTACCAGAAAATAAAAGATTTTGAAGATTCGCAGGCAGACGGCAAGCTGTTGGCTTTTGTGGAACATTTGCAAATGGAAATAGAGGCCGGTGAAGAAGGCGAACTGAAAACATCTATTAACGACGA
>JAQUOQ010000017.1 GCA_028717005.1 Minisyncoccota bacterium
TGTGCTCTTCCGATCTTACGCCCTCGGTTGTGGCGCAGACAAAAGGAGGGGAAAGGGTTGTGGGCGTATTGGCCCAGCGCCAAGCCATCACCAATCCAAAAAACACAATCTCGGCCGTAAAAAGGTTTATCGGCAGGCGTTTTTCTGATCCGGAAGTGCAAAAAGAACTGAAGCTTTTGCCTTACGAAACTAAAGAAAGAAGCGACGGCGGAGTGGAAGTTAAAATGGGCGACAAATGGTATACGCCCATAGAAATTTCTTCCATGATTTTGCAAAAAATAAAAGCCGATTCACGGGAAAAATTAGGCGAAAACATTAAAAACGTAGTAATAACCTGCCCGGCTAATTTTGACGATTCGCAAAGAAAAGCCACGAAAGCGGCGGGAGAAATAGCGGGCTTTAACGTGCTTAGGGTGATTAACGAACCAACGGCCGCGGCTTTAGCGTACGGTTTCGGAAAAAAAGAAGCCAAAAAAATATTGGTTTACGATTTTGGCGGAGGCACTTTTGACGTGACGATTCTTGATGTTTCGCCCGATACGGTTGAGGTTTTGGCAACAGGCGGAGAAGCGCATCTGGGCGGCAATGATTTTGACCAGCGGATTATCGACTGGATTTTGAAAGAGTTTAAAAAAGACCAGGGTTTGGACCTTGCGAAAGATTCTTTGGCTTTGCAAAGGCTTAAAGAGGCCACGGAAAAAGCAAAGACCGAATTGTCAAGCTCCATGGAAACAAATATAAACCTGCCTTTTATTTCTTCCGACACGGAAGGCCCGAAACATCTGGAATATAAAATAACGAGATCGCAATTCGAGGCGATGAACAAGGATCTGGTGGAACGCTCTATTGATAGAGTGGACAAAACTCTTAAAGAAATAAAAATGGAAAAGAGCGCGATTGACGAAGTGATTTTAGTGGGCGGAACGACTTTGATTCCCTTAGTAAGGCAGGATGTGGAAAAATATTTCGGCACCGAGCCCAACAAATCGATTAATCCCGAAGAAGTGGTCGCCATCGGAGCGGCAATTGAAGCGGAAATATTAACCGCCAAAGAAGAAGGCCGGGTTCCGGAAGGAGACATCAAAAGCGTTTTGCTTTTGGACGTGCTGCCGCTATCGCTTGGCATCGAAACTTTCGGCGGAGTAAGCACGGTAATGATCGCGAAAAATACCACCATTCCCACATCGGGAGCCCAGGTGTTTTCCACGGCCGCGGACAACCAAACTTCGGTGGAGATTAATGTGCTCCAGGGCGAACGGCCAATGGCCACGGATAACCGGTCTCTCGGCAAATTTATTTTGGACGGCATTCCGCCCGCGCCGCGGGGCATTCCGCAAGTGGAAGTTAAATTTGATATTGACGCGAACGGCATATTAACCGTGATGGCTTCGGACAAGGCGACAAAAAAAACGCAATCAATAAAAGTGGAAGGCTCTATCGGCTTGTCAAAAGACGAAATCGAAAAGATGAAAAAAGAAGCGGAAATGCATGCCGCGGAAGACCAAAAGAAAAAAGAGCTTATCGAGGCGAGAAACGCGGCGGACAATCTGGTTTACCAATCCGAAAAAGCAATAAAAGACAACGAAAGCAAGCTCGCGGAAGACCTGAAAAAGGAGATAAACGACAAGATTGCCGAGTTGAAAAAAGTGAAGGATGGTGATAACATAGACGAGGTAAAGAGCAAGACCGAACAACTATCGGCTGCCATCCAAAAAATCGGGGCGCAGATGTACGGCCAGCCGCAAGCGGGGACAGGCGAACCCAAAAAAGACGAGCCGCCGGAAGCTGAAACCGAAAAAGAATAAGCAAAAAAAATCCAACAAGGAATGGCAGAATCGAAGGATTTTGCCTTTCTGTTTAAAAGATGCAAAAAGACTATTACAAAATTCTCGGCGTTTCCAAAACTTCCAGCCCGGAAGAAATCAAAAAGGCTTATTATAAATTAGCCCACGAATTCCATCCGGACAAAAAGGGAGGAAACGAAGAAAAATTTAAGGAAATTAACGAAGCCTATCAGATACTTTCCGACAAAGACAAAAAATCCCAATACGACCGCTTTGGAACTGTTTTTGGCAACGGCAGGGAACAGGGCGGTGCCGGATTCCAGGGCTTTAACGGCGCGAACATAAATTGGGAAGAAATGGTTAACGACTTCGGCAATATCGAAGATATTTTTGATATTTTCGGAGGAGGATTCGGCGGAGGTTTCCGCCAGCAAAAAGATGTTGATTTGAAAAGAGGAAGCGATCTGGAAATCGCAATTGAAATTCCGCTCAGCTCTGTTTTATCCGGAGAAGATAAAGAATTGAAAATAACAAAACAAATAACCTGCAATCGCTGCGACGGCACCGGCGCCGAACCCGGCACCAAGGTAAATGAGTGCTTTACCTGCCGCGGAATAGGCCGCGTCCAGCAAATTAGAAAGACAATATTCGGCACGATGAGCCAATTTACCGTTTGCCCGGAATGCCGCGGAGAAGGAAGCAACCCGGACAAGCCCTGCAATGTTTGCCATGGCGAAGGAAGGATAAAACAAGAAGAAAAAATCAGGGTTAAGATACCCGCCGGTGTTGACAATAATCAAGTAATTAAGGTAAAAGGTAAAGGTGATGCCGGAAGGCGGAGCGGCGAAGAAGGGGATTTGTACGTGAGAATATTCGTAAAACCCCATCCGATTTTCCAAAGGAAAGGCGACGACCTTTATATAGCGGAAGAAATATCTTTTTCCCAGGCTGTAATGGGCGGCAAGATAAAAATTCCTACTTTGGAAGAAGAAAGCTTAATGCTAAAAATTCCTGCTGGAATTGCGTCCGGTAAAATTTTGAAAATCAGCAAAAAAGGCTTGCCTCATTTCGCCGGATTTGGAAAGGGGAATCTGTACGTCCGAATTGACGTTAAAATACCCCAAAAACTAACAAAAACTCAAAAAGAACTGCTGGAAAAACTAAAAGAAGAAGGATTATAGCTAGCTGTCCTGCTTGGCTAAAGCTTCGCAGGATAAACTCCGCTTTGCGAAGTTTAGCCCCAATAGCTCAGTTGGTAGAGCAACAACCTTTTAAGTTGAAGGTCACAGGTTCGAATCCTGTTTGGGGCACCACTTAAGAAAAAGACGGTATTAAATACCGTCTTTTTCTTAAGCGCATATCATAAACAGGATTCGAAGCCGCAGATGCGACGGCACCGAGGCTGGCCTCCAAAAAATTTCACCAGAAATTTATTTGGAGGCGAATCCTGTTTAACGCCCATGGTCACCTAACTACTAGCGCAAAAAAACCGTAGTTGTTCTAATAATTCAAACTCGTAAGAAATGTATGAAGGCAAATCCTGTTTGTCATCTATTTTGTTTCGTTCGGTAAACATTTATCGCATGTCTGCAATATATTTGACATCCTAATCTCATGGTTGTATAAATTAGGCAGCGAGGTTTACAACATGACGGAACTATCTGAGATTGAAAAGGACAATTGTCGCTCAATTAGCAAAAGAGGCCTCTTGAGTTTAGCGGGTGTATTGTTATTATTTTTCGGGATTTTAATTGTTTACACTCAATTTACGACAGGAGATCGCCTGGCTCTGGTAATAGGAGCATTATTATTTGTCATCGGATTTGCTTCCATTCTTATTGATACGCCTTTTGTAGCGCCTTAACATCGATTATCGCGCTTTTTTATTATCGCAATGAGTATATTGGCGCGAATAACCGCAAAAATCCTAATTGTGTAAAAATTGTGGACGATTTTATTTGACTCAAAATATTGGATATTGTATTTTAAAAGCAAGAACCTTTAAAAAATATTATGGACAGCGTTTTGGGCGGCAAATAAAACACGCCTAATACGCTGTCCGTAATGACAAATTGCGGCGGCGGGTGACCAGTATGCACATATCATCGGGAATTCATCCCATGGATCAGCGGGATATGCCCTGCGGTCCGCAAGACATTACTGTCTTGCATTATGGCCTGCCAAATTTTGGCAGAGGAGCACATGAGGAAGAAGCAGCAGCAAGGATACTAAAAGTATCCCAAGAAAACGGATGTTGGGTGGGCGTAAGCCTAGGCCGACTATTCGATGTCATGGAAGAAGAATTCCAAAGACACAGAGATGCCTATTCCGAAGTCAATCACGTGCACGTTGAAGACAGTGTTCAAAGGATGAACCAATACCGCGAAGACTGCCAGATCTTCGACATCATAAGCAGTGCTTTGCAAAGGATGCTGCCATGGCATGTGCCTGTGTTGGCAAAAGGAAAGGTTTTACCTCTTCCGGAAGAATTGCCGAACAGCTTAATCTTCTCATCTGAACCGTATTTCCTGCCGCATGGCATAGAACGCCTGGCGGACATGGGATTTGTCCAAATAACCGACGTGGACGGAGAAAGTGTTGTCTTCCCGACAGCAAAACTTATTAGCCACGTGCACAAAACACAAAAACCCTTGTACCTTCCAGAAATTTCCAACAAGAGACGACTCCTCGCGATCGCCTCTTTTTTTTATTCCGGAACTATTTGACAAAATAATACAATATCGTATCCTTAAACCAGTCCTTTTCGAATAGAAAAGGAGTTGGAAAAGAAAATGAAAACAAGCGGTTTGGTTGGAGTAATTATCGTATTCGCGGCAATTTCAATTGTAATTGCTTCTGTCTGCTTAACATAAATATTTGACAAAACAACGATTTACGTATTATAAAATAATTGTAGAGATTGTGGGAAATATTATATGCCACCTTGATCGATTTCCACAATTTCTACATGTTCATTAACATTATTTAGGTTGTTCTTTTTTATAAGCCAACGATTATTCGCGGGCTTTTTTTGTTATTGAAAAACAGGCTCTAATAAGGTAATATCAAAAAATAGGCGAGATTGGTACAGTGGCAGAACATCTGCTTCCCAAGCAGAAGACGCCGGTTCGATTCCGGTATCTCGCTCCAAAATGAAATTTTATTTACAAACTTACGGCTGCAAACTAAACCAGTCTGATTCTGAATTGATAAAAGGCATTTTAAGCCGCAAATTTATTGAAGCAACAAGCGAAAAAGAGGCTGATTTTGTTATTTTTAATACCTGCGCGGTTGTTAAAAAAACCGAAGACAAGATATTAAAAACCGCCAAATTTTTAAAAAATAAAGGCAAAAAAATAATTATTGCCGGCTGCCTTCCGTCCGTGTGCCCGGAAAAATGCCAAGAGATAGCCGATGGCATTATCGGCGCGACCAATCTCCGCGATATCGGAAAAATAGCAGGCTCTGTTTTAAAAAACAAAAAAATTTCCCTGCTAAAAAAAGAATTTATAGACAAAGCCGATCTTTGCAACCTTAAAAAAAGGGAGGGCAAAACAAACTCAGCTATTGTTGCCGTGTCCGAGGGCTGCCTTGGTAATTGCTCCTATTGCGCCACAAAATCAGCGAGGAGAGAGTTAAACTCTTTTAATATGGGAAGTATCATAAAAGAGATAAAAGGCGCGCTAAACAAAGAATACAAGGAAATACAGCTGACATCGCAGGATATGGCGGTTTATGGCGCTGATAAAGGCAAGCAAACGCTGCCGGAGCTCCTCCAAAAAATCAGCGGCATCGACGGCGGTTTCCGCGTTAAAATCGGAATGATGAACCCGGGTGCGGCAAAGCCAATTTTTGAAAAATTATTAAAAACAATGGAATCTCCCAAATTTTATAAATTTTTGCATCTGCCGCTCCAATCCGGAAGCGACGAATTGCTTAAGCAAATGAAACGCGGCTACAAAGCGAAAGATTTTGCCGCTATCAGCAAAAAATTCAGGAAAAAATTCCGGAACGGAGTGCTGGCCACGGATATTATTGCCGGCCATCCGTTGGAAACCGAAAAAGATTTTGCCGAAACTGTAAAAATTTTAAAACAAACAAAACCCGATATAGTCCATATCTTCAAATTTTCCGCAAGGCCGAACACGGACGACGTGAAACTGAAAGACATTCCGGACCGGATAAAAAAAGACCGGTCGCGCATTCTAACGAAAATTTTTGAGGAAACTAATGCAAAAAGGAATAAAAAATTCATCGGCAAAAAACAGGAAGTATTGATAATCAAAAAAGAAAAAACCGGCTGCCTGGCAAGGAATGATTCCGGGCGGGCGGTGATCATCAAAAACGCCGGAAAAAGCATCGGATCTTTCGCCAAAATCAGGATTACGGGATCCAAATGGAACTACCTTTTGGGAGAATTGGCATAAAAATTATTTTGTTGTCTTTTAAAAAACTTTATGATATTCTATACGTATAATATCAACAAACAATGAAGTTTATCTCAAAAACTACCATTACTATCGCAATAGTAGGCATCGCTTTCGTTGCCGGTTTTTATTTTAACCAGTACATCGTTAACAGGGCGGACCAGCCCCTGATAGACACTTTTCATGGAATGGATTTGCGGCTCATGAGCGAAGTGCTGGACAAAACTCTTTCTGTTTACGTGGATCCGCAAAAAATAGACCCGAAGGAACTTACTTATGGGGCGATTTCCGGCATGATCAAAGCGATAGGCGATCCTTACACGGTTTTCTTTAATCCGGAAGAGGCGGTAAAGTTCCGCGAAGACATTTCCGGCACGTTCAGCGGCATCGGCGCCCAGCTCGGATTGAAAGACGGAAAAATAAAAATAGTCGCGCCGATAAAGGGCACGCCGGCGGAAAAAGCCGGCCTGGTATCGGGAGACATTATTTTTGAAGTGGACAAAACGTCCGTTGCCGACCTTAGCATTGACGAGGTTGTTAATATGATACGCGGCCCGCAAAATACCACGGTTGAATTAGGGGTTATCAAAAAAAGCGGTGAAGTAAAATATCTCAATATAGTGCGCCAGGACATAAAACTTCCGACAGTGGATGTAACTTATAAAACAACTTCTTCCGGAAAAAACATCGCTATTCTGACGATTTACCAATTTTCCGAAGGCGTGTTCAGCGATTTTAAAACCATTGCCACCGAAATCATTAACAGCAACGCAGAGGGTATTGTATTGGACTTAAGGAACGATCCGGGCGGGCTGTTAAACGAAGAAGACAATATTGCCAGCTGGTTCCTGAAAAAAGGCGAAGTTATCCTCGTGGAACAGGACAAGGACATGAATAAAACCACCCATGAATCCGCCGGGCCCGGCGTGCTTGATAAATATCCGACCGTTGTATTGATTAATGAAGGAACCGCGTCCGCCGCCGAAATACTTGCCGGCGCGCTGCGGGACGACCGGCACCTAACCCTGGTCGGCACGACCAGCTTCGGCAAAGGATTGGTGCAACGAGTAATAGACTTGCAGGACGGATCTTCAATAAAAGTTACCCAGGCAAAGTGGTTCACTCCCAGCGGAGAATTAATCCAGGATATTGGCATTAAACCCAATATTGAGATAGAATTAACCGAAGAGGACTCACAAAATAATAAAGACCCCCAGCTTGACCGGGGTGTTGAAGAATTAAACAACTTACTAAAATAAATGAAAGTAATACTTTTAAAAAATGTCGCGAAAATCGGCGACAAAAACGAAGTTAAGGAAGTTTCTTCCGGCTATGCCAGAAACTTTCTCTTTCCTAAAAAATTAGCCATTCCCGCCACCGAGGAAAATCTGCTGAAGTGGGAAGAAGAACAAAAAAATGCCGAACAAAAAGCGGAGCAGGATTTGCTTGAAATGGAAAAAGTAGCGTCGCGGCTGGACGGAATGGAAGTGGTTGTTGAAGTTAAAGCAGGAAGCGAAGGTCAGCTTTTCGAATCGGTAAGCAAACAAAAAATAGCGGAAAAACTAAAAGAAAACGGCTTTGCCGTCGAAAAAAACCAGATAGTATTGGAGGAACCGATAAAAGAACTGGGCGAATTCCCGGTTAAATTGGAACTAAAACATAACCTGGAAGCGGAAATAAAAGTTATCGTTTCCGAAAAAGAGTAAAAAATAATTTTTGTATTTTAAATAATTAAAGCGAAATAACGTCGTTATGCCTTATTATATTTTTGTCGCAGGCGGAGTAATGTCCTCGGTGGGCAAGGGAGCTGCCACTGCTTCCATCGGCCGCATACTGCAAAACAAGGGCTACAAAGTTTCCGCCATAAAAATCGACCCGTACATCAACGTCGATGCCGGCACAATGAACCCGATAGAACACGGCGAAGTTTTCGTTACGGACGACGGAACCGAATGCGACCAGGATGTGGGCAATTACGAAAGATTTTTAAATGAAAGCTTTACCACCGACAGCTATATTACAACAGGGCGGGTTTACCAATCCGTAATCGCCAAAGAAAGAAACCTCGAATTCGACGGCAAATGCGTGGAAGTGGTGCCGGACATCCCGAACGAAGTGATTAACCGGATTAAAAAAGTCGGGCAAAAAAACAAATCCGATTTCGTTATGATTGAAATAGGCGGAACGGTGGGCGAATACCAAAATCTTTTGTTTCTGGAAGCCGCCAGGATGATGAAACTGCAAAATCCGAAAAAAACATTATTTGTTTTGGTCACCTATCTCCCGACCTTGCGAATTATCGGCGAAATGAAAACAAAGCCGACGCAAACCTCAAGCCGGCTTTTAAACGAAGCGGGCATCCAGCCGGATTTCATACTCGGCCGCGCCGCCTATCCCCTGGACGCTCCGAGAAAAAGGAAAATTTCTGTTTTCTGCAATCTGGACCCTAAAGACGTAATATCAGCTCCGGATGTGGACTCAATCTATGAAATACCGCTGAATTTCGAAAAAGAAGGCCTGGGCGACAGGATACTGAAAAAAGTCGGCGCCAAAGCCAAGAAAAAAAATGGCAAACAATGGGAAGCGCTGGTAAAAAAAATAAAGGGAAACAAAAAGCCGGTAAAAATCGGAATTGTGGGCAAATATTTTGAAACCGGAGATTTTTCGCTGATGGATTCGTATATTTCCGTGATTGAAGCGGTAAAGCACGCAAGCTGGGCGAATAACCGGCAGCCGGAAATCCAATGGCTTTCTTCGCAAAAGTTCGAAACTAAAGATGCCAGCCAATTTAAAAAACTGAAAAATTTTGACGGGATAATAGTGCCGGGTGGATTTGGCATCAGGGGGACGGAAGGAAAAATCAAAGTTATCGAATACTGCCGGAAAAACAAGATTCCTTTCCTCGGCCTTTGTTTGGGCATGCAATTGGCGGCGATAGAATTTGCAAGAAACGTTTGCAACATAAAAGACGCTTCTTCGGCCGAATTCGGGACCAAATCAAGAAATTTGGTTATTGATTTTATGCCCGAACAAAAAGAGCTGCTGAGAAACAAAAAATACGGCGCTACAATGAGGCTGGGCGCCTGGAATTGCGAAATTAAACCGAAAACAATCAGTTCAAAAGCGTATGGCAAAAAAATAATTTCGGAAAGGCACCGCCACCGCTATGAGCTTAACAACGACTACAGGGAATTATTAGAAAAGAAGGGAATGGTTATGGCCGGAGTAAATCCGGAAAAAGATTTGGTGGAAATAGTGGAGCTGAAAAACCACCCGTTTTTCGTGGCCACCCAATTCCATCCCGAACTGAAATCCCGGCCGCTCGAACCCCACCCGCTATTCAAGGAATTTATAAAAGCGGCGATAAAATAAACTTCGCCAACCATGAACATAAACAAGCCGTTCAAAACAGCATTCACGCTTATTGAATTGCTGGTGGTGATAGCAATTATCGGCATCCTCTCCGGATTAATTATAGTTGGCATGAGTAGCGCAACTGAAAAAGCTACAATCGCCAAAGCACAATCATTTTCCAGCTCCTTGCGAAACTCTATTTTAATGAGCCTGGTTTCCGAATGGAAATTGGATGGAAACGCCAACGACAGCTGGGGAACTAACGCGTTAACCCTCCAAGGATCTCCTACTTCATCAAGCGACTGTATCTTTGGCTCTTGCTATGTTTTCGATGGTTTAGATGATTATGCTTATAAAACTGATACCATTGGTAGCAGTTTGGATATTACGGAGGCACTAACCCTGGAAGCTTGGATTAAAATCATTTCTTTACAAAACAATAATTATGAGTATATCATCCGAAAAGTTGACCCTTTAGATTCAAGCCAAGGCACCTTGTATGGATTAGTAATGAATTGGAGCGACGCCAAAGTAAAATTTTTTATTTGGACAGAAGATTACGCAAACTGCCAAGTAATGGCTGATTCTGCCACCCAGCTTCAATTAAATAAATGGTATCATGTCGTTGCCACCTATAATTCATCTGACCATAGAAGCAGGATTTATATTAACGGCATTTTAGATATAGAAGGGCTGGCTAAAACCGGAAAAATAAGAACAAATAATAATAATTTTTATATTAGCCACATGCTGGGTGGGACTTTATTTTTTAACGGCACTATAGATGAGGTGCGTATTTATAACGCGGCCATCCCGCTTTCCTCGGTTAAAAATATTTATTTTGCTGGACTTACAAAACTCCTAGCGGCCGGCGAAATTACTGACAAAGAATACAATCAAAGAATAGTTGAATTGGAGCGCCAAATCGCCCAAGGCGTAGATTGAATAACTTATCAAAAAACCAGGGCCTGAGCCCTGGTTTTAAGTTTTGAGATTATTCGTTCACATTCACCACTTTAGCGATTCTTTGTGTTCCGTCAAACTTTTTCTTCTTTTTCGTATCAAAAGAAACTTTGCCGTTTTTTATCGCGTAAAGAGTATTGTCTTTTCCCATTCTTACGTTCTTACCCGCAATAAATTTGCTGCCTCTTTGCCTTATGATAATAGAACCTATTTTCGCGGTTTGGCCGGCGTAAAGCTTCACTCCCAAATATTTTGGCTGCGAATCTCTGCCCAAACGGCTTGTACCTGCGGCTTTAGTTTTTGACATTTTCTCTGTTTGCTGGTTTAATGGATACTATATAAACCTGCTTTATTAGTAATTATTACAGGCTAAATGTTAGCAAAAATAACCGAGTTTGTCAAAGAAAACCAAGCAGAAATCGCCCTTGTTATAGCCGTAATTTTAGTCGCCTTGCTGGCTTTTTCTTTTGGATATTGGAGCGCGGTAAACGACATGAAAAAACCGATAATAATCGAACAAACTAATGATGGAATCCAAAAATAACAAATCTTTTAAAAATTATCCAAACCACATCGCCCTCATTCCGGACGGGAATAGGCGATGGGCGAAAAGGAAAGGGCTTTCCGCCATGTTCGGCCACGAAAAAGGCGCGGAAACTTTGGAAAAGGTGCTGGACAAGGCTTTGGAATTAAAAATTCCGTATTTTACCTTTTGGGGGCTTTCGCTTGATAATGTCCTGAAAAGGCCTAAAAAAGAAATTGATTTTATATACAAAATCATTGAACGGCAGTTTAACAAGCTGGCGGACGACGAACGGGTGCATAAAAACAAAGTAAAAATCACCGCAATCGGCCGATATCTTGAATATTTTCCGGCAACAACAAAAGAGGCCATTGAGAAAGCAATAAACAAAACAAAAAACTATAGCCAATACCGCCTGACATTCCTTATGGCCTATAACGGTACGGACGAATTAGTGGAATGCGTTAAAAAAATCCAAAGAAAAGGCATCAAGAGCGTAAACGAAAAAACAATCAAAGACAATTTGTGGACCCAAGATCTGCCTCCGGTTGATTTTATAATAAGAACCGGCAGTGAAAATGACCCGCATTTATCCGCCGGATTTATGATGTGGGATGCCGCCTACGCCCAGCTCTATTTTACCGAGACCTATTTCCCGGATTTCGGCGCCAAAGAATTTGAAAAAGCCGCCTTAGACTATGCCGAGCGGGAAAGAAGAGTTGGAAAATAAAAATCCGTCTTTAAAATTTTAATCCGTTGCCGAAATGGATATTTTTATAGGTTTGCTAAAAATGTTTTGCGATAAAAGTCAAATCATTTTATAGGAAAATTTTGTGGACAAGCCCCTTGAAACAGAGGGTCAGACGCGGTAAACTATTAACACGCAACCATTTACCGTTTTTATTTTTTATACCGGAAATACGCCATTTGCGGCAATCCCGCAGGCTCTACAATATTGCGCATTAATCTAATTTCAATTTTAAATGTATATAAAAGGCGTCGGAATGACAAAGTTCGACTATTCGACAAGCCCTTGGTGGCAATTTGCCTACGAGGCTGCCATGGACGCGCTCGCGGACGCGAAAATGAGCATGAAAGATATTGATGCCATTGTTTTCTCCAGCATCTCCAGCGCCGCGGCGGGCGAACACCAAACACACAAAGTTTCTTTCCTCTCAGACCTGTTCAAAACAAATATCCCCATAATAGAACTGCCTTCCGTATGCGGCGGCGGCGGGGTTGCTTTTTGGACAGCCCTCCATTTGCAGGAATTTAACAATATCCTGGTTTTAGCTTCGGAAAAGTTCGCGGACAACCGGAGCGAAATGGCTGTTGACTGGATACTTTCCGCGGCAGAAAAAGCGACCGAGCAGACCGAAGGAATGATTTTTCCCGCCCAAAACGCTTTGGTTTGGCAGCAATATATGGCAAAATACGGGGCAACGATGGACGACCTGTCTTTAATCGCTTTTAAAAACCACAGCAATGCCGCTTTAAACCCAAAAGCTTATTTTTACAAAAGGCCGATAGAAATGGAAAAAATAAAAAATTCGGCAGTGGTCGCTTCTCCTTTGCGCCTGATGGATTGTTCCTTGTCGGTAAATGGGGGAGCGGCTGTAATAATTTCCAAAGAAAAATCGGACATAAAAGTAATTGGCTCCGGATTCGCGACAGATTATCTGCTCACTTTCGGCCGGGACGATCTTACCCATTTTAAAGCAACACAGCTGGCCGCAAAAAAAGCCTTTGAACAGGCCGGCATCGCCCCGAAAGACATTAATGTAGCCGAACTCCACGACGCTTTCACGTCCGTGGAGCTTATTTCCTACGAAGACATCGGATTCGCAGAACAAGGCAAAGGCGCGGAACTTATAAGATCCGGCAAATTGAATCTGGATGGAGAAATGCCCGTAAACACATCCGGCGGATTGAAAGCAAAAGGGCATCCGATTTCCGCGACCGGATTGGCGCAGATTTATGAGATAACGAACCAATTGAGGGGCAATTGCGGCGAAAGACAGATAAAGTCCGCTCCGAAATTCGGCCTAACCCACAATATCGGAGGAGCAGGAGGAAGCGTTACAATCCATATTTTCGAAAAAACTAATTAAGCAAAGCCTATTTTTAAGATAAGGCTTTTTATTTTAATATTATGACGGTTTATAAATGTCCAAAATGCGGAAGAATCTGGCAGTATCCGATAACGCTATGCCCGTATTGCATAATCGGGCTTGACCGGATCGAAAGCGAACAATTTAAAATTATCGGCTCCTCAAAAGTGAGCATCCCCACGATAATGCACCCGCACGTCCCTTTTTCCGCGCTGATAGTGGAAGACGAAAACAAAAACAAATGGGCCTTCAAGTCTGCCGAAGAAAAAAATATCGGCGAACAGATGGAATTTACCCCGAATGATAATGAAAACGCGGTAGCGATTTGGCGCGTTAAATACGATTTCGCGGACACGGTTAAAAAGGCCGTGGAGCTTTTAGGCGGCCTGAACCTAAACGAAAACTCGAAAATTCTAATACTGCCCACGCTTTCTTCCCTAAGCTATTCCTATATGAGAGAAAACACTTCTCCGGAATTCCTGGACGGAGTGCTTAAGTTCCTATTCAGCAAAAACATAAAGCCGGAGAACATAAAAATCGGCTCCCAAAGTTTTGATGAAACGCCGATCGAGGCAATCGCCCAAAAATCAGGGCTTCTTGGCGCCTGCCTTAAAAACAAAATAACTCCCATTGATTTAGCCAAAAAGAATTTCATCAAACTCGGGGAATTCCAAATATCCGAGGAGGCTGCAAAAGCGGATTTGGTTTTGAACCTTTCCATTTTGAAAATAGGCGCCGCGAAAACAACCGAAAATATTTTCAGAATAATGAAGAAAGAAAATTATCTCTCCCAGAAATATCTGCGCTCGGAAAAAGAAATTGCGGATGAGCTAAGCAAAATATTGCCGAATTCCGTTTCCTTGGGCGAAGCCGAAACAGTGCAAAAAGAAACCGGCTATCTTGTTTTCCTGGGTTTGATTTTGGCGAGCAAAAATCATTTGAACCTGGACCGGGTTTTTAACGCCGTAACCGCGGCGAAAAACCTGCCGGAAACAATAAAAGAAATACAATTAGGACAAATCCCGATAATCGGGCGGCAAATTGCCGACGTAAAATTTGATGTCGCGGATAATTAATAATATATAAATATATGTTTAAAGACAAAGTCATTTTGATTACCGGATCATCGCAGGGAATAGGCAAAACGATCGCCCTTAAGTTAGCTTCTCTGGGCGGAAAAATAGCGCTAAACGACATCCCGCGCCAAGAAGAAAGCCTGAAAGCCGTTGTCGAAGAAATAAAAAACCTGGGAAGCGAAGCGAAATATTTTTTGGCTGACGTGTCCAAATTGGCGGAAGTTGAAAAAATGGCCGCGGACGTGCAGGAACAATTTGGAAGATTGGACGTGCTTGTGAACAACGCTGGCATTAACCAGGACAAAACGCTCACAAAAATGACCGAAGAAGAATGGAACCGCGTTATCAGTATTGACCTGACCGGAGTGTTTAATTGCACCAAGGCTGAGCTGCCTTTTATAATCCA
>JAQUOQ010000018.1 GCA_028717005.1 Minisyncoccota bacterium
CACGCACTCCCACGCTCGCGACAACTCCGGGCACCTGAAAATGGAGCGCCAAAGTATCTGCCGACTGTATTTTTCCGGTCGCGTCTACGATTTGGGCCAAATTTCCTTTTTCCACAACCGCGGTTTCGTATTGCGATTTCTTGTTTTTGCCGCCGAACATCGATGCAGCAATGATTATTGCCAAAACAATTACAATCGCGGAAATGATAAATTTCTTTGATTTCAAAAATTTGAGATTCATTTTAAATGCCATATTTTTTTTATTGGTTAAATTTTAAATCAATTTCCTTTATACTATCTTTTCAATATATTTTCAACTGTTTTTTAAAAAAGACCCTGTAATTTAGTTTACAGGGATTGCGATGTGGCTATCGGCGTAAAATACGCGCGGATTGCCAGATGAAAGAGCTTTTTTCAAAGCATTATTAGCGGCACGCTCATAGCGCAGCAACAGTTGGGGCAATTCTTCGATTGTCCCGCTCCAAAGTCTCTTCCGCCAAACATAGCCTTGCTTGGAATCAAGCCCTATTTTGATCTCATATTCGGTGATCGAAATCATGCCCTCGGTGTTTGCCTTCACGACTGCTGCTGTTTTCAACAGCGAAAATATGGCTTTACCCGTACTTCTGCTAATCATAAAGGGCCTGACTTCTTTGCCGGATGTGCCACAGATAATCGTGGCGCATCCGATTTCTCCTGCTGTTTCCAGCATTTCCTCACATTCGATTAAAAGGTGATGCGGCCTTCGCATAACCGGCTCGGGAATGTAGAACCATGTTTTTTCTTTTTTCTCAAGGAAGTTTTCCTCTCGCAAAAGAACAATAATAGTATGGCCACTCTCGGTAACCGCGATTTCGTTTTTTATGCTTTCATTAAGGCCGGGCACCCTCCCTCTGATTTTTGCAATAAGTTTCACGATGATCACCCAAAAAAGATTAAATGAGCAACAAGCAACACATTAAGCGAAGCCAACAACATTGGGGGTTTCGCCTATTTAATGATACAACGAGGCTATTTTTTGTCAATCAGCCTTTCCGGAAAGCCATTTTATTTTCACAAGTTCGGACAAGTCTTTATCCAAAGAGACAAGATCGTCAGGATTCAAATCCTTCACGTCGTTTTTTCCCACAATCCTTACGATATTGCTGATTTCCTCGGTTGACACTTTTATAAAATTAACCAACCTCTGTTTGCCTTTTTCCGGATCCAATTGCGCCGTTAGAGACGGCAATTGGGTAGTAACTCCGGTCGGGCAAAGGTCGGTATGGCACATCCGGTATTGCTCGCAATTTACGGCAATAAGCGCGGCTGTGCCGATATACACCGCGTTTGCCCCGAGCGCCAGGCATTTCGTAAAATCAGCCGATGTTCTTAACCCGCCGGCAACAATAAGGGATATTTTCTTTTTCACTCCCATCTCTTTCATTTTTTTAACAGCGCGGGGCAGCGCGGCAACAATCGGTATTCCCACGTTTTCCCTCGCATAAAAATTTGTCGCTCCGGTTCCGCCGCCAAAACCATCCATGGAAATATAATCCACTCCCGCATTAACCAATACTTCAATATCTCCTTCCACATTTCCGCAGCCGATTTTCGCTCCCACCGGCACTCCTCCTCCGATTTTTCTAAGCCAATCCACTTTGGCTTTTATTTCTTCGGGATTTCGCATGTCAGGATGGCGGGCCGGGGAATAAGAAGGTTCTCCGGGTTTCAGCCCCCTCACTTTTGCCACTTCCGGAGTTATTTTTTCCGCCGGCAGAAAACTCCCTTTGCCCGGGTAAGCCCCTTGGCCAAATTTTATTTCTATGCCCGCAAGATTACTGAAAACCTTTTCGTCAAAGCCGAACCGGCCGGTGGCATATTGCCCTATTAAGAACTCCCTCGCTATTTCCAAATCCTCGGGAAGAATTCCCCCTTCGCCGGAGCTATAAGCTGTTTTAATTTCTTTTACCGCGAGCGCAATCGCAATTTTCGTATTTCTTGAAAGTGCGCCAAAACTCATCCCTGTAATCATTATCGGGACAGAAATCTTAATCGGTTTTTTTGCCGACGGGCCGATAATAACTTCCGTATTTACCGGTTGTTCCGCATTAACCGGAATCTTAAAAACCTGGGCCGGAATAAAATGGATATCCTTAAATGAAAACGGCATTTGCTTCAACGATCCCATGGCCCCGACCTGGCTTTCGCCAGACGCTGCTATTTTTTTAATCTGCGCTATTGCTTCATAAGCGGAATCTGTTTCCGCTGGCCTGATTTTCCTTAGGCTTACCGGCAAAAGGCTGTCTTCTTTATCGCAAAAAAACAAGCCACTAAGCTGATTTTCTTTATATACCGGGCAGCCGGGACAAACGCACGTGCTTACCGGGATTTCGCATTTGCTTTTCCCCTTTCCGCAATACAACAATTCCCCCCGGCAATTTTCGGGATAGCTGGGGCAGCTCGGGCAAATACATTTTTTCCGATTTTCTTCCGAATTGGTTACTCCCCTCATATTTGTTTTGCTTTCCCGTGCCGGCAAAAATATAAGCTCGGCGATTTGGAAACCAAAGAGTATTTCTGCCAAACCGGGCATGTTCCGCAAATGCAGGACTGGCTGAAATCCAGATCCCCGCACAACGAAACTCCGGCCGAGCAATAAAGCTTCGCCGGATCAGTTTCAGACGATTCTAATTTTATTTTTTGCTTAACGCATTCGCTCCTAATCTGGACCGGGCATGTCGGGCAAACACAGCCGCCCGCGTTTTCCGCGTTAAACGGCACTTGAAAATCTTCGTTTTCTTCCATTTTTTTTAATTTAATTGATTACTAATTATATTATAATACGCTCCTGGATAGTTTACAATTCCCAGCAAAAAACCGCCCAACGGGCGGCTTAATGCCTTGAACTACTTTATAATTTTCGCAAAAACCATCGAAGACACGAAAAATATAACAACGCTGCTTGCAAACCAGATCAGCATCAGGCAAACCGGCAAATTAATCATAAGATACATTGGAAGAGTGGAAAAAACAAAAGCCAAAACAGACACAATGCCGGTAAAACAAACCACTTTCTGCCAATACCCGGCGCAAAGCTTGTCTTTGATAAAATTGTAAAAAAGCGCCAAAATAATTCCTGCCACAAACGAGAATAAAAGCGAAATTATGTAAAACGACGTTGGGGGCGGACCGGCCGTGGGCATCATTACTTTGCTCCAGACGCTAAAATACTGCGGCATCATATAATAATTCATTGTCAGCATCGCTTCGCCGGTACGCGCCAAGAAAGCAATAATGGTGTAGATTATGGCGGAAACGAATATCGCGCCCCATCTTATATTTTTACAGCAAGATTGATTGCAAAAACACATATTATTTTATATTAAATTAATTATCGGCCTTTTAAAAATTATTTTTCGCGGCTGCTTTGGCAATCGCGGCTGCCGTGAAAATCTTTACAATGTCCCCCGCCAAAAATGGCATTACGCCGATTGCGAGCAGGGAGGAAAAAGACGAAGCAATCCTAAAAAAATAAAGAGCAATAATGCCCGCGCCGTAAATAAAAACGATATTGGCAAAGAACATTAAAACAAGCGCATTCGCGAAACTTATTTCTCTGTATTTTTCAAAAAAATATCCCAAGAACAAAGAAGCAAAGATAAAACCGATTATATAACCAACGGACGGACTAAAAACAAAAGCTATCCCGCCGGATAAGCCCGAAAACCACGGTACGCCCATAAACCCCAGGCAAGCATAAATAAATTGGCTCGCCCCGCCCCACCATTTCCCTAAAATTATTGCCGACAAAAAAACGGCAAATGTTTGCCCCGTTATCGCGATCGGCGTCCAAAAAAGATTAAATCGCACCTGGGCTAAAAGGCCGGTAAGGCAGGCGATGGCAAAAGCCAAAACCACCTTTTCTTTCACGTTAAGGGACTCGCGCCGGGAGATTAAATTAAACGGTAATGCTGTTAAGATCATGCTTGATTTTTATCCGCTTCGGATAGCGGGAATTCCATTGTAACCTGCGTGCCCACGCCCTCCATAGAATCAACCATTATGCTGCCGCCCATCAGCTCCACTATTTGCCTAGTGATCCAAAGCCCTAAGCCCGTGCCGACTATTTCCTCTGTTTTTTTATTTTTAACGCGGTAAAACTTTTCAAACAAATGTTCGCGCTCTTTCGCCGTCATTCCGATTCCGGTATCTTTTATGGTAATTACTAATTTATTATCGCGGTTATTTATGCCGCGGACTTCCACGCTGCCAGACGGAGTGTATTTTATGGAATTGCCGATAATATTAATAAGCACCTGTTTAAACCTGTCTTTATCGGCGTTGACGAAAGTTTTTGTTCCCGGATCCAATTTCGAAACCAAAGCCAGGCTCTTGGCATCGGCCTGTATTTTAAGCTCTTTAAGCGTGTCTTCGATTATCGGCCAAACATCAACTATCCCGATGCTCATTTTTAACCTGCCCTGTTCAATCCGGCTGACATCCAAAAGATCTTCTATAAGCGAATTCAGCCGTTCTGTCGAAACGTTGGCGATTGATAAATATTCTTTTGCTTCGTTGCTGATGCCGGATTTTGCCGGATCTTCCAAAATCATCGAAAGGTAGCCCCGGATAACGGTTACCGGCGTCCGCAATTCGTGCGATGCCATTGAAATAAATTCGTCTTTCATCGCGTCCACTTCTTTTATCTTATTGTATAGCAACGAATATTCAAAAAGCCGGGAATTGGCAAACAGAAGCAAAACTATTACCAAAACCGAAATTATCAAAATCCAAAAAGACCGGCTCAGGGCGGACGCTAAAACAGTATCAATAACATCAGCCGACAGGCGCATGGACAAAAGGGCTTGCTGCTGGCCCAAAGAATCTTTAAGGGGCACAACCACCCACCAGTATCTGCTGCCGCTGTCCACTATCTTTCTTGCTATTGAATTTTTATTGATTCTGGCGAGCTCATAAAGAGTTAAATTTTCGTTGTTCTCGTCCAGGCTTGCAACCCGATTTTTATCAAAGCTCGCGACAATTCTGTAATTATTGTTTTCGCGGTAAAAGATATCCAAATTTTGGGTATTGCTGTTGGTAAGCTTCCACGTATCCACAAACACCTGCATTTGTTCCGGAGAATTAAGCTTGTCGATTACTCCGGCGTTAAATGCCTCTCCTATCGCGACCGCCCTTTCCTGCAGGCTTTGGTCAATCACGGTCCGCAAAGATTGGGAAAATAAATAAGTATTTAAAATCACCGCTCCCGGAATGACGATCATCAGGGCGATTGAATAAAAGACCTGGGCGTTGTCCTGAAAAAATTTTATTTTAGAATTGTTTGCCATTTTTATTGCGCGCTACGCGTTCCTTTCCCTCAGGAATAAAAATCCGCCGATTAAAAGCAATACGCACCCCGCGCCGCCGATGATATAAAGCAGCAGCATATTATTGGTTTTGTCCGGAACATCGGCTGCGTCCTGTATGCCGGCGTACGCATCTATGGTAGTAGCTTGAGCTTCTTGAATAAAAAATGGCGTCGGCAAACTCGCTTCCACTATTTTTCCCTTGTCGTCATTAACAGCGACGTAAACTTCATGCGTTCCGTCAATTAACGATTTGTCCAAATCATAAACCCAGTTTCCGTTCACGTCCGCTTTTACGGTTAAAACTATCGGCATCTGGCTGTAAATATATATTGTAAGAACCTCGTTCGGGGCAGCCGTGCCCTGAAATCTGACCTGATTGGCAGCACCGTCTTCCGCGGAAGCAATGTTCTCGATTGTCCCAATTTTTAAGGTAGTGCTGACAATAATATCTTCTTTAAATTTCGGCTGCTCCAGCGGCTGTCCGCCTACTATTGCTTTATCGATCGGGCTTACCGGGACATTGTTTGTTTCTTTCAAACGCGCCTCTATGTCATCCGGCACTCCGTTGCCGTTATCGTCAAAAACAATAGCCACCGGTGAAAGGCCCGCCTGCGGCGAGCTTGCTTCGGCCGGCACGTATATTTTTAACAAAGCAACCTTTATTGATTCCGCTGAAGGCGCTAAAGGAAGGTTTTCCACTTTTATTTCCGCAGGAGGCAAAGTGCCGCCTAAATCAACGGCGATTGTTTGCGTTTGGGTATTGATAACGGCCGTATGTCCGGCAGACTCGATTAAATTTTCTTTAACTTCCGGAGTGATTGCATATCGCAAATCGGCCAGAATCACGTTATCAATCAAAGAATTGCAGACATCAATTGTTTGTCCCTGGCATTTTAAAGGCTGGCCGTATTTATTTAATAAATAATCGCGGCAGCCGGCTAAATCATTAGCATTGTTGGCCCGGCATTCGCTGACAATAGTTAACTTCAGCAAATACAACTGGCAGTCGGCCGCTTTCACCTGCCCCGCCGAGGTGCAGCGCGGATCCAAATTATTTTGCATTGCCGCGGCTGTTTCACTTTGCGTTTCTGTTGGTTGTGTTGTTGCTGCCGCTGCTGCAGTTTCGCTTACGCATTGTTTTTCCAGCAGCTCTTGCGCCGGCGCGGCCGAACATGCCGAATCCGGAGAACGGACAATAGTCCTCATCTGCTTGCCGTCGATGCAGTCGGACCAATCGGAATAATCATATTTGCAATACGGCTGCGCGGTTTGCGCGGAACAATCGCGGATAAGCGGTTCTGCGGTTCCGCTATCACACCCTTCCGGAGTTTTTGCGGTTATGGTTCTCGTTTGCGTGTTTTCCGGCGAACAAACCGACCAATCAGAATATTGAAAAACGCACGGCGCAGCTGTACAAGATTGCTCGGTATCGGGAGAGGGAGTATCCGCGTTTAAGCAATCAAGTGTTTTGGTGCAAACGCGTTTTTGGACATTGTTCGCGCACTCTCCCCACGCACCGCAGGACCATTGGTCTTGCTGGCAAGTAAGTTCGTATTCGCTCGCAATCGTAAATATTTTAGAAACTTCTTCGCCCGTGTAATTAACAAAATTGCCTGCAGTACCGGTTGTTGTTATTGTGCTGTAAGACGCTATTTTCGCTTTCCATTGCCCGGATATTGCTATGGTTGGCACCGACATCACGCTAAACCAGCTTGTCTGCCCCGATACAACAGGCACGTTTATTTCAAAAGATTTGCTGATTGTCGCGTTCACGCTTTCGCAAAGTATTTTAACTTTAGAAACCCCGGTTATATTTTCTCCTGTAATTGTCGCTTTTATTATGCCTGTTTTCAAAACAGGATTTGGATCGATCGTTAACGAAGTAAATCGCGGCAATGTTGTATTGCTATCGCATGATTCCGCTAAAACCGGATTAGCAACAGTGCAGTTCGCCGGCGAGGTTGATATTATCGTTCTTGTCCTGGTGCCGCTCGCCGAACACTCGGACCAGGCGGAATAGGATGGCACGCACGAGGTTGTGCCGGTTCCTATATAAAAAGTCGTGCTTGGTTGATCGCTGCCATTGTAAACGATGCTTCCGTTTTTACTGTAATAATACAAAGCTGCCTTCCATTGCCCTATTGGTGCGCTGGAAGGGACCGTTACAGTGCCGGCTAAGTTATTGGTTTGGCTGGACGGGCTAACATCTATGGAAAAAGAACTATTGGTCGCGGTCGCAACGATACTGGTAAAAACAATATGGGCAGAAGCAATCCCTGATAAATTGCTGCCCGACAAATTAGCCCTAATCTCGCTCCCGGAATAAATCGTTGTGCCGCTGGCTGGCGTTATGGAAATGGTTGTAAATTGCGGATTGGATTGCCCTGTGCTGGTACAAGTTTCGGTTAGAAATTCCGGCTGCGAGGAAGCGAGAGAACAATTTTCGGGAATACGGGAAATAATTGCTTTTGTCTGCTGCCCGTTAACGCACTCGCTCCAATTGGAAGCATATGTTATTGAGGTACAGGCGATGGAATTTTCGGACGAATCAATTATTAAAAATGTTGGCATGGCAACGGTGGAATAAGAAACAATGGCGTTACTGCTGGCGCCGGCACTGCAGGCAGTATCATTGTATGAACAAAATACAATCGCCTGTCCGGTTGCCGTCTCCCCGAAAATATGGACTTTGTATTCGCCTAAACCGGCCGAGCTCGGTGCTATTAAAGAAGTGTTCCATTCTCCGCCAGTAGTAAGAGTTGCGGAAACTCCCCCAAAACTATTCTCTCCGTTAACAGGGACGGCTGAAACCGTTAAACTTTGGACGATCGAGCTGTTTGAAATCGAACCGCTAACGGCAAAAGTCTCCCCTCGCTCAACAGTAGACGGTACATTTAAATTGGTAATTGTCGGGGTTTGTGTTGTTGCGGCTGCCACGCTAAAAGTTAACGATGTTGTTTGGAATGCTCCCCATTGCGAGGTGCATTCCGTCGTTGGCAAATCGGATTGCAAACAAAAATTGTAAAGAACCGGACCATTGCTGCCGTTGCGAATGGAAATTTTTGAAACTCTCCACTCCCCTATATCCAGCACCGGCACGTCAACTTCCCAGGTACCGCTGGTTGTAATGTTTCCCGTAGCAATATGATAAGTAGTTTCCCCCGGCCTGCTTATATGAACCGAAACGTACGGATCATATGAGTCCGTCGATGCCACGCCATATCTCCAAAAATTAGAAAAAGATCCGCTTATCGTTCCGGAGGTTCCCCCTTGTATTATGGGATTGGGAGAAATCAAAATACTGCTGCTAAGCTGCGGAAAATTTGTGATTTCGGTAAAAGCCACCTGCCCTATCAGCAAGATTAGCGCTACAATAATAAACGCAAATAAGGAATTATAGCCGAAATTTTTATTTCTCATAAACTTTTATAAAAAATCGCGCCCGAAAAAGGCGTGAATATATTTAGCTTGTAATTATAAAATTAATTATGATGGCATTTTCCATAATTTAATATAATTATACGGCGAATTAAAAAATAAAGCAAAGGATTTATCCTCCTTAAACAACAAAAAAGCGGACGAGGGCGTCATTAAAAACCCGCCCCATTAAGCGGGCGGGCAGATTTTTCTTTTCTTGCCGGCTATTTATTAAAATAAACAGGAACCAAAAGCTCATCAGAGTTTTGCGTCAATCCGGAAGGATTGTCTTTTTCCAAAATCAGCGTTCCTTTCGCTGTTGTTGGCGTTTGGAAAACCAGCGTTGCCGTGAAAGGCACGAAATCTTCGGTCATCCACGGAGCCTGCGCCTGCGCCTGAGCAGTGCCAAGCTGGTTGCCGTTCGCGTCAATTATTTTTATCGGAAACACGGCTTCAAAAAACCAAGTCCCTCTCGCCTCGCCCGTTATTGTAAGCGGGCTCGTTATGTGATCGTTCGGCTTAGGGGCAGTAACCCGGATAAGGTTTTGTTTTTCTATCGCATTGCCGATGTCTTCAACAAAAGTCTGCCCGTCTGGAGTTTTGCATTGCCTGGGATAAGTTTCTAACACAGGATAGCCTAAAGCGGCGCATTGTTCGAAATCCGGCACTGTCGCCAACTGTTCTTTTTCTTTATTAATTATTATTGCGAAAATGCCCAAAGCAATAGCAATCACCAAAAGAAATATTATGGCCAAATTTGTTATTTTCATATTTAAATATTATTACGGCTGCAGAATATCTTCGGTGCGGCCATTTATTGATATTATCACGTTTGTAACTGTCGGAAACTGCTCCAGCGTCTCCCTTATTTGCGCCCGGATCGCGGCTACGCGGCAAGATCCGCCAATCTGGAATTCAAGTTGCTCGTTAAAATCGGCTCGCGCAGTGCCATCGTCAATCGTAAGGCTTTGTATTATAACGCCGGAATTGATGCTCGTAAAATAGCCTTCGGCTAGCTCGGCTTGGGTTGGTCCGGCAAAAAGCTGCTCAAGCGCTGCCCGTGCCACTGCCGTTGTTTTGGGTATGGTTCGGTTAACGGCAACAACTTGGTTGCAATCGTAATTATCTCCCATTTTGCTGTTATTAAAGAACACTTTTACGGTCATTGTTTCTTCTGGGGGAGGAGTTTCCTCTCTCTGGCTTAATTCAAAAAACAGATACGCCGACAGCCCGGCAACAACCAAAAGCAAAACTATAATAACAACTATTGAAATTTTTTTATCCATATTTATTAATTTATCCTTACATATATATTATAAAGCACATTAAAATAAAAAAACAGGGGCTTAAAAACCCCTGGTTTCTTATTTTTAATGTTTTAGTTGGGTTGATCCCCTTCCTGTTTCTCGGATTTTTCTTCTCCTTTTTCTTTACAGCCGCAGGAACACTCTTCGGAACAGGTGCAGCAATACATGCAAACATTGGGTTCGCACTTACACTCTGTTTCTTCGTTCAATGACATGCCGCATTGGCACTTTCTTTCCTCGTTTTCCATAAAAATTTATTTATTTTTTATTATGCCCAAATTATACCAAATCATTAATAATTATTCCAGTCTTTGCCAAAAATGGGGCGGATAAATTTCGTGGGGATGCCTTTTGCAATAAAAACATATCGAGACTCCTGTCTGCGGGTCTTTTCTTCTTATCAAAAAAATAAAATTTACCGGTTTGCGCCCGATATAGGTTGACGCAACCGCGTAGTAGCCCCCATTCTTCTCATCAAAGCGGGACTCCACAAAGCCAAAATAATCAACGGCTCTAAATTTGATGGGAAATATCGCCAAGTCAAAACCGATTAACGCGGCGAATGGCTTTTTCGACCGGAAAACTATGGTCACCATTCCTCTTTTTCCGGTTCCTTCGTAATACCACGATGTTTCTTCTATAAAATCGCCGGCAGAGGAAAGGGTAAACCGATCATGGAATTGGAATTTTTTCAGAAGCTCTTTGCTTAAAAAAATGGTGGCTATAAAAGCTGGCAGGATAAAGAAAATAACCATTGCTTCAAATATCAACCCTGATAATCTTATCTGCTCCCGCTATTATTATAAAATGCCCGAAAATTTATGTAAACCGCCAAAAAAAGAAGCCTGTTTTAGGCCCTTTAGCAATTCAGAGGAAATATTTTCCTCGCATTAAAATCCGGATTAGAAGTGCAAAAAGTATTTTTACAGCTGAAACAATCGTAAGCGTTGTGGCAAATATAGCTGCCGTTAACGCATAACTTGCTATTGCCGCACCATTTGCACTCTTTGGTTTTTCCGTATGACTCGCAATCAGTAGTGTTGCAATCCAAGCAACAACCTTGGCAAATTTTTCGGGATATGCATTGCGCCACAGTTGCCCTAACGATCTTCACCTCCTGTTCAATTTTAAAATAATGATGCTGGCTAAAAGATAACACGAAATTAATCGTTTGCCAACAATATGCAATTTTATTTTATGAAAAATTCTTTTATCGAAGTAATGTCTTTGGTTAAAGTTTCTTCGTCCTTGCTGTTATAATCGCTCTCCATTATTATCGGAATATCCGTCCCTTTTAAAAATTCAATTGATTTTAAAAATTCCGGGCTGGCCTCGGAAAACGGCGGGTGCTCATGCTCCCCGTTCGAAGCGCTTAGGTGTATTTCCGCGATTTTCCCCTTAAACCTGGTAGCGTAAAAAAGGCTCTCTTTTTCCGACCAGGTGTAGGCGTGCGAAACATCCAGGCATACATCGCTGCCGTATTCGCCCACAATTTTTTCAAAATCATCTATGCCGATTCCTCCACCGCGATAAGTGTTTTCTATGATAAATTTAAAATCAAATTTTTTTAATAAATCCAGCCTCGGAAGGCTGGTAGCATGGAAAACAACCGCCTTGGCATTAACTTTTTTGTAAAGCGATTCAATGGCCGAAAGCTGGCTTAAAATTTCCGCGTCATCGGCGGAATTATCGGCTATGCGGAAAGGCGCGTGAATGCTCATATATTTAAAAGCTTTTAATTCCTCCAAATCGCTGCCGCTTAAGGTAAAATTATCAAGAGATTTTTTGTCGGAACGCATCAATTCCAATCCGTCCAGTTTCATTTTTTTGCACAATGCCAAAAAAGCGCCGACGTCGCCATTCCATTTATATATGCTTCCTGTTGATAAATTTATTAACATAATTACTGCATTATAATCCAAAACAGCGATTAAATCAAAAAATGCGCCGATGTTATCCGCCCAAATAATTTTAGCAGTTATTTTATCAGTTCCTGCTTGTAGACAAGGCTTCGCCCGCCGTTTCCGCCCTTCAGCGTCTCGTATGAGGGCACTTCAAAAATCTCGAGCCGGTTATCAAGAAAATCGGAGAAAACCAGCCGCGTTCCATCCGGCGAAATTGCGAGCGCAGTCGGCTGGTTGCCGCCAACGATCGCATCAAGCATTTTCCCTGTCTCCGTATCAAATAAAAGCACCGATCCCCAATCCGGTCCGGGTACGTAATAATTTTCCAACGAATAATTGGTGCCGCGGCAGGATACAAACAAAACTTTTTTGTCCGGGCTTAAGGCTATCGTATTCGGGTTAACGTCCGTGTCCGCAAATCTTTGAACCGCATTAGTTTCCAAATTCATCGTTAAAACAGCAGCATTCGCCATGTCCGAAATATACATTGTTTTTTTATCTTCATCGGTAACAATGTGGCGCATCGCCCCGCCGGTTTTGTAAACCACTTCCCCTTTCCCGGTTGCCAAATCTATTTTTTGCATTTCTCCTTTGTCATAACCAGCCACATAAAGAGTTTTACCGTCGTTTGTAGCGTAAAGGCCGCGCGGAGTTCTTACTGTCGGGATACGCCGGATTAATCCGCCTGTTGCCAAATCAATTTCCGAAACATCGTTGCCGGACCAATTGGAAGCAAAAATAGTTTTGCCATCTTTTGACAATTCCAAAACCTTGGTCCATGCGCTGCCCGTGTTAAAAACGCGCGTAACTTCTTTTGTTTTAGCGTCAATTTCAAAAACCTGGGCGGTCTCCATCTGGCTAACATAAGCCTTCTGCCCGTCGAGAGAAAAAATTATCTCCACGCCCCCTCCGTTTTCCAAATTTATATCCTTTATCTTCTTGCCGGTAGCCGCATCGTAAACGCTTGCTCCCCTCGCCGGTTTTGTAAACCACTTCCCCTTTCCCGGTTGCCAAATCTATTTTTTGCAT
>JAQUOQ010000019.1 GCA_028717005.1 Minisyncoccota bacterium
GACTGGTCCCAGGAAATCGGCAAAAGGGGATACGAAGAAATAATCGGCCACAAAGCGGAAATAGAAATGGTGGAACAGATACTCACCCGCAAAGGGAGCAAAAACGCTCTTCTTATAGGAGAGATCGGATCGGGCAGAAAAAATATCATTCACGCGGTAATAAAACGAAGCCTGTCCGGCAAAAGCAATCCGGCAATCGGCAACAAGCGGTTCTTGCAGCTTGATATAGTTTCTTTATCGTCTAATATCGGCTCGTTTGAAAAAACCGAAAGCGTGATAAACCGCTGCTTCCTTGAAGCGGAGCGGGCGGGAAATGTTATCTTGATTATTAACGACATTCACGATTTTCTCGGCGCGGAAAGAAAAGCGGGAATAATGGATATTTCCGGAATCATACAGCCGTATCTGGACGATCCGAATATGCAGCTTATCGGCCTTACTACTTACCAGGGGCTGCATAAATACGTGGAAGCCAAACCGGCGATTCTTAATGCTTTTGACAAAGTGGAAGTTCCGGAATTATCAAAAGAAGAAACAATGCTCCTGATGGAAAACAGGATTTTCGCCCTGGAACAGGAATACCAAAAATTCATCACCTATCCGTCGTTGAAAGAAATAATTTCCCTTTCGGAAAAATACGTTTCGAGCCCTTTTCCCCAGAAAGCGATCTCTTTGCTGCAAGATTCTTTCACTTACAGTTCCAAATTTCCGGAAACCGTGCTTATCCTGCCAGAACATGTTGATAAGATAATGTCGGACAGGGTGCAAATTCCGATCGGCAAAGTGAAAAGCGAAGAAAAAAATATCTTGCTTAATCTGGAAAACTTTTTGCGCAAACGCATCGTAAGTCAGGAAGAAGCAATTAAAGAAATTTCATCGGCAATGCGGCGCGCGCGAGCCGGAGTACAGACACGAAAAGGGCCGATGGGTGCGTTCCTTTTCCTCGGACCGACCGGCGTGGGCAAAACAGAAACGGCAAAAGCCCTTGCCGAAGCATATTTCGGCTCCGAAGACAGGATGATAAGGATAGATATGTCCGAATTCCAAAGGCTGGAAGATATTCCAAGATTAATCGGTTCGGACAGCCAAAGCGGAATCCTAACCACGCAAATAAGGGAGAATCCTTTTTCTCTGGTGCTTTTGGACGAAATTGAAAAAGCAAACCCGGATATTCTTAACCTTTTCCTGCAAGTTTTGGACGAAGGCTATGTGAATGATAATCTCGGCCAGAAAGCAAGCTTTACCAATTCCATTATCATCGCCACTAGCAACGCCGGCTATAAAATAATTTTAAGCGCGATCAAAGCCAATGAACCGATGGAAACGATTAAAAAAGAATTGCTGGATTATGTTTTTGCCAACAACTTGTTCCGGCCCGAATTTATCAACCGTTTTGATGGCGTGGTTGTATTTAAATCCCTTTCGCCGGAAGACCTGATGGAAATATCCGGGCTGCAACTGCAAAAACTGCAAAAAAACCTTGCCCAGAAAAAGGTAAAATTCACGATTACCGACGACTTAAAGAAAAAGATAACCGCAATGAGCTACGACCCGGTATTCGGCGCGCGCGAAATGAGGCGCGTGATCCAGGACAACGTGGAAAATTCCGTGGCAAAAGCCTTGTTGTCCGATAAGATAAAGGCTGGCAATACGATCGAGTTAAACCCGAATAATTTTGAGGTGATTATAAAATAAACTTTCCCTCATCATAATCGCAGGACCTAATGTTTGGCCTCCCGGAGACCAAACATTTTATTTTGCCTGGATTTTTTGTATAATAATTTTAATGCATAAAATTAAAGCTTTTACTTTGATTGAATTACTGGTAGTAATAGCGATTATCGGCATTTTGTCCGGCTTGATTATTGTTGGAATGAGCGGGGCGACCCAGAAAGCAACTATTGCAAAGCGCAGGCTTTTTCTCATTCCTTGGACAGCAGCCTTTTGGCATCCAAAATTTCCCAATGGAACTTTGAAGGGCCGACTGCCGCAGAAAGCATTGCAACAAATAATGATGTGCTCGATTCCTGGGGCTCCAACAATGGCACAATAACTCTGGCGCACGAACCAGTAGTTAAAATTGTGCCGAATTGTATTTCAGGCAAGTGCTTAAGTTTTGGCGGCTCTGCCTATATCGAAGTTACTGATAATCCAAACCTCAATATGCAAACCGATTTAACTATTAGCGTCTGGTTTAAGGCCAATTCTTCTGTCAGTAAAACCCTTCTATCAAAAAATAATGTTGTTGCCGGGGCAGGACAGCCTTCTTATACAATTGATTTAGGCACAAACGGCCTAAGGTTTTTGGATACGACACTTTGCTAGCCGCGAAAGGATTTACCGGCGGAGGGAGCGAAATATATGCTATTTCTGACACAAATTGGCATTATTTCGCTGGCACATTTAACGGCACGGATTGGAAAGCTTACGTTGATGGCAATAATCCGGTTATTAAAAACAGCCCGGCAACCCTAAACATTAGCCTTAATAATTTATTCATCGGTTCCCGTTCTAGAGATACAAGTTTCTGGAGCGGATCAATCGACGATGTTCGCATATACGAAAAAGCAGTTCCTGTTTCGCAAGTACACCAAAACTATTTTTCCGGTTTAAATAGATTGTTTGCTAACCAAAACATTCCCAAACAAGAATACAAAAACCGCCTCGCCGAATTGACCGGCGCTTTCGCGGAAAAATAATGTTTGGGGACTTCTTTCGCGTAAACTTCTCCTAAAGTTTCGCTCAGGCCCGGCTCACGCTCGTCAGCGCTCCGCCCTTAATCATTTTATCAAAAATGGTTAAGCCCCAAACATTAAAGAATTAACCATTTGTTTAAAAGTGGTTTTTTGTTGCCTAAATAATTTAAGCTAAATTGTGGATAAATCAACCACAAAACCCTAATAAAGCCTTATGTTTAAAGGCTTTATTTAAGCTGGGGACAAGTGGTTGACAATAGTATCTGGGTGGGGTAAAATGGTGCTGTAGTGTTAACAAGTGGGGAAAAGTGTTAATAACTCAATTTTGTAATCAATGATAATCGGCCAATACTATTACAGCCTTGATCCAAAAAAGCGCTTAACCATACCGCCTAAATTTAGGAATGTTTTGGGCGAGGGCGCTGTACTCACAAAAGGGATCGACGGCTGTCTTTTTTTATACGCCCAGAAAGAATGGGAAGCTTTGGCTGATAAATTAAGCAAACTGCCGCTATCGGAACAAAACGCCCGGAGTTTTACAAGAGTAATGCTTGCCGGGGCAATGGACGTTAAAATAGACAGCCTGGGCAGAGTGCTCATTCCTGATTACCTTAAAGATTACGCCAAATTGGACAAAAAAGTTGTAATTGCCGGATTATACGACCGGATAGAAATTTGGGACGAAGACAAGTGGCAAAAGTACGGCCAGGCAACAGACAGCCAGGTTGGCAGCATCGCGGACGGATTAAAAGAATTGGGGATATAAAAAAATGCATATCCCAGTATTGCTTAACGAAGTTATCGAGTGCCTCGATCCGAAGCCGAATGAAAATTTCATAGATTGCACGCTTAGCGCCGGAGGCCACGCGAAAGAAATTTTAAAGAAGACAAAACCGAATGGGAAAGTGCTGGGCATAGAACTGGATGAACAGATTTACAAGGACATAAAAAAACAGAATATCGGCCGGCTGGTTGCAATAAACGATTCTTACGCAAATTTGAAAAGAATAGCCGAAGAAAATAATTTTGGAAACGCGGACGGAATATTGTTTGATCTCGGAATGTCTTCCTGGCACGTGGACGAAAGCGGCAAAGGATTCAGCTTTAAAACAAACGAGCCGCTCATAATGTCCTACAGCGGGAAAGAGAAAACGGCCGAGGAAATAATAAACAATTACAGCGAAGAAAAGCTTGAAAAAATAATAAGAGAGTATGGGGAAGAAAATTTTTCCCGAAAGATAGCAAAAAAAATAGTTGAGGCAAGGCGATTAAGGCCGATAAAAACTACTTTCCAGCTGACGGAAATTATCAGGCAGGCAACCCCCGCGGCATACCACCGCCAAAAATTGCACTTCGCCACGAGAACTTTCCAGGCAATAAGAATAGATGTGAACGGCGAAATAGAAAATTTAATTAACGCGCTGCCTCAGGCCATCGAAACATTGAAACAAGGCGGCAGATTGGCAATAATTTCTTTCCATTCCATTGAAGACAGAGTAGCCAAGAATTTTTTCCGAGAAAGAGAAAAAAATAACGAAATCAAAATATTAACAAAAAAACCGATAATTCCTTCGGAAAAAGAAATAGAATCAAACCCGAGGGCAAGATCTTCAAAATTAAGGGCAATTATAAAACTATAATATGGCAAAGAACAAAAGAATAAAATTAACGGCTACGATTTTCCCGGCACTATTGATTGCTTTAGGAGTGCTTTATATTTTCCAAATTGTCCAGCTGACCGAAGCGGGCCACACGATCGGTCAAAAACAAGAATCGATAGACGGGCTTAAAAAAGAAACCGCCTCGATGGAGCTGACGCTTTCCGAGAACAGAAATCTGAATAATTTTGAAGACAGAATAAAAGAAAAAGGATATAATGAGGTAATCAAAATAGATTATCTGACGATTCCAAGCAACGCTCTTGCTTCTAAATAATTTAAGGCATGACTAAAGCTTCGCGCTCAAGTTTAATTTTAATCCTTATTTTTATAATGGGAGGGATGGTAATATCCCGCCTTTTCATTTTGCAGATGCGCCAAGGCAATTTTTACAGGGCATTAGCCCAAGGGCAGCAAACCTCCATCTCGGACGAAGAAGGCAAAAGGGGCGGAGTTTATTTCAGCGGCGGAGAACAATTGGCGCTAACCGAAGAGGAGCCGTATTTGTTTATTTCGCCCGAAGAAATAGAAGACAAAGAAAAAGTCGCCGAAACCATTTCGGCAGTTCTCGGCACCGATAAAAATGAAGTGATGGAAAAGGCCGCCAAAAAAGGCAGCTTTTACGAGATAATAAAAAAACCCATTGGAAAGGATGCCGCTGATACTCTCGCAGCCGCCAAATTAAAAGGAATTTATATCGGTTACGAGCCGAAAAGATTTTATCCTCAGGGAGTTAATGCCTGCCAGATTATTGGCTTTGTCAATAAGCAAGGGGAAGCGCAATACGGAATAGAAAGCTATTACGACAAAAAGCTAAGCGGCAAAAGCATAATCAAAAAAGATAACCAAAATCCCTGGAGCTTTTTGCTTTCCGCCGTGGACGACGGATCAACAAACGGCTCGTCGGTTTATCTTACTGTTGATTATAATGTCCAGTATATGGCTGAAAAGATATTAGCGGAAGGGCTGGAAGAGTACGGAGCCGAATCGGGGCAGATAGTTGTGATGGAGCCGGAAACCGGCGCGATTATCGCGATGGCGCAATATCCTCTTTTTGATCCGAATAATTACGAAAAAGAAAAAGATTTCGGGGTTTTCCAAAACAGCGCCGTGGAAAAATTATTTGAGCCCGGATCGATTTTTAAAGCAATCACCATGGCCGGAGCATTAAACGAGAAAAAAGTTACGCCCGACACAACTTATAACGACGATAAGGGATACGAACAATATGGCACATACAAAGTCGCCAATTACAATAGCCGTATCTGGGGAAAAATAACAATGACCAATGCCCTTGAACATTCCATTAACACAGGGCTTATGTTCGCGGAGAGGCAGCTGGGAAACCAAAAATTTATGGATTATTTGGAAAATTTCGGGTTTTTCGAAAAAACAGGAGTTGATCTCGCGGGCGAAGTTTATTCGGAAAATAACGAATTAAAAAAAGCATTTGAAAATAAAAATAGCCAAGTCAGTTTTGCGAACGCATCGTTTGGCCAGGGTATCGGCTTAACTCCGCTGCAAATTACGACGGCTTATTGCGCGATAGCGAACGGCGGCAATCTCGTAAAGCCATACATTGTAAAAGAAATTGACAAAAACGGGCAAAAAGAAACAACCTCGCCCGAAATCGTGCGCCGGGTGATAACAACGGAAACATCCGATACTCTGAAAAAAATGCTCGTGAGCGTAATCGAAAACGGCTACGGACACTTGGCGAAGGTGCCGGGCTATTACATCGCCGGAAAAACAGGTACCGCCCAGGTGCCGTGGTCATCCCTTGGCATAAATAAAAACGGCTACTCGGAACATACCTGGCAAACGTTTATGGGTTTCGCGCCGGCTTATAATCCGAAATTCGTGGCTTTGATAAAATTGGATAATCCAGTCAAGGTTAAAACTTCGGAATATTCCGCGACGCCGATGTTCTATGAACTGGCGAAATACCTTCTTGATTATTGGCAGATTCCGCCCGATTACACGGACGAGCCAGCGAAATAATTTTTGTTTAGACAAAAGATAATTTTTGTGTTAATTTCTAATTGCCTTCTAAAATGGTCCCATCGTCTAGAGGCCCAGGACATTAGATTCTCAATCTAATAACACCGGTTCGAATCCGGTTGGGACCGCTTACACAGAAAAACAGCCCTTGTGGTTGTTTTTTTGTGTAAATTATTTTCCAACCGGATTCGAAGGCGGAGAGCTGACGAGCTCGAGCCGGGTCCCGAGAATTTTTCAGCAGAAAAATATCGAGGGACGAATCCGGTTGGGACCGCCACTTCGCTCACTGCGTGAGCTACGCAGTGCACGCGCCACTTCGCTCGTTGCGTGAGCTACGCGGCGCAAGCGCTACTTCGCTCGTTGCGCTTTCACTCAACGAGCGCGGTGCAAGCGCTTTTTTCTAAATTCAAAATAAAGAAAATCCTGCCAATAAAGTAAATTTGCCTATCTTGACTTAATGGCAAAATTAGTTATTGTATTATCAGGAGGTGATCTCTTGCCAGAAGTTTATCTCAATCCTTTAAAAACAGCCAAAGAAACAAAGGATCCGGAAGTACTCTTAAACATTGTGCGGCATTCCGATAATATGGAAGCTTCACAACTTGCCAAAAGAAGGCTGGAAAAAGAGTTTCCGGAAGATTACAAAAAATTAAAACAGGCCTGAATAAATAAATCAGGCTTTTTATTTACAACTACACGCTATCGTTGAATCCTGTTATAATATAAGCAGAGAAAATAAATAAAAAATAAATAATATGGACAAAGGCCAAACTCTTATAATCGTAATAATTATTATCATCCTTATAATCGCTGGCATTGCTCTGGCTTTGAGGAACAGTTTGCAGAATTCCCAAACGCCGCCGCCGCAAACATCCGGCACAACCGCGGACTTGAGCAACCAAAACCTTGTCTCCATCCCGTCCTATGTTTTAAGCAACACCAGCCTAACCGTATTAAACCTGTCCCATAATAATCTTGCGTCCTTGCCGTCCCAGATCGGCAATCTTGTTAACCTTGAGCAACTTTACGTCAACAATAATATGCTTTCTGGGGCCTTGCCTGGAGAAATAAGAAAAATGAGCAAGCTCCAAATCCTGGACGCCAGCAACAACATGCTAACAGGTATTCCGGCGGAAATCGGCCAACTCAGCAATCTCACGACGCTGAACTTTGCCAACAACAACATTAACACAATGCCGAATGAAATCGCCAATATAAAAAACAACCTGAAAACGTTTGACCTTTCGGGCAACGAGTTTACAGCAGCGCAAATCACCGAACTTCGGCAGCAGCTTCCGAATACTCTGATAATTTACTAAAGGAAAAGTTTTCCACATGGCGGCTTTCGCGTTTTTTTGCTATCATAACAAAAAAGAATAAGCAAACGAACGGAAAAATTTTAAAATGTTTGAAACTTTAACTTACTCCGCAATTTTTATCGTATCAGCCGGCGCTTTTTATTTTTCCGGCGAACTCATTGTCAGAAGCCTTATAAAAATAGCTAAAATACTGCAGTGGAAAGAATTTGCCATCTCCTTCGTAATAATGGCGATCGTGGCGTCTTTACCTAATCTGTTCGTAGGCATCATCTCGGCAATAAATAAAATACCTCAGCTTGCGTTCGGCGACGTTATTGGAGGAAACGTCGTGGATTTAACCTTGTCCGTGGCCCTGGCAGCCCTTTTTGCAAAAAAAGGCATACCGGCAAAAAGCCGGACCGTGCAATCAACCCTTATATTTACCTCCGCGGCTGCCGTGTTTCCGGTGCTCTTGGCATGGGACGGGGTATTGTCCCGGATTGACGGAATCATTTTAATTTCATTTTATGTTTTTTACCTTGCCTGGCTTTTCTCCAAAAGAGAGCGCTTCAGTAAAACCTGCGAAGAGAACGGGAATATTAAAAAGAAAAAAAGCGGCAAGATTCAATACTCCCTTATTAATGTTTTGCAAGTACTGGCTTGCGTCGCGGTTTTTATCATCGCTGCGCAGGGGATAGTCAGTTCCGCCCAATATTTTGCCGCTACGTTTAATTGGTCGCTAATCTTAATCGGGTTATTTATAGTCGGGGTAGGCAACTGCGCGCCGGAAATATTTTTTGCCATCGCTTCCGCAAGGCAAGGCAAAAGAGGCCACGACTGGATGATATTGGGAGACTTAATGGGCGCGATTATCGGTCCGGCAACCTTTGTTTTGGGAACAGTCGCGCTTATAACTCCAATACAGATAAGCGATTTTTCGCCGTTTGCCGTGGCAAGAATTTTTCTTATATTCGCTATTATTTGTTTTTTTACCTTTGTCCGGAACGACCAGCGAATCAGCAAAAAAGAAGCTGCGTTTCTGCTCATGATTTATGTCGCTTTCGTGATAACGGAAATATTCGTAAAATTATAAATTCTCATTGCCAATTGACTATTGTCGCATAAAATGGTATATATTTTGTATTAATAAACTCAAAAGAAATCTATGTTGGCAGTAATTAAAACCGGTGGGAAGCAATACAAAGTTGCTCCGGGCCAAAAACTAAGAATAGAAAAATTAGACAAAAAAGAAGGAGAAGAAATCGCATTCGGCGAGGTGCTTTTGCTTGATAACGAAAAAGATGTAATCCTGGGCTCGCCCCTAATCTCCGGAGCCAAGGTCACGGCAAAAATCCTCAAACAGTCTAAGGCGGACAAAGTGATAATTTTCAAATACAAGCCCAAAAAAAGGTACAAAGTTAAAAAAGGGCACAGACAGCCCTTTACCGAAGTTGAGATTCTGAAAATAGAGGCCTAAAATATAGACCCAAATAGAGGCCTAAAAATCAACGTCTCCCGAAAAATTCATGCCAGTTTCCAAGTTGCGGAAGCTGGCTCTTTGTTTATCAAAGAAAAGTTCCGCCCGGCCAACCGGCCCGTTGCGGTGCTTTGCGATAATAATATCCGCGATTCCTTTCCGGGGAGTATCTTCGCGATACGCATCCTCCCGATAAATAAGCAATACCACGTCCGCGTCCTGCTCCAAGCTTCCGCTTTCGCGCAAATCGGAAAGGCGGGGAATTTTTGGGGTTCGCTGTTCCACGGCACGGGACAATTGCGACAAAGCCAAAACAGGCACATTCAGTTCTCTTGCCAGTCCTTTAAGGTTGCGGGAAATTTCCGTTATCTGCTGGACCGTGCTTAATATTTTGTTATTCGGATCAATCAACTGTAAATAATCAATAACGATAAGCCCCAGGCCGTAGCTTGATTGCAAACGCCTAGCCATTGCCCTCATCTGCAAAACGCTGCAAGATGCCGCGTCATCAATAAAAATCGGCGCCTCGGAAAGAGTTCCCAACGCGTGCTGGATGCAGGCAAAGTCGCTGTCGTCGCCATCGGACGAAAGATGGCCTTGCCTTATTTTCCAGGAATCGATATTGGACTCGGAACTGATAAGCCTGTCGATAATCTGGTCTTTGGACATTTCCAGAGAAAATAATCCGACTGGAAGCTTTTCTTTTATCGCCACGTTTTTCGCGATGTCCAAAGCCAAGCTACTTTTACCCATTGAAGGCCGGGCAGCCAGAATAATCAAGTCTGATTTTTGCAATCCGGAAAGCATAGCGTCCAAACCATGGAAGCCGGTGGAAACTCCCCGCAAAGCGCCTTTCTGGCGCGACAGCCTTTCCATTCTTTCGTAAGCCTCTTCCAAATAAGGCTTAATGGGCAAGAATGATTGGGTCAAGCTTTTTTGGGTAATCCCGAAAATCCTTTTCTCCGCCTGATCCAAAAGCAAATCAGCTTCTTCCGCCTCCTCGTATCCCAAAAGCGCGATATCCTCGCCTGCCTGTATCAGGTCCCTCAGTATCCTTTTTTTCTGCACCATCTTGGCGTAAGTCATAATATGGCTTGCCGTCGGCACAGTGTTAATAAGCTCGGTTAGATAACCCATTCCGCCGATTTCGTCCAGCTGAGCCTTCTCTTTCAGATGGGAAGAAACCGATATCAAATCAACCGGCTCGCCTTTGTTAAAAAGGTCTTCAATTGACTGGTAGATAAGCTGGTGGGTTCTCTTGTAAAAATCATTGGCGCGCAAAAAATCAGCGACTTTTATAATCGCGTCCTTATCAATCATAAGCGACCCCAAGGCGCTTTTTTCCGCCTCCAAGTCCTGCGGCGGAAGCTTCGCGGCCGATTTTGCATTTGAAAAATCTTGTTTCATTACGTATAATATATCAAGCAACCAAATAATCGTCAATTAAACTATATTTATGAAAGTTGGCCTCGTTTCCTTCCATTCTTTCGCCAATCCCGGGGGCGTTAAAAGCCATATTACCGGATTGTCCGAGGAATTCACAAAAAGAGGGATAGAAAACAAAATACTGGTGCCCAGGCGGAAACTATTCGAGAACTATGGCAGCAACGTTATAATTTTAGGGACATCCATTCCCGTTAATATCGCCGGAACGCAAGGCGATATTTGCTTTAACTTTAACCCTTTTGCCATCGACAAAGTCTTAAAACGGGAAAAGTTTGATGTCCTGCATTTCCATAATTTTATTGTCCCTTCCGGCTGGCAGATACTGGACAAATCAAAAAGCGTTAACATCCTCACTTTTCACGCCAACCTGGACGCATTGAGCGGTTTTGTGAAAAACTTTTATCTCTCCAACAAATTTTTTGAAGACATCGGCAAAAAAATGGACGGCATTATCGGCGTGGCGCCCCTTAATCTGGAGCCGTTCAAAAACTGCGATACGCCAAAAGCGATTATACCGAACGGAATTAACCTTAAGGATTTCGCCCCCAATATGCCGAAAATTAAAAAGTTCGCGGATAACAAAAAAATAAACATACTTTTTCTCGGCAGAATAGAAGAAAGGAAGGGATTGATATTCCTTTTGCAGGCCTATAAAATTTTGAAGCCGAAATACAAAAACATCCGTTTGATTATCGTGGGGGACGGCACGCTCAAAAAAGATTGCATAAACTATACAAAGAAAAACCGGCTGAAAGAAGTTTATTTTGAGGGAAAAAAACCCGGAATAGCGGCAGCCCGGAAATATTACGCCACCTGCGATATTTATTGCAGTCCGGCCATTTTCGGGGAAAGTTTTGGCATAGTTCTTTTGGAAGCCATGGCCTGCGGCAAGCCTGTTTGCGGATTTAAAAATCTCGGCTACGGCCAATTGCTGAAAGGGACAATGGGCGAAAGGTTTCTGGCCGAGCCGGAAAACGTGGAAGATCTGGCGTCGAAACTGGAAATATTAATCAGGAATGAAAAACTCCGCCAGGACTTGGCGCAATGGGGAATTGAAGAGGTTAAAAAATACGATTGGAAAAACGTTGCCGATCAAGTGCTTAATTTTTACGAAATCTGCAAAAAATCAAAAAAAGAAAATTAAATCTTTTTGATTATTGTTTCTCCGTCCGCGTCTTCTACGGCCCAGCCTAATGATTCCAGCTCTTTCCTGATTTGGTCCGCCTTATCCCATTCTTTATTTTTGCGGTACTGCTCTCTTAGTTCCGCTTTTTTCGTTATTTCTTCGGGGATAGCTTCTGGTTTTATTTCTTTTAGGGCCTGGACGGTTTCTTTTATTCGTAAACCGAACACCTTGTCAAAATCAAAAAGCAATTCCTGTTTTTCATTATCGGAAATATTTTTGTCTTTAAGCAGATCCCACGCCAGAGCCAGCGCGCTGGGCATATCCAGATCATTATTTATAAAACCAAGAAATTTCTGCCGGTATGATTCAAAATCGGCGCTTTTATTTTCGGAAAGCGAATCTGTTTTTAGTTCTGATACTTTTTTATAAAAATTATCCAAGCTGTTTTTGGCGCCCTGAATGCTCTCGTCGCTAAAAGTGAGCTTCGACCGGTAGTGGCTGGTCAGGCACAAATACCGGTAAGCAAGGGGGTTAATCCCTTGCTGCTGCAAATCTTCCATTGTGGCAATGTTTCCCTTCGACTTGCTCATCTTGCCGTCCTTAGAGACCAAAAAATCACCATGCATCCAATAGTTTGCCATCATCTTGCCGTAAGCGGCTTCCGCCTGAGCGATTTCGTTCGTGTGGTGCACCGGGATATGGTCTATTCCGCCGCAATGGATATCAAAAGGAATGCCAAGATTTTCCACGCTCATTACCACGCATTCCGTGTGCCAGCCGGGGAATCCTTTGCCCCACGGCGAATCCCATTCCATCTGCCTTTTTTCATCCTTAGAGCTGAATTTCCACAAAGCAAAATCATTTGGGTTCTTTTTTTGCTTATTTTCCTCAATTCTGCCCCGCAATTCTTTT
>JAQUOQ010000020.1 GCA_028717005.1 Minisyncoccota bacterium
ATCCGCCGCTGCATTCGTGTCCCTGGCTGTCGGTATATTTTTGGCAAGGGCCGCAGGTACACCCTGTTCTTATCAGGCTTTTAATTTGGTTTATCGGCCCAGCCGTTCCGGAACCGCTGCACGAGTCTTCGCCGCCATTCATGTCGCTTATTTTTTTCTCGGTCGCTTTAAGGAGCTCGTCCATGCAATACGACATATCCAACCCTTCAAACATATCTTTACTGTCTATGATTTTATCGTTATTGCGGTCAATCGTGTTTCCGTCCTTGTCGTATAAATAACACTCCTCCTCTGTTTTAACTAAAAGGTTCGAATAACTCTGCCTCTGCTCGTCAGTGCTGGAATCCGGGGACAATATGGATTCAATAATCGCGCCCAGAGGTATTTCCATATAAGTTATTCCTGTTTTTTGTTCCGTCTTCCCGCCGCTAATAATCATTTTTGTAATGTCACCGATTGAAATCGCCGGCAGTTTTATTATCGTAAGGTTCGGATTGACTGTAACTAAAATAAGGTAAGCGCCGAATAAAATTGCCAGGCCCACTAGGGCCCTCTTGATTCCGTCCTTGCCCTCGGTTGCTTTGGCGACATCGCCCCGGGAAAACAAAATTGTAATTCCCTGGTACATTATTACCAGCGCAGCAATCACTATTCCCGCGATAATTAAAAAATTAAATGCATAAAGAAAAAAATTGGCGCCGCCAGCATTCGCGCCCACATCGGTGTTCGGCAGGGCAGGGTAGTTATTTTCCAGCCCCGCTGCCAAAATAAAAACTGGCGCCGCCAGAAGCAGCATCATAAGGGCGAGGACAATTTTCTTTGTTTTATTCATCTTTATTAAATTAACCGGCGATGTCTGGTTCGCTATGAGGCAGTTCCGTTTCTTCGGCCTCTCCTTCTTCCGCCGCGTCCCGGTCTTCGGTTTGGTCGTTTAAAACCGATATTACCAATATAACCCATGTCGGCACTAAGCTGCCGACATAGGGCACAAGTTCCACGGCCGCCGCGCCGAAAAAACGCGGCCACAATTTTTCATATATCTTTTGGGCTCCTGTTTTAATCCCGCCGCCATTACCGGTTTTTGCCGCAAGCCATCCGCCGAAAAAAAACATTCCGATAATGTCGCATAAACAAAAATCATCCAGACCGAAAGCGATCAGGCAATATCCTATCGCGTCTAATCCGATGGCCAAAGGTATCATTATCACTGTTTCGGGGCTAAATTTTAAACGCAGCTTTAGCGGATTCATTTTTGCTATACATATTTTAAATTAATGTGATATAATTATACCATCAGCTAATCAACGAGTAAATATGATTCCTTTTAAAAAATTATTTACTAAAAAATTCGCCGTATTGGCGCTTTTAATTATTGTTGCCGCGGGAATTTTCCTAACTCCGTTTGCCGCGCAGGCGGTTTCTTTGCCCAGCCTTAATCCCGCCGATTGGCTCCTTGGGGGAATTTACTCTCTTCTCAAAGAAATTCCCTTAACCATACTGCAAATAGGTTTGGGATTTTTGAATTGGACGGCAAGCGGGGATTTTATAAAAGTTTCCGCCACGGGTACGGACAACCCGGTTGTTACCCAAGGGTGGGGGATTGCGAGAGATTTAGCAAACGTGGCGCTGATTTTCGGGCTTGTTATTATTGCCATCAGCATAATCATCGGCTACCAGGAGACACGGGCAAAAAAAGCTTTGGTTAATTTCATCCTTATCGCCATTTTGATTAATTTCACTCCGTTTATTGCCGGAATCGTAATAGACGGCGCCAATCTTTTAATGAGGAGTTTATTAAGCGGCGGCGTTCCGGCTGATTTCGTAAACGCTGTTAGGGACGGCATGACGAACGGCCTGCCCGCCGGCGTTGAAGCTATTCCCGCATTGGTCATTTTTTTTATATTTTCGATTATCGCCGCTATACTTTATTTTTTATACGGCCTTTTGTTTATGGTAAGATACGTGATGCTTTGGATTTTAGTTATCGTTTCCCCGGTTGCTTTTGCCACAAAAGTTTTTCCGGAATCAAAATATATTAAGAGGATATTTCCCAGCATTACCTATTGGGACGACTGGTGGGAAAGTTTTATACAATGGACTGTTTTGGGAATACCGGCTGCTTTATCTATTTATCTATCAAATATCTTAATGAAGGTTATTGTTGATAATCCCCAAAGTCTTGTTTCGTCGTTCACCGCTTCGGGAGAATTTTTGTCTTCCGCGATCGCTGTTGTGATAGGAAGCTTGTTTGCATACGCCATTCCTTTTGTATTTTTATTTATGGGTTTTTTCATAACAATGGATTCCGGCGGCGCAGTGGGCAAAAAGTTTAAAGATACTATTAATAAAAATATTATAGGCAGGGCGTCTACCGCTATAACCGGAGCGGCTGGAGCCGCGACTGGTTACGTTGTTGGACGCGGAAAGGCTTTGGGCGGATATGCAAAAGGTGGCGTGGTGGGAACCGTTGGCGGCCTAGCGGCCCAAAAAAATGTATTAACAAAACAAGGAAGAGAAGAAGGCAGGGTCGCATGGCAAGGCTGGAAACAACGGGCAAAAGAAACCATTGTAAGCGCTCCAGTAATCGGCAGGATGACTCCGGTCGAATTTGCAACAACCCAAACAAAGGCCCAAAAAGAAGCAGCGGAATACGCTAAAAAGAACAAAATGACGCTTGAAGATTATGGAAAGTTTAAGCATCGACTTTCAACGGTTCAAAGAGAGGCATACGAAGAAGATTATATTAAAAACAATGTTACCAAATTTTTAAATTCGTCGGGCGGCGGCGCAGAATACCAAGCGCGAATGGACACCGTAATGAGGCATGACGACAAATCAAAAGAATACGAGCTTATAAAAACAAAGGCTGTGTTAGATGCGCGATATAAAAACACCACTCTTGCCGGACCGACAAACTGGGAAACAAAAAGCGGAATAGATCTTTCAGATAAAATACCAAAACTATCAAGCAAGGATTTGGCAGACAGTGTTAGCAGCGAAGCAATTTCTGATCCAGAATTTTTTGCCTCACTAAGAACAAACCAAATTAAAAAGATAATGGACGAAGGTTCAGGCGAAAAGATGGACAAGCTTAATGATTTAATTAGGGTATCTACCCCGGCTTCTCAAAACTTAAATAACCACCTTATCGGACTTCAAAATATTATTAGAAACAATCCGAATAATTTAAGCCCGGAAGAAATCTCTTTATTGCAGAAAAAAGCTCTCGCCATCCAAGGAAATATTGCTTTTATTGCCAACAGAACTAACCCACGCCCGACACAACGAACAAGGGTTAGGCACCCTTAAAAACAACTAATTTTTATGGAAAAAATTATATCGTTTAACACCCGTCTATTTATTGAAGACATAACAACTAAATATGGTCTAGAAAATTTCTTATTGCAAAATGATGCTGGTTTCGCAAGCCATATTGTCGGCAATCCAACTGCCGCCGAAAGAATTGCGGCGAAACTAATGTTTAATAAAGACGTTAAAAATTGCTTGGAAAAAAATATTCCTTTGGCCGAAATACTGCCATCTGAAAAATTAGTAGTCGTCGTTGAAGATTTAATAAACCAAAAAATCGGCTATAATGATTTGCCGATTGCAATAAAAGAAGAGTTAAATATTCCCGATGAAATTTCCTCCCAAATAGCACAGGACATAGCAAACAATAAAAAGATTACTGAAGACAGAATTAATGAAATTGTAAAAGAAGATTTTGAAGAAGAAACCCAAGGGTCTGAATTTTCTAATACTCCTTCTCCTGAAAAAACGGGAGGGCTTAGCCAAGAATTGCAATAAAAAAAGACTTAGAGCTAAAAATTAATAGTTAAGTCTTTTGCCGTCAATAATGTCCTCAATGGACAAAATTGCGTTTTCGTCGTCGCCAGAATTATCTTTGTTTTCACCTTCTCCTTTTTTAGATGAGGTTTTTTTCTGTGCTGATGGCGTTATTGTTGATTGCTCTCCTGAAGATATTTGCGGTTGTCCCGAACCAGAACCCGTCCCTGAAACTGCCGGCATATTTAATGTACGCAGCAATGCAGCAATGGCCGCAATTGATTCTGTGCTTGGCGATACGCCGATGTTTTGCCCTTGGGGCCCAATGATATGGATAAGCGCTCGTCCATCCAGCGATAATTTTTGCTTAAGGATATCGTTACATTCTTTTATTTGAGAAGAATACTTCTCGTTAAAAGTGGTGTCGTTTGCCATTTGGTCCTTCAGCTCTTCGTCTGTAAGACCGATCCGCCGGGCGAGCATATGCATAAAGGTTCCGATCACCTCTTCGGAATCTCTTTGCGCTTCGTATTTAGCCCTAATAACAACCGCTTTCCCTTCTTGTTCTGCTTTATAAGGAAGGGTTGTTGTCTCCAAATATTCTTTAGTTGGGGCAAATCTCCTTATCTTAATCCCAAAGACATCTACTCCGAATTTTTCTTTTATTTCATCAAGAGTTCCGTCTTTTTTTAGCTTCAACCAAAAAAGCGTGCCAACCTCTTGCGCCCCTCCAAGGATTTCTTTGTTTGTTAATTTTTTCAAATCACATTCTTCTTCTGTTTCTTTTTTTTCTTCGTCTTTGGCGCTGTCTTTCTTTTTTTCCTCTCCGCCGCCGTTATTTTTCTTGCATAATTCACTCTTTAATTCTTTATCCACTTCATTATAAGGTTTTTGCCTTACAATGTGTTTAATTTCGGATTGTAATGTTTGGAGTGTTTGGTTTAAAAAATTAGCATTATTAATGATGGCTGTTTTTGGTATTGCTACTCTAGAAAAAATGGAAGCGTCAAAATCCAAAGGAACATTTTCGACATCGGCGATATCTTCAATAAAAAGCTTGTATTCATAGTTTTTTAAATTGACATGGTCTGTCCACTCCCTTCCGTGAAAAACAGGCTTGCCGCTTTCGTCTACTCCATACCAATTAAAAAACTCCCAGGCGTGTATAGACCAAAAAGGCCATATTCCCACAAACCGAATGCCCCCAAATAAACTTTTGTCCAAAGCCCCCGGTTCTTCGACAACCTCTTTCCCGTCTTTAACTTTGTGGTCGCTGTAAAGCACTAATAACTTACGAAACGCCCCCAAAAACATTATGAATTTTGCCTGATTTTCCTCAAGCTTCGTCCACACAATGCTTCGTGGCAGCCAAATAAATGAAAAAATTATTGAGCCGGCGGTGAAAATTGATATCAGCCATGCCAATGCAGTGCTTATTATCGGACTAAAAGGCAAAAACATGCCAATTGCGTATGCCACAAGCCAAACTATCGCAATTCCTCCGAAAAAACAAAGCGTTTTCTCTATTTTTGTCGCATTATAGATTGGCTGTTGTTCGACATCCTTTTCGTTTCCAGTCTTTTTGTCTTGTTTTACCATCTTAATCACCAGATACAATCAACTATGTAATTGTGAAGTTACGCCCCTGAACTAATAGGGGAATAGTATAATTATAAAATACTTATCCTTATTTGTCAATGCTATTCTCCACTTTTATCTTACCGAAGCCGAACGAAGCCCGCCCTTGCCCTGCCGGGCTTCGGCGAGGCGAAGGAGGATATCTCGCCCAAACCATAAAGTAGCAAATTAATTCTTGCTTCTTTATTCTAATGTATGTTAAAATAACCAATATATGGAAGAGTACACCAAAGAATTTTTTTGGAGTGTTTACAAAACTCTGCCCGAAGACCTGAAAGAAGCTATTTTTTCCGAAAGGAACAACGAAGTAATTTACAATATCTGTAGCAAGCTCAACTTGGACGAAGAAAAAACTTCGATTGTCGCGAAATACACCGGACGGGTTTTGATGGGGCTTTTGGATTTAGACGATTTCCCGGTAACTTTGGAATTGGAACTGAATATAGACGAAACATTGGCCAATAAAATATCAGCGGAAATCAACAATAATATATTCAAACACCTGCGCGTTTCTTTAATGAAGCTGGAAGAAAAGAAAAATCTCGGCAAACATTTCCCACAGCTGTTCGGAGCTTTAAATGACGGAGCGGCTTATAAACAAGTGGCTGCTGCACAAGAAAAACGCAAAAAAGCGGAAGAGGAAAAGAAAAAACTGGAAAAACAGAAAATTTTTGAAAAGAGGCTTCTGGAATCAATTGCCTTCCCGGAAATCGCCCGCCTTGAAGATTTGGTTAATGCCGAACCAATAATCGAATCAATGGCTATGGATGTAACTGTGCCTGTTGCCTCAGTTTCTGCGCAACCCGAAAAAATAAACTTTGCCGCTCCGGAAACAGCTCCCAGAGAACCAAATAAATTACCCAGCTTAGATGATTTAAAGGGGCTCGCCCAGGCTTACGAAGATCTGCGGACTCCGGCTGAACAAAAAATAGATTCTTTCCAAAATATTAACCCGGTTAATTTGGAACCTCGGCCGGACAAATCAGTAAAACCGGAAGGGCCGGTTAATTCCGCTAGCGCGGCCGGCTCGCAAGATCCTTACCGGGAAACACCTTTATAAAATTTATGGAATTTAGGGTACCACAATTTATAGAGCACGACCCGAAAATATTGGGGCCGTTCACCGTAAAACAAAGCGTTTTTATCGGAGGTGCGCTTGGCTTGGCTTTCCTTCTTTATTTTTCGCCCCTGCGCGCCAATTTTTTCCTGTACGTTTTAACCTGCGGCGCTATATTCGGAGTGGCGCTGATGCTCGCTTTTGTAAAAATACAAGGGCTGGCCATTCCGATTGTCGGGAAAAATTTCGCCTCTTTCAGTATCGGGTCAAAAATTTACAAATGGAAAAGGAAAGAACTGCCTGTTTTTTTAAGCACAACCAAAGACAAAGAACCGGAACTTAAAGCGAACGAAATACCAAAATCACCCCTGAAGATCAAACCGGACGGCAAGTTGGGCAACTTTAAGAAAAAATTAGATTTTGAAAAATAAATATGGCAAACGCATCGCAGCAATTTATACCGATAAAACAGATACGAGAGGGGATTATGATAATGAACAACCAATCAATGATTGGCATATTGCTTGTATCGTCGATAAACTTTGCCTTGAAGTCAGAAGAAGAACAGGGGGCTATTATTTATAATTTCCAAAACTTTTTGAATTCTCTTGATTTTTCCTGCCAAATTATCGTCAACTCCCGCAAAGTTAACATCACCGGATATATTGATAAAATAAAAGAGTTGGAAGCCAACCAAAAAAACGAACTGTTAAAAATGCAAACCGCAAATTACCGGCAATTTATAGAAGAACTGGTCGCGGGCGGATCGGTTATGAATAAAAGTTTTTATGTGGTCGTTCCTTATTATCCCTTGCTTGAACTGACCAACCCGGGGCAAGGCGCGAACAAAGCCAAGCCAACGCAAGCCAGTCTGACGGAAGAATATTTCCAAAAGGGAAAATACCAACTTTTGCAAAGAATGGAATATATTGCCTTGGGGCTGAATCGGTGCGGGTTAAAATCTCAGGCGCTGGACAGCGAGGCGATTATTGAAATGCTGTGGTCACTACACCATCCTCACCAGTCGGAGCTGGGTTATTATCCCGAGCTTCCGCCTGAAATTATAACTTAAAAATAATCAAATGCTCTTTTCCGGTAACGATAAAAAACAAGACAAAAAAAAGCTTTTCGAAACCGAAGTAATGGATTTTAAGGACATTGTCGCCCCGGCTTCGATAGAAGTGGCCCAAAACTATGTCCACCTGGAAGAAAAATTCAGTAAGACTTTCTTTGTCTACTCTTACCCACGTTATTTGAGTATGGGCTGGATTGCCCCGATTATTAATATGGAAGTGCCTTTTGATTTGTCGTTTTTTTTCCACCCGATCGAAACCGGCGTGGTTTTGAAACAATTACGCAAAAGCGTAACCGAAGTACAGTCCGAAATTATCGAGAGGCAGGAGAAAGGGCTGATAAGGGATCCGGCGCTGGAAACTGCTTTCCAGGACCTGGAAGATTTGCGCGACCGCCTGCAAACAGCCCAGGAAAAAATGTTTAAGTTCGGTTTATACATCACCATTTATGTCGACGCTAAAGAAGATTTGGAAAAATGGGAAACTAGCCTGCGCTCCGTCCTGGAATCGCGGCTTATATATATCCAGCCGGCTCTGCTCCAGCAAAAAGAAGGGTTGTTGTCCTGCTTCCCGTACAACAGCGATTTATTGGAAATCCACAACACCCTAAACACTACTCCGCTATCCAGCCTTTTCCCGTTTATATCATTTGACTTAAGTTCAAATGAAGGAATTCTTTTTGGATTAAACAAACACAACAATTCTCTTGTTTTGTTTGACCGGTTCAGCTTGGAAAACGCCAATATGGTAATTTTCGCAAAATCCGGTTCGGGAAAATCTTACGCGGTGAAACTGGAAATATTGCGGTCCTTAATGCTTGGCACGGAATGCATTATTATTGACCCGGAAAACGAGTATAAGGTGTTGGCGGAATCCGTCAGCGGGTCTTTCTTTAAAATATCCTTAAGTTCGGACACACACATCAACCCGTTTGATTTGCCTGCTTTGGTAGAGGGGGATGACCCTGAAGATATAATCAGGAGCAATGTTATTAACCTAGTCGGATTGATGAGAATAATGCTTGGCGGGCTGTCTCCGGAAGAAGACGCTATTATGGACAGGGCTTTGATGGAAACTTACGCGGCTAAAGACATTACGCCCTCTTCAGATCCGGCTAAATGGAAACAAAACACTCCCATTATGTCTGATTTGGAATCAGTATTGGAAACAATGCAGGGGGGCGAATCTCTTTTGGAACGCCTTAGGAAGTTTACGAAAGGAACTTACGCGTCTTTCTTTAACACTCAATCAACTATAGATATGAATAAACAGCTGGTTGTTTTTGGAATCAGGGATATGGAAGACCAGTTAAGGCCTATAGCGATGTTTATTGTGATGCGGCATATCTGGAATACGATCCGCGCTTCCCTTAAAAAAAGGATTTTGGTTATAGATGAAGCATGGTGGATGATGAAAGAAGCGGACGGAGCCTCGTTCCTTTATGGAATATGCAAGCGGGCGAGAAAATACTGGCTGGGCGTAACCACAATCACCCAGGATGTTTCCGATTTTATAAGTTCTGAATATGGCAAGCCGATTATTACCAATTCTTCAATACAATTATTATTAAAACAAAGCCCCGCTTCGATAGATCTGGTGCAAAAAACTTTTAACCTTACCGACCAGGAAAAATATCTTCTTCTTGAGGTGCCGGTAGGGGAGGGAATATTTTTTGCCGGGCAAAAGCACGTGGCAATCGCTGTTGTCGCGTCTTACACGGAAGACCAGATTATAACCACAAGCCCGGAAGAAATAATAAAAATTAAAGAAGCGAAACAGCGCGTAGACGAAGAAGCTGGACTGCTTTAATATTTTAAAACCGCCTCTCCGGCGGTTTCTTTTATTCTTTCGGTTTTATAATTATTCTTCTCTCTTCTCCCTCGCCAATGCTCTCTACTATTAGATTGTCTCTCCGCGCCAGCTCCAAATGCACTATCCTCCTGTCAAAAGGGGAGGGCAGAAGCAGTTCCTTTTCTTTTTTTGTCGTTAAAACTTCGTTCGCGGCTTCTTCGGCCAGATCCCTCAGATAATCTTCCTTTTTCTTTTTGTAATTATCTATATCCAGGTTAAGGAAAATTTCCCGATCAAGCTTCTTTTTGATTATTTTTCTTAGCAATAATTGTATATCCGACAAAACCATCCCTTGTTTGCCGATAAGCATCTGGGCATCGTTTGAGCGAATGTTAATATCCAAAATTTCGTTTTCGCCTTCCTGCTTTAGGGAAAAACTTTTTATCTCCCCGTCCTGCCCGGCTCTTGCGAAAAAATCATTAACTGCGTCTTTTATTATTTGTGTTTCTTCTTGGCTAAGCATTTTATTTGTTTTTTTTGTTAAGCAATAACTTTTGTTCGATGATAGAAATAACGGTCGTGAAGAACCAATATAGGCCAAGCGCGGCCGGAAGCTTGAAAAGCACTATAAATGTGACGATGGGCAATATAAACGCCATCTGCGTCTGCATCATCTGCGACATTTTATCAACATCGCTTTTCTCTCCATTTTTTTGTTTTGGCGCCGGTGGCACCGACGTTTTAATCTGCACGTATTGCGCTATAGCCGTTAAAACCGCCAAGAAAATATTAGGCAGGGATAAATCAATTCCAAGGAAAAGCGGATTTATGGATTGCGGTATTGCGATAAACGGATACAGCCATTGCGATAATTCCGCCATATTCATTCCGTTTTTAAAGACCTGAAAAAGCGCTATTAACAGCGGTATTTGTATGATTAAAACCAGGAACCCGGAAAAAGGATTGAATTTTTTCGCTTTATACAAAGCCATCATTTCCGACGCCTGTTTGTCCGGGCTGTCTTTGTATTTTGTCTGTATTTCTTTAAGCTGGGGCTGGATTTCGGCTGTTATCGCCTGGGACTGGATAGCTTTTTTGTTAAGCGGATGCAAAATTATCTTTATTAACAAAGTTAATAAGATAATCGCCAAGCCGAAACTTCCGGTCAGCCCGTGCAGCCAAATCAAAATGTTCAGCATCGGCTGGTAGAGCAAGGCGTTGAAAATTGTTGTTATAATATTCATAAATAATTTTATTGTTTAAAAAGTCCGGCTTTTGAAAAAAGATTTCCTATTTCTTTCCTTGCCTCGTTTATGTCTGCTCCGGCAATTTTCGGATAAGCAGTTATAATTATATCGTATCCTTTTTTTATTTTCGGCAGGTTCTCTCTCGCTATTACCCTCATCCACCTTTTTGCCTTATTGCGGATCACGGCTTTTTTAGAAACTTTCTTGCTTACGATAAAGCCGAATCTGGTATTGGCGCTCCCCGTGTCCAAGCCTTTTAAAAAAAATAGGGCGTTTTTTGCCGCTTTGCCCTGCTTAAAAACCCTTTCAAAATCTTTTTCTTTTTTTAGCCTGTTTTTTAAAGACAGCATTTAGAAGCGTTAAAACGCTTATTTTAATATAAGCTAAACGGCAAGCCTGGCCCGCCCTTTAGATCTTCTTTTGCTCAAAACCTTTTTACCGTTTTTTGTTTTTGCCCTCGTTAAAAACCCGTGAGTTTTTTGCCTTTTCTTTTTTTTGGGGTTATAAGTAATACTCATATAATTTGCTGGTTCAATAATTATAATTTAATAATGAAACATTTAAAATATAGCAAAAAAGAAGGCTCTGGTCAATTGCTTCAGCGCCCGAAATGCCGTTCTTTTTTTATCCGCGCTTTCTCCACGGTTTTTGAACACATGCCTTGTTTTCCCTTATTTTAAGCCACTCTTTTGCTTTCTTGACTTAGATAAATTATAATAATAACTATTAAACTTATTCATTTAATATAAAGGAATATATCCATGGAGACAGAACAGCTTTGGCAATCGGTTTTATCGCAGATACAGCTTAATATTTCGCCGGCAAATTTTGCCACTTGGTTCGCTAATACCAAAATATCGACCATTGAAAAAGACGGGGTTGTTGTTTCGGTCCCAAACTCTTTCAGCAAGGAATGGCTAGAGCAAAAATATCATAAGGAAATATTGAAGATTCTGCATACGCTCGATTCCAATATAAAGAACATTAATTATGTTGTGAACGCGGCGAAAATAGAAAAGAGGCCGGCCGAAAAGAAAGATAGTAAAAAAGAAGATCTCGCGATGGAGCAGCTTGGCTTCTCGGAGCTTGAGGTTAATAAGGAAACAAATCTTAACCCGAAATACACTTTTGATAATTTTATTATCGGCCCTTTTAATGAAATGGCTTACGCCGCTGCTATGGCCGTGGTGGAAGAACCGGGGAAAAGCTATAACCCTCTATTTATATATGGCGGCGTTGGATTGGGAAAAACCCATTTAATCCAGGCCGTCGGCAATAAAATCGCGGAACAGAATCCGGATAAAAAGATAAAATATATTCCGGCCGAAAAATTAATATCTATTATTGTAAACTCCATCAGAAACCAAAGCATCGAAGAATTGAAGAAAACTTTGCGGGAATTGGATTTGTTGATTGTGGACGATATCCAGTTTATCGCCGGCAAAGATAAAACTCAGGAAGAATTTTTCCATACCTTTAATTCTCTATACCAAAAAAACAAACAAATAATCCTTTCTTCCGACCGGCACCCGAACAGCATCCCGGCGATAACCGAGCGTTTAAAATCCCGCTTCGAAGGCGGCATGATCGCTGATATCAGTATGCCTGATTTCGAAACAAGGGTGGCTATTTTAAAACAGAAATCGGATGAAAAGGGGATAGATCTGCCGAAAGAAGTGCTGGATTTCGTAGCTAATAATATCCAAAAAAACATCCGGGAGCATGAAAGCGAGATAAACCGCCTTATTATATTCAATAAAACAAACAAAAAAAACCCGGGGATTGAAGATGTA
>JAQUOQ010000021.1 GCA_028717005.1 Minisyncoccota bacterium
TATATTGCGCCTCCAAAGCCAAATAATCGCTTAACGCTTCCTGCAATTTACCAGAATTGGCCTTGCCCACGGCCAGCAAAATTCCATCGTTCAGGCTGGAATTGCCGGTTACGGGATTTTCGATATCTTCGCCATTAGGAGTTTGCTCCTGGTTTTGCTGCTCCCCTCCTTCCTGCGCTTTATTATTTAAAATAAAATAATTACCTAATACAATTACGGCTATGATAACAACTATTGCGCCAATGGTAAAAAATATATTTTTTTTGGACATAATCTTTTAAATTAATCGTTTTTTTAATATTTTTATTCTATCATAAATCTATTTGCGCGCAAGCGAATTTTATATTGCCTTATTTTTTTCCTTAATTTATAAAACCGTCTCCTCGCCTATCTTAATCGGAACAAATTTGATGCCATCCTGCGCCAAAGATTCAGAGACCAGGCGGTGTATCAAAGCCGTTGATTCGAGCATCCCGTCGTGCAAAGGAAAACAAACCGCCGGATTTATTTCTTTGGCATATTTTATCGTCTCGGCCGTTTTAACCCACGGCCCGGCCACGGGCAAAGCCAATATCGGCACCGGCCGTTGCGGGTTATAAAGGGAATCTCCCGGGAAAAACAGTTTATGGCCGATAAAATAGCCGGTATTCTGGGTTTTTGGAGTTTCGTCATAAATAAAAGCGTGCTTATCGCCAAATCCTTCAATAAGCACGTTCTTGTAAAGGTAATTTCTTTTGTCTTCTATCAGCTCGAAACTGATCCCTTCTTTCTCCAGCATATTCCCGGTTTCGCTGTTGGTGGCGATTTTCACCTCCGGATTATTGGCAATAATAGCTTTAACTGAATAAATATCGCAATGATCTTTGTGATTGTGGGTGATTAAAACCAAGTCAATTCCCTTCATATTGTTCTGCTGAGAGGAATAAACTCCCGGATCGACAACAATATTTATTCCATCCTCTTTGATTAGGAAACAAGAATGGCCGAATTTCGTAACTTTCATTTCTTTAAACGCCTAACCGTTGAAAAACCGTAAATATTTTCAGCCTCTCGCCGATTAAGGCGTTGTCAGCCCGAATTATTTTTACTTTGGCTCAGCCCTTTTTTAAATTCCCACATAGCATGTTTTTGCCCTGGGGATATAATGCGATTCAAATTTCTGTTCTTTTACCGTACCATCGGGATATGTAACCCTATAATCAAAGTAGGCATCAGCGCCCTGATAAGCCGGATAAGGGCAGCTCGTCTGGCCGGACGGCAAATTTCTGGTTTTGACCATCTTTACCGTTCCGGGCCTAACTATATTGTAAACTACCGGGTCGGTTTTAACAACAACTCGCCCGTCCTTTGTTCCCCAAAAATCTATTATGAGATTGAGGTTTTCATCAACCCGCGCCTGGATTAAAACGTATTTTCCTGTGTCATTCACGAATCTGAAATCGGGCGAAGGCTCAAAAATAGTCGCGTCCGTTCCCGGCGGATTATAATAAGGGAGCCAAAACGAATGGTTGCGCCTCATTGTCACCGGCAAGCCGGCATCCAAAACGGCCCGAAATAAAGTCGTGCTTAATTGGCAAAGCCCACCGCCATAATCCGGTGTGGAAACTCCGTCCTTTATGACAATTTCCTTCGCATATCCATTGCTCGCGTCAAATGGCTGCAATGCGTTAAGCAGCGAGAATTCTTGGTCCGGCTCAATTACCAATCCGTTTATCGCCGCCGCCCCGTTTTTGATATTGTCTATCCGGTTTTGGGTGGAATCGATTATTTGGGTTGTGTTTCCACCGATCTTTTCTTTTATGCCAAGGTACGCCCCGATAGTAATATCTGTTGTCGGCAGTTTTTTAACGGACAAGTTTAATTTTTTAAACGGATTGTCGGGCAAACTTACGAGCATATCAGCGGCCAGCGACAAATCCAATTCCAATCCGGTTTGGGCAAACTGGATTCTCCTGAGCGAACCGCCAATTACGCTAAACTTTGGGGGAGCCGCTTCTTTTTCTATCTGCGATTCCACTTCCCCTTCAAGATATGCGACAATTTTATCCTTATCCAGGGATATCGTTAATGCAGGTTCTGGCTGGGCATTGTTCTTAGATACAATTAACCAGCTAACTAAGGTTTTGCTGTCCAACTCCCAGTTTTTAACGCCATAACTAAGGCTTATGGGGGCCAGATCAGCTATTGCTTTCGCCTTATCCTGAACTTTTGCGCAATCCGCAACAAAAACATCCGGATTGGTTGCATTTGTGGCGGAAAGCCGGATTAACGAAAAGTCAAAACTTTTAATTTTTCTTTCCAATTCATTTAAGCCTTTATCGTAATTCAATCTTCTGCCCGCCTTTTCCGGTTCAATCGCCAAACTGTTATTATTATCAATATAAAATTTCGCGTCCGCAGGTTCTATTGTCGCAAATCCTTGTTTTAAATATTTTATACTTTCATTTCTGTTAAAACTGGCAATCGCCTCCGCTTCATGGTGGAAAAAAAATGTGGCCCGCTCCCATAGATCAGGCAAAAACTGTCCGGTTCGGCCCATTGCCATCGCATTGGAAACAGTTTTATCAACATCAAAATCTATTAAAACATTTTTTATGTCTGCGTCCGGCGAAAAGATTATTATCGGACGGATAATTATTTCTTCCTTTCCATAAGCGAAACTTATCCCTTCCTGGTTCAATAAATCCAGCCGCTGATAAACCAATTCTTTCGCCTGGTTAACCGTCTTTCCCGATAGGTCAACATCTCCCAGATGCACCCCGGGATAAATTTTGTCTTTATAGGCATTGCCAAGCCAGCTGTAAACGCCGACAGCGGCTATAAAAATAAACAAAAGGGCGACTAAACCGCCTGTCATTATTTTTAAAATTTTTTGTTTTTCCATTCGGTTTAAGTATTATTACGGCAACTATCAAACTGATTTTAACAAAAAATAAGCCCCTCTTCAAGAAGGGGGTTATTTTAATTGCTAGTCAAATTTTATGGTTTCGCCAGGATTGATTACGCCCCTTTGCGGAATTTCTTCGGCAGGCTTTTTCGCGGCCGGATTGTTTTTTGCCTGTTTTAAAATGTCTTTTAGTCCGTCGAAATCAATTTCTTTTTTCTTTTCCTCTTTTTTGGCCGTCTTAACCTCCGCTACCGGTTCTTTTTTTCGCTCAATTTTTTCTTTTGGCACAAAATCCTTCGCTGTTTTTTCCAGGCTTATTGTCTGTATTTTCTCGAACGCGGTTTCAGTTTGTTCCGGCTTTTTGAGGCATGCTTTGCAATAAATCGGCCTCTTATTGTCCGGCTTAAAAGGCACTCTAACTTTTTTGCCGCAATTAACGCACTGAGCTTCATATATTTCCGTCGGCTGGCTAACCGGCTGTCTCGGAGGCAAAGGAACTCCATCTCCTCCGCCGGCGCTGCTACTTTCGGTTTCGGAGGCAATAGCCGCGTCAACAATAGACTTGGAAACTCCGTATTTCTTCCGCGAAAATTCAGTAAGCTCTTCTTTGTGCGATGCGCCTATCCGTTCCGCCGGAGGCAAGGTTTCCGCGGAAAAAGGCCTTGAAGTTACGCCGTCTATCATCAGTTTCACGTAAATATTCTGTTTGGGCAGATTGACGAGATCCTGAACGTAAAATTCGGGAGAAAATTCCCGCTCCAGGAATTCCGCGTCATCAGCGCCCACCCGGAAAACAATCATGGTGCCTACGTTGCCAAAAACAGCATCGCGGACTTGCTCATCCATCTGGGCGATATATTGATGCGCCAAAATAAGCGATAAGCGATATTTCCGCGCCTCAGATAAAATGGTTGCGAAAGATTCGGTGGAAAAATTCTGGAACTCATCGATATAAAGAATGAAATCGGCCCTTTCTTTTTCCGATATATCCACGCGGGACATTGCCGCCAGTTGCAGCTTCGTGATAAGCAGCGCCCCGAGCAGCCGCGAAGAATCCTCGCCGATGCGCCCCTTGCTCAAATTCATTATAAATATCTTCTTCTCGTCCATAATCTTGCGCATATCTATCGTGGATTTAGCCTGGCCGATAATATTCCTTATAATCGGAGTGGAAATAAATTGCCCTATTTTATTTTGTATCGCGGCGGTGGCTTCTATCTCATAGCGCTGGGTGTATCGCGCGAATTCTTTAGTCCAAAAAGCCTTAACCACCGGGTCCTGCAGCCGGGAAACGACGCTTTCGCGCCATTCCGCATCGGAAAGCAGGCGGTTAATGCCCAATAAAGTAGAGCCCGGTATTTCCAAAAGGGCTAAAATAGTATTGTTCAAAATATATTCCATACGGGAAGACCAAACGTCCGGCCATATTTTTTTGAATACGCCCATCATTCCGCCGGCAACCAAATGCCTGTAATTCGCATCCACGTCTTCCATTATATTAAAGGCAATCGGGTTATCGAGATCAGCCGGGTTAAAATAAACCACGTCCTTTATTCTTTCTTCGGGAATAAAATCCAATATTTCTTCGGCAGCTTCGCCGTGCGGATCGATAAAGCCGACTCCGTTGCCGCGCAAAATATCCTGGACTATCATGTTCTTTAAAAGTTCGGTTTTTCCCATTCCGGTTTTTCCGATAATATAAACGTGCCGGCGCTTATCGTCGGGCCTGATGCCGAATCTGGTCTGCGCTCCGCGAAAAGTCGTTTTCCCAAAAAAAGTTATTAATCTGTTGTTTTCCATTTCGATTTAAATATTAATCTTCTACCGGCAAAGTAATTGGAGGCGGAACTTTCTTAATTTCTATCCTATTCAAAGCCGCCGACGGAGCGACATCAATTCCCGGGAAGTGGTAAAGAGTAGTCAGCTCTTCCACGTTCATCACGAATTTTCCGCCCGGAGAAAAATCCCTGTCCTTATATCTCTGGAATAAATCTCTTTTTTTAACAAACAGCCGCCTACCCGTAAAGAGATCGGGCGATTGTATTTTGGTAATGGTCGGAGACCAGGGTTTTAAGCCGTTCAAATTTTGCGTCGTAAATTGCGAAGTATAGCTGCCGCCAAAGGCTTTTATTCCGCCAAAAAACACGTCGCGCCTAGCGATATAAACAAATCTTAACCCGCTCCAATAACAAACCTTAGAAATCTTTTTCTCAATGGCGGCAATCCTGTCCCGCTCGCCCGGAGTCATTTTCATTTCCTGCGGAAAAAGCTCCTGTGTCTGTTCACTTTTTACCGCCCATTTAAACGGATCGCCAAAAAGCTTATCCTCTATTTCAATAAAAAAGTCGGCGAAAAAAGACAAGAAAGAAGGAATGCCTTCGTTTTTCGGGGGCTTGTATCTTTTTAAAATCTTGTCTATTTCTATTTTTCCCCTGGCGATATAATCATTTTCCGCCGGGCTGATGGGCACGGCGTTTAATTGTATCCATATATATTCTCCTTTGCCGATTTTAGCAAACTGTTCCAAAACCGATGCCAAAGGATCCAGCCTTTTGCCTTCTTCAACGATATCAACTTTTTCCTCAAAAAAAGCTTCGTAGGTTTTAATCGGCAAAGGATCCGGCTTTAGAGGCATAAAATCGCAACCCCACAGATCCCAGCCTTTATTAGGAATATCCTGAGGCACTGCCAAAACATAGTCCGGTACTTCCACTATTTCCAAATCCGGATACTGGGCGTAAAGAGCTCCCTCAAGCAACTGCCGGTTTGAAGCAACCGTCCTTATGTAAAAATGGGGAACGCCTTCAAGGCTTGCCATCTCAAAAGAAGTGCCGACAATCACCTTTCCTTCAAAAAAAGTAGTCCGCCAGTCTTTAGGCGCATCATAACTCGCCCAATAGGCGTTAAAAAAGTTTTCCATCGCGCGCAGCGGCCGGGTTACCCTTTGGGGTATCCTCACTTCCAAGAGGATTCTTTTTCTGTCCGGGTGCAAAAGCCATGCGGTTTCCATATATTGGACGAAAGCAAACCTCAAAAGGCCGTACAGCACAAAAGGAAAAATCACCCACCAAAATTGGGCGATAAAATTAGCCACGAGCACAAAATAGGGATCCGAAAAAAGAGCTTGCGGCACAGCCAACAAATGAAGTACCGGAATGATTGATGGATTTAATGCCATTAAAGAATAAGCTTTTAAGCTTCTTTAATTTTATATTTTCCTTCGTTGTTTTTTTCAAAAATCTTTTTATTTTGCAAGCTTAAAAATACCGTTGAGGCTTTTACTATCCTTTGTTTTCCTACTTGTTCTATAATTTCCTCTTTGCTTAAAGGATTATTAGAGGCCTGCAATACGTTATAAATAACATCCTTAACCCTTCCCGGGTAATAGCCCCAATCTTTCAGGGCGTAAAAGCCGCGGCCGACTAAAACAAAATCCTCGTTTCTGATGAGTTCGTTATGCACTGTTTGCGGATGGAGTTTATAGCCCCGGTTTTCCCTTTGTTCCAATTCTTTATTCAGCTTGAAGATATATTCCGTTATTTCTTTAAAATGAAGCGGTTTGTTTTCACTCTTTAATATCAGCCTGATTTTTTCCCGAACCGTGCGCGGATTTACTTCCGGAGAAGAACGCAATCCGATTTTTTGCCCGTCCATGGTCTTAAAAACTTCTTTGGAAATTTCCAGATAAGACATCAGCATATCTTTGGAAACTGATTTTTTCTTAATCTCATCGGCGTATTCTTTTTCAAATGACGCGAAAAGATTATCCAAAGATTCTGGGCCGGCGCCGTCCTTGAATTTTTTTACGAATGATTCGGCAACTTTTTTGGCAAACGCGGCTGATTTTTCATCAACTGCCCAAAAGGGATAAAAAGATTGGTCTTCTTTTCCTCTTTTAAGGCTGTCCGACAAATTAAGCAAAAACAAAACATAATTTCTTGTTTCCGGCGTGCTTATTTCGGAAAGCAGCAATTCTTCGTTTTTAACGCCTCCAGAAGAACCTATCTTTTCCTCAAAAAAGGTTTTTGCTTTTTTGAAATCAGCTTTTATTTCCGGCGATTCGGCTATTTTCTTGGCCCTTTTTAAGCCGTCCGCTTCGATCTGCCTGACTCTTTCTCTTGTTATCTTATAGCTTTTGCCGATGGCTTCCAATGTTTCGCCGCGCGCTTTCTTTCCAATTGAAAAACGCCTCGAAAGAACACTCTTCGTCCTGTCGGGCATGTTTTTTAAGATATTTTGAACTATTGTTTTATATTCTAACTCCATATTTTGTGTATATAATGTTACTTATAATTTATAACATTTTTATAATATGTTGTCAATTAGACAAAGGCTTTGGCGGTCTTTACCGCCTTCTCGGGGTTCCGCCAATGAAGCCATTGCACCAAAAGCGGGCTTGCCAAAAATACCGACGAAAATATGCCGATAACCACTCCGATGCCGATTATTAAAGTGAAATACTTCAAACCTTCCTCTCCCATAAAAAAGTAAAAGAGCGGGCCGACAGCCAGCAAAACCGCGACAGAGGTATTGATACAGCGGGTGAAAGTTTCGTTTAATGATTTATTTACGATTTCCTCGTAACTGGCTTTTCTGTCTTTAATCAGGTTCTCTCTGATTCTATCAAAAACAACAACAGTATTATTGATACAATAACCCATAACAGTTAAGAGGGCCGTAACAACCGGAATGGTTAATTGGGCGCCGTAAAGCTTTCCTAAAACGGCTAAAACGCCTAAGGGAATGATTATATCGTGAAAAAGCATCAGAGTAGAAGATGCTCCGTATCCGAATGAGCTTATCGGCCTGCTCACATTGCGAAAAGCGAATGCAATGTATAAAAGCATTACCACCAAGGCAGCAATAACCACAATAACTGTTTTATTTTTTAATTCGCTGCCCACCAACGGACTGATCGTCTGCACGCTTGCAGAAGTTTCATCGATTTGGCCAAGCGTTTTTAATTGCTGCAAAACGCTGGCGTAGGTTTCGGAACTGATATCGGTTTTATTGATTTTAATAACCACGCCGTTTTGGTCAATGGGTTGGACTTCCGCCCCCTTAAAGCCTTCTATATTGCTAATTGCATTTTTGATCTGGTCTGTGGATGGCCTGTTTTGGATATAGCTAACAGACATCAAACTTCCTCCCTCAAAATCCATTCCTAGCTTTAAACCGAAAATTGAAATGCTAGCGATGGAAGCAATAATGGCAATAATAGCTATTGCGAAATAAATTTTTGAATATTTGGTAAAATTGAAGTTCATACTATTTTATGACCAAAGCCATTTTATCTTTCCTATGCCTGATTTAACGAAAATCAATAAAAAGATGTGCGTTATAACTATAGCCGAGAACAAACTCAGCAGAATACCGATTATCAAGGCAAAGGCAAACCCTTTTATAAAACTTGTCCCAAGAAAATATAATATTAAAGCGACAATAACTGTGGCGAAATGGCCGTCCCTGATAGATGGCCAGGCCCTTACCATTCCCTGCTCAATCGAAGAAACCAAATCTTTTCCGGATTTTAGCTCTTCTCTCATTCTGGAAAAAATTAATATGTTTGCGTCTACGGCAATGCCGATTGACAATATCAATCCGCCAATGCCCGCCAAAGTTAATGTTACCGGTATCATTTTAATCAAAGAAAATAATATTGCAACGTAAATCAGCAAAGCCCCCGAAGCTAATAATCCAGGAAAGCGATAAATAAAGATTAGGAATATAGCGATTAGAATTATGCTCCACATCCCGGCCTTAACTGCGTTTTCAAGTGAAATCGCGCCCAGAGTTGGGCCGACTTTTTCTTGGACTATCGGATTGCCTAGCGGAACGGGCAAAGCGCCCTGGTTTAATCTCTGGACAATCGTATTTGCTTCGTTAGTTTCTTTAATTCCGGTAATAACGGCTTTGCCGCCGCTTATCTTTTCGTCCACCCGCGGAGCATACATATCGGCGCTGGTAATCTGCCCGTCTCCATCGGTATCAATAATTGATTGGCCGTCAAGAAGAATGGCGATGGATTTGCCGACATTCCTTCCGGTAACGTCTTCAAAAACTTTAGCGCCCTCTTCGTTAAATTGCAGCTCAACAATCGGCGCGCCCGTATTTTGGTCAAAGTTTAATACAGCTTTAGTAAGATAGCGGCCCGTCAGTTCCGTGGCTTTATAAGGCGATTCAAAAGCTGTCTGCCAATCCGTTATTTTTTCTACTGCCGCGTTTATTTCTTCCTGGCTTTTTCCTTCGTTATTTTTAATAGCATCGTTAATCTCGGTTTTTTTGGCGTTAATTTGGTCTATCTCTGCCTGCGTCTTTTCTTCCCAAAATTCCAACAGAGGGGTTTGGCCGATATAAGCAATGGCCTGATCAATATCTTCAAAACCAGGAAGTTCAACAGCCACCCTGTCGGTTCCGTAAATCTGGATAATAGGTTCGCCTACTCCAAAGGCATTTATTCTCCTTTCAAGAAGATCCCTTAAGCCCTCCATGGTTGTTTTTTTATCCGCCTCAGAAATTTTGCTCAAATCCGCCTTGTATTCCAGATGCACTCCGCCCTTCAAATCCAGCCCCAGTTTAAAATCCGCAGTCGGGAATTGGGGAATTTGCGAATGGAATTGGCTGTTTGTTTTATCAACCAGCTGGTTAATGGGGGCCGGATAACAAAAAAGACCGGCGAGCACTGCCAGCACTATTATAGCGATAAATGAAATTACAATTTGTTTGTTGCTCATGCTTGAAAAATTTTCTTTCCAATTAAAGCGTTTTTGCTGCTATCGGAAGATAGTTAATAAATTAGCCTTTGCTAATTAATATAAACTTAAAAATTGATTTAGTCAACTCCCTAATGCCTATTTCTTTTGCTTTGATTTTTTTAATTTTTTAAAAATAAAAATCCTATAAGTTTTTACCTATAGGACCCGTTTTTTGCTAATGTTAAGCGGTAAGGAAATCCCGGTTTTCGGGACACGCTTAGAATGGAAATATCGGCGAAAAGCTATTTCTTATTTTATTTTTCCGCAACATTTTTTGTATTTTTTTCCGCTTCCGCACGGGCAGGGCGCTTCGCCCATATAAGCCGCCAATAACCACGAACTGGATTGGACTTTGCCGCCGTGGCCGATATTAAAAACCATTTTAATCCCGTTTTTTTCGCAGACCGCCACTTCAGGAATATTTCCTTTTTTTCTGTCTCCCCCGTTCGCGAAAACATCGGGTTTTAATTTTTTCAGCTCCGCAACCACGCTCATGTCTTTCGGATTTCTTTTGTGGGCCGTCACAAGCACATCATCAACCCATTTTATGTTCTTAATCAGCTCCTCACGTTCTTTCTGCGGCATAAAAGCAAACCCTTTTTTCTTCTTGAGCCAATTGTCATTATTTAAAATAACCACCAGCTTGTCGCCAAGCTCTTTGGCTTCCTTAAACATTCTCACGTGGCCGATGTGCACGGGATCAAATCCGCCGCTGACAGCTACTATTATCGGTTTTTTTGTTCTTTGGGTTTTCATTTTTTATTTACCCTAATTTTATTTATACTATCAATTGATATCCATGCCGCCATGTTGCCAAATCCCTTTTTATCAATCTGAAATGGCTTAATTTTTTCCGGATTTTCTAAGAATATAAGCAAACAATATTTTTTATCTCCAAATAATTTCGTAAATTTTGGAATAGATTTTGGCTCAAGTCCATCATCATCTCCGTATTCTTCCAAAAGTTCTTTAATTTTTCGAGGCGTTAATCTGGAAAACTGGAGTACCCGGGATACTCGCGCTTTCATCGTCACCGGCTCACCAGAATCCTTAAAGTATATCACTTCTCCTTTTTTAATCGCATCCCACGGCTTGCGTTTAAATTTATACCAACGCGATTCGATTTTTTTCCGGCCAGCGAGTATTTTCTGGGTCAAACCCCACGACTTTTTCATTATCGCCAAATGTTCCATAATTTTTAATAAATATAACACGTGAAGAGAAAATTAAAAAGGCCGGTAAGTGCCGACGTTAATTAGATAGCACATCTTATTGTGGCCTATATAAGAGTATATTCGTACGAAAGACGATTATATTCGTCTGTCAGATATTCACAGATTCCTTTCTCGTGCCACAAAACAAATTTATCGATCTCTGCATCTAACGCCATGCGACTACATACTGTACAATATGGTTTGTCAGATTTTTTTGTTTCCCCGCTCTCGTCAACCCGTGTAAAATAAAGTTTTGACCCTTTTAATTTGCCCGGGTTTCTTTTTAGTGCATCTATTATTGCCCGCCATTCGGCGTGCATACAGCACGTTTTATCATACTTTGTTTTTCCGATACCAAACTCTTTATCGCATGTTCGATTCTCTTCTTTATTAAGAGGTGGAGCATTGTAACCTGCTCCAATAATTTCTCCGTTGTTAATAATCACCGTTCCGCATTTTGCCCGAAGGCATAAAGCCTTTTTGGCAACTTCTGCCGCTTTATTCATCCATTGAATTGCTTCCTTCTCTTGTTTTCCTTTTAAGTATTCCATTTCTATTTCCCCCAAAATTTTTATTGTTTTTGCTCCGGTGGATTATTGGGGTATATAAAATAAGTTCTTTTTGTAATTTTCTATAATCTTAGCGCTCGGAAAATATAGCGGGAACGGCAGATCATCAAAGCTAAACCATTGCCATTCCACTATTTCATCCGGCTCCGTAACTTTGGGCTCTCCGCTGAACTTATCGGAAAACAGCCCAATCGTGACAAAATGGGCGTGCTCATTCTTATCGTTATTCACGCAGATTATTTTTAAATCATCCAACTGAAGCCCGGTCTCTTCACGCACTTCGCGCCGCGCCCCGTCCTCAAAAGACTCGCCGAATTCAAGTTTGCCGCCGGGCATAGTCCAAGTTCCCTCCCCGTGCAGCTCGGAGTCCGCTTTTTCTGGATCAGCGTGCCTTCTCCCGAGAAGGATTTTACCCTCCTTAAACAACAGTACGCCGAACCCTACTCCAACTTTTTTATTTTCTGTGGCCATACTATTTCCGCAAAAAATTAGTAATTAATATATGTTGACATTAAATAATTTCTTTGTCATTATCATTATAGCCCTTTTTGTACAAAAAAAGGAGGTACCATGGCTGTTAAAGTAAAATTTGAGTCCGAACAAGTTGCCTGTAATGTTCCGGCTTCTGTCCGCGTTTACGATAATGATAATCTCGTTGCGGAAATAACCGGAACTGTTGAGAAACAAACTGGTATAGACGGGGGGAAATATCCCGCCGTAAAACTAACTAAAAAATAAAATAAATTGAATCCCGATAATTAATATCGGGTTTTATTTTTCTATTTCCCGCAACACTTTTTATATTTTTTTCCGCTTCCGCACGGACAAGGGTCGTTCCGGCCTATTTCTTTTTTCT
>JAQUOQ010000022.1 GCA_028717005.1 Minisyncoccota bacterium
TGTCGAGCTACGGAGTCCTTAACCCGACATATTACGCGCCGACTGTTTCGGTCAATACGAATTATTCCTGTACTTTAACCGTTACGAATAATCGAAACTCCACTGCTTCCAGCTCGGTTAATATTTTAGTAATCGGATCGGGCGGACAGCAATACACTAATTTATCGGTGGAAACAAAAAAAGCCACGGATGTAGACACAACCACTGCCACTCTTAACGGACGATTGCTTGGCGATAACGGCAATTACGCGAGCGTGAGGTTTGATTATGGCCGCAACAGTTCGGTTTTATCCAACACCACGCCATTTGTTTACAACAAAAGAGCTCCGGAAACATTTTTCGCGGTACTCTCCGGTTTGGAAAAAGGAAAAGCTTACTACTTTAGGGCAGAAGCTTCAAGTAGCACTGGCGGCACGGTTTACGGCTCGACACTAAGCTTTATAACCCAGCCCGATTCTCCCGGTTCTTTTATAGCCAGCTTATCCGGTTATAGAATCAACTTATCATGGACTATGGGCGAAGGCGCTTGCTACACCGCAGTAACAAGAAAATTAAATTCTTACCCGGTCTCCACGACTGACGGAACGCTTGTATATTATGGTACCGGAACAAGCTATGTTGACCAAAACATTTACGCCAGCAGGAATTATTATTACAGAGCCTGGTCAGTAGGCTGCGATGCAGGAATGTATTCCTGGTCTGAAAGCCTTTACTCAAGAGCTTATGTAAGCACTTACGGCATGGGTGGATATCAACAGGGCGGCGGCACTCCTTATGTGCCTCCGGTTGTTACTCCCGCCAGAACTTTGAACGTCCAGGTTTTGGGAAGGAATTTGACAAGAACGATTGTTTCTCCGACAGACAATGTTACAGCATATCCGAATGACGAAATAGAAGTTAATATCTCCGTTACATCTGCGGACAACAAAGCCTTGCAGGGCGTTATATTAACAAATATATTGCCGGTAAAAATAGATAGTATTTCAAATGTAAGGTTAGACGGCAAATTTTACGGCGGCGACGTAAACAGCAGTATTGTCCTTGGCAATATACCCGCCGGACAATCAAAAGTTTTGACCTTCACGATGAAATTGGCTTCGGCCGATGAATTCGCAGAGGCGATCAACCTTTTAGACAATGTTGAAGTTAATGCGCAAAATGTTGAAACCGTGAGAGCTTCTCTTGGAATTGCAGTTTCTCCTGTAGCTGGTTCAGTCAAAGAAAACGCAGGAGGCTTAGCCGGATTGGCGTTGATAGTCGGCGAAGGATGGGCAAGGCTTATCTACTTCTTAATCGGTTTATTGATTGCACTTATAATCTTATTGATTGTCTATTTCATTATTAAGAAAATGAATGAAGACAAAGAAAAACAAGTACAAACAGAAACCACAATTGAAAAGAGCAAGTATTTCAATATGCAGTAAAGCAGAATAAAGAAGAAAGAATAAGGAATTAAGAATAAAAAAACAGAAAGTCCGGCATTGTGCCGGATTTTTTGTTTTGCAATTAATTTTTTATTTTAAATAGTCTTTAATAATTGTCTTAATAAGAAAGCGCGTATCTCTGCGCGCTTCAATATTCATTATTCTTACTTCTTAATTCTTTATTCTTGCTTCTATTTTATTTTTTTTACCTTTATTGCTTTACTGATAAATTCGCCGTATTTTTCTAAATTAACTTTAGTATTCAAGTTATATTCCGGAAGCTCTGCGCCCAGGGAAATTTTATTTTCGGATTTATATTTGCGTATTTCATCAATGGCGGCGATTGCCTCGCCAAAGCCGTCCATATCCGCGTTCGGCATTTCCAGTTTTTCCGGCCAGGAGGATAAATGGATTGTTTCCTCGTTTGAAAAATATTGGTATATTTCTTCGGTAACAAAGGGGATTATGGGAGCGTATAATTTCAAGATATTAACGAAAATATTTTTAAGGGTAATTTGGGCAACTTTTTTGCTGGCGCTGTCTTCGCCATATAGCCTGTATTTTACGAATTCAATATAATAATCAGCGAATCTGGACATAAAAAATTCTTCAACAGCTGTTTTTGCTCTGGCATATTGATATTCGTCGAAATAATTGGTTGCCGCATCAATTGTTTTATTCAATTCCTGCGTTATCCATGCGTCCGCCGGTTCAAAGATAAAAACTGTTTTATCTTTGTCCTGCGGCAAGGCTTCCTTAGAGCTATCCTCGTTTGAGAGAATAAATTTGGCTACATTCCAAAGTTTGGTTGTTATTTGTTTGCCTTTCTTTATTTCTATCGGGCTGAAGCGCAAATTTTGCCCCAGTCCGGCGCCGGTTGCCCAATATCTTATCGCGTCCGCCCCGTATTCTTCGACCAGTCCTTCCGAAGGAATGTAATTGCCAAGCCGTTTGCTTATTTTTCGGCCTTGTTCGTCTAAGCCGTGGCCGGAAACCATAATGTTTTTAAATGGGATATCGCCAAAGTGATAAAAGCTTTTAACGATAGAATAGAAATCCCATGTCCGGATTATCTCATGGGCATTCGGGCGCAGGTCGACAGGGAATAAATCATCGCTTTCGCCTAAATCCTTAAGCAAGAAAGGCGTGCAGGAAGATGTCGCCCACGTATCCATCACATCCGTTTCCGGATTTATTCTGCCGCTTTTGCATTTTGGGCATTGTTTTACCGGCGGTTCCTGTTCAAAAGGATTAACAGGCAGGGTGGATTCGTCGGCAGCGATTATTTCGCCACAATCGGCGCAAATCCAAAACGGGAAAGGCACGCCGTAAAACCTTTGGCGCGAAACGCACCAGTCCCATTTCAGCGAATTCACCCATAATTCATAATTGTTTATCATATGGTCCGGATACCATTTTATTTTCCGGCCCAGTTCCAGCCATTTTTCTTTCATATCCGCTATTTTTATAAACCATTGTTTGCTGTGGATAAGTTCTGCCGGAGTTTCGCATCGTTCGTGGACATTAACCGAATGTTCGATATCTTCTTGTTTCTCGAGCAGGTTTTGTTCTTTCAAGTCATTCAAAATCTGTTCCCTTGCTTCTTCTATGGTTAGGCCTTCATATTTTCCGGCAAGAGGATTAAGATGCCCATCCTCGGTTAAGATGTTTCTCGTTTCAAGATTGTCGGTGCGCCATTTTTCCAGATCTTCCTGGTCGCCCCAGGTGCATACCATCATTAATCCGGCGCCGGTTTCTTTATCTACGTTTTCGCTGGACAATATAGGCACTTCATAGCCAGCCAAAGGCACGATTGCTTTTTGCCCTATCAAATTTTTATATCTTTCGTCTGCAGGATTAACGTATAGGGCAACGCAAGCCGGTATTAATTCCGGCCGGGTTGTGGCAATTTGCAGTTTTTGTCCGCTCGGCGAGCAAAAATTAATGTAATTCATTTTTGAACTTCTGGTTTTGTCTTCCAGGTCGGATTGGGAAATTGCTGTCTGGCAAAACGGGCACCACAAAATAGGCAATTCTTTTTTGTAAAGAACTCCTTTTTTATATAAATCAATAATTGATTTTTGCGAAACTTTAGTAGCGAGCGGGGCGATAGTGCTGTAAGTTTTAGACCAGTCCACCGAAATGCCCAGGCTGTTCCAGAGATTTTTATATGTTTGGATTCCCTTTTCTGTTTCTTCAAGGCAAAGCTTTATGAATTCGGAACGGGTTGTTTTTGATTTGTCGATTTTGTATTTTTTTTCCACAAAACGTTCGGTCGGCAGCCCGTTGTCGTCAAAACCCATCGGATAGAAAACATTATATCCGCGCATTCTTTTATATCTCACGATAAATTCGGCCTGAGCGTAAGACATTATGTGCCCGGCGTGCAAATGCTCCGCGGAAACATAAGGAGGGGGAGTGTCTACAACAAAAAGTTTATTTTGTTGCGAAATCGTCCGAGATGAGCCGGATGACCCCGCTTCGCGAGGTTTGAATTTAAAGTATTTATTTTCTTCCCAGATTTTTATCCAATTCTTTTCCGTTTCTTTAAAATCATAATTTTTCGGAAAAGTTTGTTCGGAAAATGATTTTTTGGGCGTTTCTGGCATTATTTCGCAGTCTTTATATTACTTGCTCATTATAATGAAAAAATCATTTTGTGTCTATATTCTTTGACATATTATTAAAATGAATGGATCCGCCCATTGGCGGGCAGGAATCCAGCCATTATTTTAAAAATTGGTTAATTTGGTTGCTTTATGATTCCTGCTTTTTGGGGTACAATGCAGGTGTATGCCCAAGCAAAAAGCGCAAAAAATAGAAGAGACAATCGGCGAACCCCGCCCGCTGGCGGATCGGATGCGGCCCCAAACCCTGGAGGAGTTTTTGGGACAGGAAGACATTGTTGGCGAGAAAAAATTATTAAGGGAGGCGATTGAAACGGACGCGGTTCCGTCCATGATTTTTTGGGGGCCGCCGGGAACAGGCAAAACCACTTTGGCAATGATAATAGCCGAGCATACTAAAGCTGATTTTATCCGGATCAGCGCGGTCAACAGCGGTTTAAAAGATTTGCGCGAAATAATCGCGCGCGCGAAAAGCAACGCGCTTATAGACAAAAAAACTATTTTATTTATTGACGAAATCCATCGCTGGAGCAAAACCCAGCAGGACGGCTTATTGCCTTACGTGGAAAACGGCACGATTATTTTAATCGGCGCGACAACGGAAAATCCAAGCTTTGAAGTAACAAGTGCTTTACTTTCGCGGTGCCGGGTTTTCGTTTTTAAGCAATTAACCGAGGAACAAATAATTAAAATTTTAAAAAGGGCGGCAAAAGATAAGAAGCGCGGTTTGGGGAATATGGGAATCAAGCTTACGGAAAAAGAATACAAAATTATCGCCCAGATAGGAAATGGCGACGCAAGGGTGGCTTTGAACATTTTGGAATACGCGGCCGAAGCTTCCGGCGGAAAGATTACGGAAAGGGTGATTTTGGAAGCCGCGCAGCAAACCAATTTATTTTACGACCGCGTTGGAGAAGAGCATTACAATATTATTTCCGCCTTGCACAAATCAATGCGCGGATCCGATGCCGATGCCGCGCTGTATTGGCTCGCGCGCATGCTTGAAGCCGGCGAAGATCCCCTTTATGTCGCGAGGCGAATCGTGCGGTTCGCTTCGGAAGATATCGGACTTGCCAATTCCCGCGCTCTGGAGCAGGCGGTAGCAGCTTACAATGCCTGCCATTTTATCGGTATGCCGAATGCAATGTTATCTTGGCGCAAGCGGTTGTGTATATGGCGAAATGCAAAAAATCCAACGAACTTTATCTTGCTTACGGAAAGGCGGCGCAGGATGTTTATAGATACGGCAATCTGCCGGTTCCTTTGCATATCAGGAATGCGCCGACAAAATTGATGGAAGATCTTGGCTATGGCAAAGGATATAAATACAGCCCGAAATACGGATATAAGGAAGAACAGGATTATTTTCCCGATCAGCTTAAGAAACGAAAATATTTTAAGGAATAGATATCGAGCTTCCTATCTGCCAACCGGTGGAACCAAACATAGTTTTGACAGATTGGGGCAAAAAGTGTATAAAATAAACAGCACAGAGGTGCTTTATGTCACGGGAAAGAGTAAAAATATTTAAAGCTACTTCGGAAGAAGAAATTCAGGGACTCGAAGGAGAAATTAATAAATTCATAGAATCAGGCCTCGTTTTAAAAACGATATCAGTGAGTACGTCTTTTTCACAGCCCGTTATTGGCGGTTTTAGTATTCCCGCGGTAATGGTATCGGTGTTGTATGAGCCAAAGAAATAATTTCTGCGGCTCTTTTTTTGACAAAGAAAGACCGATAGTGTATAAAATTATTGGAGGTTTTTGATGAAAACCATTAACCAAGAAGGATCCAGATTCATCAGATTGTTCCTTGAAATGGTAGTGTGGACAGCGGCATTTATGGGGTGTTTGGTGCTTACGGTTTGGCTTCTCTCCTATTCTTACGGGTCTATTTTTGTAAAGAAAACAGACATTCCAACAGCCGTATTCTTGGTGATTGTAGTCGCAGTACTGGCATTCATTACCCTTTGGCTTGTTAAAAAGGCTTCCCTTGCCGTCAACGAATTACAGCAAACGTGCCAGCCGAAAAAAATTATAGGAGCATAACAACTCCTTTTTTATTTGATTTAAAATTTTATTTAAGATAACCTTATAGTATGTTAATCGATGACGTTACAATTAAAGTAAAAGCAGGCCATGGCGGAAAAGGCATGGTCACTTTTAACAAGAATCCGGGCGCTTTAGGACCGACCGGAGGCAATGGCGGCAGAGGCGGCAGCGTTTTTTTTATTGGCGTTTCCAATCTGGACGCGTTAAAGCAGTTTCGGTTTAAAAAAATATTGGAAGCCGAAGATGGTGAAATGGGGAAAAACCAGCACAAAGACGGTGCGAACGGCAAAGATTTGGTTTTAGAAGTGCCGGTTGGCACGGTTATTCATAATCTCACAACCAAAGAAGATATTGAAATCTTAAAATTAAACGAGCGCGTACTTATCGCGGCTGGCGGGAAAGGAGGCAAGGGAAATTATGAATTCCGGTCTTCGACTAACACCACTCCGATGCAATCACAGCCCGGCTTGCCCGGCGATGAGTTTGATTTGCGGCTGGAATTGAAGCTTATAGCCGACATCGGGTTTATCGGTTTGCCGAATGCCGGCAAATCAAGCCTGTTAAACGAGCTGACAAACGCCAGCGTAAAAGTTGCCAATTATCCTTTTACTACTTTGGAGCCGAACCTTGGAATCTATTTTGATTTGATATTGGCAGACATTCCCGGGCTGATCCAGGGCGCTTCGTCCGGCAAGGGGTTGGGGATTAAATTTTTAAGGCATATCGAGCGGACGAAAATTTTGTTCCACCTTATTTCCGCAGAATCGGAAAGCGCCAGCAAAGATTACAAAACAATCAGAGGGGAATTAAAAAAATATAATCCCGCACTGCTTGAAAAGCCGGAATATCTTTTTTTGAGCAAAAGCGACGAAGTTGGCGAAAAAGAAAAAGAAAAAAAGCTGAAACAATTAAAAAAGATAAACGAAAACGCTATCGCGATATCCGTTTATGACGACGAAAGCCTGGAACAAGTCAAAAAAATACTAAACAAGATAATTTCCAAAAAATTAAACATCGCTTGCGAATAATGTTTAAGTTCCTAATGTTTGAAGGTGGTTCTTAATGTTTGGGTCCCTGGGAACCAAACATTTTTTGGTTAAACCACAAGGTGTTTAGCTAGACATCATATCATTGACAAAATTATAATATATATATATATTATTAAATAAACGGAGGTGCCGTTATTACCGTCAACAATGCTCCTTATTTAAACCTCAAAGAGGCTGCGGAGAGATTGAATATAAAGGACCAGACGCTAAGGCTTTGGATTCGCAAAGGAAAAGTTCAATATTTTTTTAGGGTGGGTTCCGAATGGAGAATTACCAAAGAAGATATGGAACAATTCGTAAAAAATAGGTCAATGACTCTAATGTCCGAGGATGAGGCTGCGAAATATCTGAACATTACCGTGGAGGAAATAAGAAAACTCTGCGACAAAAGGTTGATGCCGTTCATTTTTCGGAAGGGAATTGTCACATTCTCAACGAGTGATATTAACGAATGGTTGAGAGATCTTGTCCCCCCACTCTTAAAAGATGATTAAAAGAAGAAAACATCCGATTAAGACTAGGGACGCAATGTTTCAGAAGGCGAAATATTATTATCGAAGATAAAAATATTTCCCTTCTTTTTTGTTTTCAAACTAAAAAAAGAATTTTTGGGTTCCAGTCCGCCAGCTGGCAGACCAAACATTAGTAAAAAGAGAAGAGAAAGAGCAACGGATAATACCGTTGCCTTTTTGTTTAAAATATTGTATAGATAAAATGTTCCTTTACAACAAGTAAGGGCTTTGCTTTAACAAGGGAGTGGTTGGTATGTATGAAAAAGGGAGCCTGAAAACAGAAGGCAAGACAAAAAGAGTTTATGCGGTTAAGGGTTGTCCGGATGTCGTAATTATTGAGAATAAAGACGATATCACTAAGTACGACGATCCGGCATTAACGCGGAAGATGCGGTCTAAAGCGAGGATTGCGACTGACACGGCTTGTACGGTTTTCGAAATCCTGCAGAAAGCCGGAATACCGGTTGCTTATCGGGGACGGGTTTCTGACACGGAATTTGTAGCCGATAAATGCCAGATGATTCCTCTGGAAATTGTCGTTAGGCGGTACGCAGTCGGCAGTTTCCTGCTCCGCTTTGTCTGTTTCGCACGGCCGGATTATGAAAAAGAACCATATCGTTTCGAAAATTTACGGTCAGAGGCTTTTTTAAAAACAACCGGCGGATGGATTGTTAATGCTGCCGGCAAGGAAATCGGCGTGTTGCCGATTGACCCTCAAACCAAAAGGCGGATTGAAGATCCGTTTATTGTCCACCATCCGGAAATCGGGTGCTGGTTGCTAAAGCATCCGAAGTTGCCGGTGGACAGCGCGGACTCGAATATTCTCACGATATCTTCCGAGGATATTTTGCCCGAAGGCGCTTCATTGCAGGAAATGCAAAGGATTGCCGAACAAGCCTTCCTTATCCTTGAAGCCGGGTTCAATCGCGTTGACGGCCTAAGGCTTATCGATTTCAAAATCGAGTTCGGCATAGGAATAAAGGGGCAATTGTTTATTGCCGACGTTATCGATAACGACAGCTGGAGATTGAGGACCAAAGATTGGCAGGAACTTTCCAAGGAATTGTTCCGGCAAAACAAGGACATGGGAATAATTCTGGAAGCGTATGAATATGTCGCTTATGCGGCCAAGAGGGCGGCAAAAGCCCTTAGAGAATAAAAAATATATGGACACAAATCGTGATCCATTTTTTATTTTAAAACAAATGAAATTTGTCCACACTTTATGTAAAAATATTTTTTGTGGTATAATATTTTCAATTAAAGCAATTTTAAATAATAATCTAAAATTATTATGCAAAACCAAGAACTCGTAAATTATATAATTTCGCAATTAGGCAAAGGGTCGGCCTGGCCTGATGTTAAAAATATCCTATTGTCCAAGGGATGGACGGAGGGAGTTTTGGAGCAGGCTTTTAAAGATGCTTCTGCAAATGTTTCTCCGCCGGCGCAAAATATCGCGCCAGCCGAGGAAATCAAGCCGCAACAAATGGAACAGCCGGCGATATCGCAGCAAGAACAGCCGGCAACCGGACAATCCGGTTCGCCGAGTTTTGAAATAAAAAATACCGAACCAGCTGTTAATTATGCGCAAAAGCCGGAGCAGCCCGCGGCGCCGGCCTCCGGATTTTCCAATGAATTTTTTGGTAAAGAGATTGATAACATCCTCGCGACCGCGGCAGTAAAAAAAGAAGAAAGCCCAATATCTCTTGAACCGGCTGTTAAGGAAAACCTTGCGGATAAATATGCCGAAAAAATAGAACCAGCCGTTCCTCCTTTTGTTGAAACGGAAATAAAAGTGAAAACCGTGGAGCGGCCAGTAGAGCAAGTTGTTGCCAGGCCGGAAACGCCGGCTATTAAGCCGCGAAAAAGCAGTAGCAAGTTTTTTGGATTAGCGCTTTTAATAATCGGCGTGCTGGTTATCGGCGGGTGCGCTTTTGCTTATTTTTATTATTATCTGCCCAATACGGCCGCCGATAACGATACCGGCCTTATAAATATTCCAACCGGCGGGCAAGAGCAAACCGCAAATCCGGAAACAGGAAACACAACTCCGGAAGGAAATGCAACCGAAGAACAGGGGACAGAACAGCCAGCAGAAGGAACAGCCGGATCGGAAACGCCGGCCGGGGAAGAAACCGCGCCCCAGATAGATCCGCAGGATATGGCTGTAATTCAATTAATGCCTTTGGTAACAGCCGGAGCGGAATCTTATAAAACAACAAAAGGCACTTACGTCGGTTTTATCAGTTCGGCAAGCGGCGCCCATGACGCGATAATCAGCATTAACAATTCCGGAGGAGCTGCCGCGGCGGCATACGCTTCAAAAACAAAATATTGCGTTTCAAAAGAATTGCCGGTTTCCAAAAAATTTTTCTGTGTTGATAGCGCTGGTTTCTCCGGCGAAACAGAAACGCAAACCTGCACTAAAACCACTTATTCTTGCCAATAAATTTATCTTTGCGAATAGGTTTTTATGCTTGCGCCCGATGGCGCAAGCTTTCTTTTAAAAAGGATTTTTGTGTGCTAAATTAGAGAAAATATGCGGAAAACGAAAAAGAAAATAAGCAAACCCGAATTAATGAGCCCGGTTAAAGACTGGGCAGGCCTCGAAGCTTGTAAGAATTACGCGGATGCGGTGTATTTTGGATTGTCTCAACTAAGCCTGCGGGCAAGGGCAAACACCCTAAAATTAAAGGATTTAAGCCGGTTCGTAGCCAAGTGCCATAAGTATGGCCTAAAAGCCTATTTAACGGCCAATTCTGTCATATATGTAGAAGACATAGAAAAGGCGGAAAAGCTTGTAAAAACGGCCAAAAATGCCCAAATAGACGCTATTATAGTGTGGGACCCGGCTATCATAGAAATAGCCCGAAAACAAGGGGTTAATTTCATTATTTCCACCCAAGCCAATGTTTCTAATTGGAAATCGGCTTTATTTTATAAAAATCTGGGAGCAAAAAGAATCGTGCTCGCCCGCGAGATGAATTTAAAACAGATTAAAGAATTGAGAAAAAAAGCCAATGTCGAAATTGAAACGTTCGTGCATGGAGCAATGTGCATGGCAATATCAGGCAGGTGCCTGTTGTCCGCTTATCTTTACGGAAAATCTTCCAACCGCGGATTTTGCGCCCAGCCCTGCCGCAGGGAATGGTTTTTCATGGACGAGGAGGGAAACAAAGTCTCTAATTACGGAAAATATTTTATGAGCGCGAAAGACCTTTGTATGATAGAATATATTCCAGAGATGATTGAGGCAGGAATAGATGCTTTTAAGATAGAAGGCCGTTTGCGCGATCCAAAATATGTGGAAACTACGGCCCGGTGTTATCGCGAAGCAACCGATGCCTATTTTGCCGGCACTTTCACTAAAGAAAAGGCGTTGAAATGGAAAAAAGAATTGGCGCAGGTTTATAACCGCGGTTTCTCCACCGGATTTTATCTGAGCAAGCCCGGGCGGGAAGGAATTAATTATGAGAAAGCGGACAATAATTCGAAAGTAAAAAAGCAGCTGGTCGGGAATATAATTCATTATTATCCTAAAGCTAAGGCAGGTTCGCTGATTTTAAGCCATCACGGATTGAATATCGGCGACAAAATAATCGTGGAGGGCGCGCACACCTTTTCGGAACAAACGATTGAAACAATTGAAATTAACAACAAGCCGGTCAAAAAAGGAAAGAAAGGAGAGGAAGCCGCGATAAAGTTTAAAGACAAAGTTCGCGAACACGACAAAGTTTTTTTAGTGGTTAACAAGTAAAAATATGGTAACGGAAATTATAATTATTTTGATAGTTTCATTAATCGCTTTTGCCGCGGTGTCTTTTGTTGTCATGCGCCTGTTTCGTGAAGAGCGCCAAAGGATGCTTGAGCAGCTGGATTCGAAAAAAGAAGTGATTAACGAATCTTTGAAATACAGCAAAGACACGATCAAGGAATTGGTTGAGAAAATCAATTTAGAATTGGAAAAAACCAAAAATCAAATGAACGAGAGCGAGAAAGAAAGAGTTGGGGAATTT
>JAQUOQ010000023.1 GCA_028717005.1 Minisyncoccota bacterium
GGAAAATAAGCCGGATGCGGCCGCTTCACTCGCGAAAAAAAAGGAGCGGGCGATACAGGAAATTGACCGACGGATAGCTTCTTTAAACACCCAGATTGAGAGAATTAATTCCGCGAAGCGCCTTACTGCCGGACAAAAAAGTTCTCTGGTGTCTCAGGTGCAAAACGAAATAAAGTCTTTAACTCAATTGAAAGCGAAAATCAACGCGGATACCGACTTGGCCACTTTGCTTGCGGACAAACAGTCTATTATCGGCCAGTATCGGATTTTCGCGCTGTTTCAGCCGCAAATAGCGATTATCTCTTATGCTGATAAAATCATACAGATAGCCGATTTAATGGACGCGAAAACAACTGATACCGCGATTAAGGCGCAGATAGCCGACGCGAAAAGCAAAGCGCAAAAAGCGATAAGTGACGTGACGGTTTTAAAACCCGAGGGTTATCCGGCAAATAAAGAAGTTTTAAGGGCGAGTAAAAATCTTCTCACGGCTGCCAGGCAGGAGTTAAATGAGGCAAGAGTGGCGATGAAAAAAGCCGCAACTCCGGCCGGTGGAAACACTCCGGCAACCGCCAACTGATTAACCCCGATTTTATAGCCATAATTTTATCTCAATATCAATGTTTGGGTTCCTGGAACCCAAACATTTTTATTTGGCTGGTTTTCTGTTATAATAAAGCGGAAATACAGGCAATATGGCAAATAAAATAAAACTATTTTTAATATTTTCGGTTGTTTCTATCGGTTTTTGTTTTGGCGGAACTGCTTTTGCCGAACAGGTGAATGATTATTATTCGCAAATAACCGTTAATCCGGACAGCAGCTTAATTGTGGAAGAAACGATTGTTTATGACTTTGGGGCTGATTATAAGCATGGAATTTTTCGGGATATACCGATTAAATACAGCCGGGATAACTTAAGCTATAACCTGAGGATTACGGATGTTTCGGTAACCGGTGGAACCGGCCAGGCTTACGAAACCGAAAAATATTATTCCGGCCCGAATCTGACGATAAAAATAGGCGATGCGGATGTGCTCATTACCGGCGTGCATACTTATGTTATCCAATATAGAATCGACAGGGCGATAAATTATTTTTCAGATTACGACGAGCTTTACTGGAACGTTAACGGATTTAACTGGCAGGTGCCGATTGCGAACACCAGAGCCACTGTTATTTTTCCGGTGGAACTTAATTCCGGAAACGGACTTGATTTCCAATGTTTTGCGGGCAGTTACGGCAGTGCTGCCAGTTGCGATAACGCCGCTTTCATTAACAAGCAGGGAAGCACTTATATTGATTTCTCTTCAGCCGACTTGGCGGCCGGACAAAATCTGACGATATTGGTTAAAATTCCCAAGAATGTTGTTGCGGCTCCTTCCTCGGTTAAAAACGCCGAGAATATAATTGCGGATAATTGGATTTTAGTTTTACCGGTTATTATATTTTTTATTCTGCTTTTTATCTGGATGAAATATGCGCGCGCGCCGAAAGGCCGGGGCATTATTATCGCGGAATACGATATTCCGGAAAATCTGACGCCCATAGAAGCCGGCACTTTGATTGACGAACGAACCGATACCCGGGATGTTTCGGCGGAAATAATTTATCTGGCGATTAAAGGCTATTTAAAGATAACCAAAATAGAAAAGAAGTGGGCGCTTGGTTCGTCCGATTGGCAGCTGGAAAAATTAAAACCCGGAGAAGGGCTGCAAAACCAATTTGATAAATACTTGATGGAATATTTATTCAGCGAAGCGGACAAAACAACCCTTTCCGAGATAAAAGAAAAACAATCTAAGTTCACTTTCACCGGCAGGACAGTGGAAGACATAATTAAGGACACTTCAAAAGAGCTTGAAGAAAAAGGATATTTTAATAAAAATTATTGGAAGCCGATCTTGTTGCTGTTGGGAGCAGGGGAAGCGGCGTTTATTCTGGGAATTGTTGTTTATTTCAGCAATTCCATTCCTTCCCCATGGTCTATTGCGGCGATAATCGTTTCGCAGATTATAATAATCGTATTCCCGTTTTTATCCCACAAGGAAACGCAAAAAGGAGTTTTGGTCCAGGAGCAGATAAAAGGATTAAAGCTTTATCTGTCCGTGGCGGAAAAAAGGCGCATTGAATTTCACAATGCCCCGAAAAAAACTCCGGAAGTTTTTGAAAAGTTTTTGCCGTACGCCATGGCTTTCGGCGTGGAAAAAGAATGGGCCAAGCAGTTCGAAGGCATTTATATCCATCCGACCACAAATTGGTATTACGCTCCGGCTGGCGTGGCTTTTTCCGTCAGCGATTTCACTACGGATCTGCACGGATTCTCGCAATCAGCTAACCAGTCCTTCCATTCCATTGCCGCTTCAGGCGGCAGCGGATTTTCCGGAGGCGGCGGCTTTTCGGGAGGCGGTTTTGGCGGCGGAGGCGGCGGCAGCTGGTAAGAGGAAACTTTTAATTACTCGTTCGTCCAACGGCTCATCCGCCTGCAGGCGGATGGCCTCTGCCTCAGCAAATTTTCTGTTGAAAATTTGTTTCCGGATGTGTCCGAACGAGCAATTAAAAACGGGAAAAGATAAACGGGAAAAGATAAAAGAAAAAACCGCCTCAGGCGGTTTTTTGGAATATTCAATGTTGGGGGTAGAGCCCTAAACTTAGCCGTTGCAGCATAAAAGATTGTATTTTGTCACAAAGTAGAAAAATACGGATAAAACTATAAGAGGAATGATCGGCCAGATTACTTTTTGGTAGCGGAACAAAGATTTGCCGCGTTTTGCCCTCATGCTTCGGTACCATTTTTCGAATCCGAAGAAAGCGGCCGCACCAAGGAGAATGCTGAAAACAAGTTTGTCCATTCCCCAGATGGTGTGGCTTTGGTTGCCGATGCCGCCGACTTCGAGAAAGCGCAAAGGCCATAGAACGAAAAAGAAATAGACAATCGTGGTTAAAATATCCCTGCCCCAGAATTTTATATTTTTTTTATCAAACCAGGCGATAGTCCACATTACAAGCAAAACTGTAAACCCGCCAATCCACAATCCGGTTATCGTGTCGTCTATCCGGAGCCATCGGGCAAGTCCCAGCCCAGCGGCTACGCCAACGGTGCAAACCGGGCAAACGGCATTGGCAGCCGTGGCAAAAAACATTGAGACAATCGACGTAATTGATAAAATAGCGATTTTGTTTTTTTTATTAAGCATAGCGATATAAAAAATTAAATATGTTGCGTATAGTATTTAAGATAACTTAGAATCGGTAAATTAACAAGAGACTTATAAAAAAATATAAAACAATCCGGCGATTATAAAAGCAGCTGCTGCGGCGTAGCGCATTATTTTTTCTATTTTTTCCGTAGCCTCGAATATCTTATTTATTTTTTTCGCATTAAAAGCGGCGATAAACGAAAACAATATTACCGGCAGGCCGGCTCCGAGAGCGAAAGCTGCCGGCAAAATCAATCCGCCTTTTGATTGGATGGCCAGGGGGATCAAACCGCCGAAGAAGATTGCGGCGATGTACGGGCACAAAGCAAGCGACAGCAAGATTCCCAAAACAAAAAATCCCCAATAACCCTTTTTTAATAAGCTGTTTTTTGCTTTTTTAATCAAGCCCGCATCTTCCTGGCAATGTTCGCCGCAGTGGTCGCAGGATTCCGCTTCAGCGTGTTCGTGTTCCTTATCCGGCTTTTCCCGGAAAATAACCCCGGCAATTATAAATCCCACGATAATCAAAATCGGCCCGATCGCTTTTTCGCCGACTTCGATTATGGGCTGCAAAAAGCCTATTGAGATTAATCCGAAATAAATAGCGGCCGCGAAAGCCGTGTAGGTAAAAATCCTGCCAAGAGCGTAAAATAATCCCTTTAGCAAAGTTTCTCTCGCCAGATGGGCTTCTTTGCCGGCGTAGGCGATAATGGCAATGCTCCCCATCAGGTGGCAGGGGTCGATGGCGATAAGGGCGCCGAGGAGAAGCGCGGCGAAAAAATCAGCGGTAAAACCGGCCGTAGCAGCGCTTAATATGTAATTAATGATTGACATATCTAATATAATGCCCTTTCTCTAAAAACCTGTCAATTAGATCCAAAAATTATTTGACGGAGGGCATTAAAAAGATTTATAATGATTAAATAAGAGCCATGGAGAAAAAAGAATTCGCCAAATTTTTATCTGGATTTTTCGCCGCAATATCCATTTTTAATGTTTTAATCCTGATAGCGGGAATAATCCCCTTAAAAATTTTAAATTTTAATTACGATATCACTGTTTGGACGATAAGCCTTGCCGTTTTTTTCGTTCTGGCGGTTATTTTCGCTTATTTCGGTTGGGGCTCTAAAAGCGGCAGAAAATGGGGGGCTAATATAATGATTGTTTTTATGGCCGCGTCTTTTTTTATCGGCTTCAAGCTTCTTGACGACGGCAATATCGATATTTTGCAGGCAAGCTTGTCGTCTTCCGCGGAAAGTTCCGAAGTTAATAATCCTCCGGCAACTGAAACAGAATCAACGCCCGTCCGCTCCCAGGGAGAGTTTACTTTTAATCTGGGCAGCGACAAATATGACGGGGGCGAAGTAATCGGCATTGATGACAGCGGAAACATTATTGTGTCCGGATATTTTCAGGGAACCGTAAATATGGACATTTCGGGCGGGCTTACAGAACTATCTTCCCAGGGCAATTCGCTTATATCATCCGCTCTCGATATTTACCTTGCCAAATATTCTCCGGACAAAAAATTATTATGGGCGGCGAGCATCGGCTCTGTCGGCGAAGATATGCCTTTGGCAATGGAAATAGACAATGAAAACAATATTTATCTTGCCGGTTATTTCGGCGGGCTTGCGGATTTTAATTCCGGCAAAGGTCAAAGCGTTTCTCTGGACGCCGGAACCGGCCGCGACGGATTTTTAGCCAAGTACAACAAAGACGGCAATTGCGAATGGGCAAAAAAGATAGGCAATGAAGAAAAAATACCATTCACGGCCGACGACGAAAGATTTGAAAAAGTAGTTGATGTTGCGATAAGCGGCAATAATGTTTACGCTGTCGGCGTTTTTGACGACAGCATCAATATGGATGAGCCTGCCGAGCGCACGCCGGAAAACACTTTTAAAAGCAACGTGAAATCGCGGGATATTTTTATTGCGCAATACGATTCCTCCGGCCAATACATAAAAGGGGCGGTAATCGGGGGCATGGGGCGCGATGAAGTGAGGGGCATTCGCGCGGGATCGGACGGCTCGCTGTATATCACAGGCTCTTTTATCGGATCGGCCAGTTTTGATTTTAAACAATCAAAAAATTCCGGCGCCATTATTTTATCCGGCGACGATCGCGATGCTTTTCTCGCCAAATATGACAAAGACCTGAATTTTATTTGGGTTAAAAAATGGGGAGGCGAGGGCAGCGATGAACCGGCTGTCGGCGGCATCGAAATTGACGATAAGGATAATATTTATATTGCAGGCAATTCCGACCAGTCGATTTCTATCGGCGCCAAAATTCTAACGAACCGCGGCGGAACAGACATATTTTTTGTTGAATATAACAAGGATGGAAAACTGCTTTTGGCAAAAAGTTTCGGCGGCGCGGAAATAGATTCTGCTTCAAAAATAAAACTTGATAAAGAAGGCAATATTTATATTTCCGGTTTTTTCCAATCACTTTGCGATTTTAATCCGATAAAACCGGCCCAGGCGCTTATTTCTGTAAGTGATGGCCAGGCAACCGACGCGTTTATAGCCAAATACGCTCCCTCGGGCGAATATATTTGGGCAAGGGACATCGGCGGTTCTGTTTCCGCCGGGCAAATACAGTCCGGTGGCGGCATTGCCGTGGATAGCGAAAACAACCCGATTGTCATTGGCACGTTTTTCAATAAAATCACTTTTCATTCCACCGAATCTCTGGATCTAAAAAGCAACGGCAATAGCGACGCTTTTGTCGTAAAGTATAACAGCAACGGCGAAATAGAATAAATCCCGGCTAAAATTTTGCCGCATAGGCGGCTTTTTAAACGGTTGATTTTCGTTCGATTTTGTTGTATTGTTTAGGGGCAAATTATATTAGGAAAAGAAAATGCAAGCTTTTTAATAACTTAAAAAAGTGTTAAAATAACACTATAAGGCACTATAAATGAAAAATAAAAATTCAAAAACTCCGTTTATTCTTTTCGCGATTTTACTGGTAGTGGCGGTTCTTGCCGCCGCCGCTTTTTACGCATCCAGATTTTTGCCAAAAAATTCCGGCGACAACAACGAGGAGCAGCCGGCCGCCAATACTATTAATGTGGCCGAGAAGAAAATAAGCGAAGAAACTGATATTTGGTCAATAAACGTGGTTTATCCCGAAACCGGCCTGGACTATATCGACAACGAAGCATTGAGAACGGTTAATATAGAGATGGATTCTTTTAAAGAGGCAGTCAGCGGTTATCCGCCCGTCGGAGGAGAAGCTGGCTTTAAAAATACTCTGGACATAAATTATTCATATGGGCAGGCGCTGAACCGATTTTTTTCCGTTATTTTTTCGGTTAGTTACTACACCGGCGGCGCCCACAACAACCTCAATTTCGACGCCCTTAATTTCGATTTGCAGGAAAAAAGGAAGCTGATTTTTTCCAATTTATTCGATCCCGGTTCGGATTATTTGAAAAGGATATCCGAAATAGCGATTAACGACCTTAAAAGCCGGCAGGATTCGGAATTGTCTTTTATTGACGAAGGCGCCGGTCCGGACGAAAATAATTTTAAAAGTTTTTTCATCACCGATACTTCGCTAATCTTTTATTTCCCTCCTTATCAGGTGGCGCCGTATGCAGCGGGAGAGCAAAAAGTTGAAATTCCTTTTGCCGAAATTAAGGGTATTTTAAACCCGTCTTTGTTTGGAAGCGTTATCGGCGAATCGGGCGGAGAGCAGGGCTTTTCATTGTCGTCGCCAAAGGCGAACACTACGGTATCTTCCCCTTTGGCAATAGCGGGCCGGATAAGCGGCAGCGGCTGGGCTGTTTTTGAGGGCCAGGGAGGCAGAGTTGACCTGTTAAGTTCAAACGGAGACTTGTTAGCTTCATCTTCTCTTAAAATAACTTCTGGTGCTGATTTGCCGGCGGACTTTAGCGTAATTTTAACTTTCAGCGTTCCGGAAAATAATAAAAGCGGCTCACTTGTTTTTTATAACGAAAATCCGAGCGGCAAGCCGGCAAACGAAAAAAGATTTGTTTTGCCGATAAAGTTTAATTAAAAAAATGAACAAAAAAATAATTTACGCGATAATAGCAATAATCATTATAATAATCGTGGTTGTGGTTTGCGTCGGTCTAAGGGGCAAGACACCGGGATTTGGGGAAGAGATTAATTTTTCCCACACCGGAAACCTCGTGATAAACAACCCCGGACTGGAGCCTGGCCAATGGTATTTTATTTACGAAGCTCCCGGCGCGCCGGCTTTAAAAGTAAAGCTGTCTTTTAGCGGCAGCACTGCCTGTAAAAATGAAATGCAGCAGACTCTTGCCTGTTCTGAAATAGAAGTTCAGGGGGCGCGAGTGGCGATTCAGGGGCACGAAGACGATGGCGTTGTTTCGGTGCAAATAATGAACGTAAGCGAATAATTTATGATATATTCCGAAAAAGTTTTAGAGCATTTCAAAAAGCCCCACAACCAGGGCGAGATTAAGAATGCCGATGCTGTGGGAGAAGTCGGTAATCCGGTCTGCGGGGACGTGATGAAAATTTATATTAAGATGGAAAAAGACGTGATTAAAGACGTTAAATTCGAAACGCTTGGCTGCGCCGCTGCTATCGCGGTGTCATCCGCACTTACCGATATGGTAAAAAACAAAACGATAGACGAAGCGCTAAAAATAACCAAAGACCAGATTGTGGAAGATTTGGGCGGCCTGCCGCCGGTAAAAGTCCATTGCTCGATGCTGGGAGTGGAAGCGCTCCACCAGGCGATAGAAAATTACAAGAAAAATATAAAGCATTAAAAATGAAAAGAATTTATTTCGACCATAGCGCCACCACGCCGGTGGATAAAAGAGTGCTTAAAGAAATGTTGCCGTATTTTGGCGAAATTTTCGGCAATGCTTCTTCGATGCATTCTTTTGGCCGCGAAGCCTACAAAGCTTTGGAGCAGGCGCGGGGAAGAGTGGCCGGGCTTTTAAATTGCGCCCCGGGCGAAATAATCTTTACTTCCGGCTCCACGGAATCCAACAATTTGGTTTTAAGAGGCATCATAAAAGCCTTGGGCGAGGGGAAAAAAGCGCACATCATTACTTCGTCAATCGAACACGATTCCGTTATGGAGCCTTGCGCTGATTTGGAAAAACAAGGGGTGGCTGTCACTTATCTGCCGGTAAAACCGAGCGGCGTTGTTGATGTTGGCGAATTAAGAAAAGCTATCCGGCCGGAAACGATTTTGGTTTCCATAATGTACGCCAACAACGAAGTTGGCGTGATCCAGCCGATTGCCGAAATAGCGCAGGAATTGTCAAAAAGGGACAAGAAAATATATTTCCACACTGATGCCACTCAAGCCGTGAATGCCCTTGATTGCGATGTAAATAAACTGGGCGTTGATTTTTTAAGCCTGTCTGCGCATAAAATTTACGGGCCGAAAGGCGTTGGAGCCTTGTTTATAAAAAACAAATCGCCCCTTAAAGGCATCCAGCTTGGCGGGCGCCAGGAAAAAAATTTGCGGAGCGGGACGATAAACGTGTCGGGCATTGTCGGATTGGGAAAGGCTGCGGAAATCGCCGGAGAAGAAAGGGAAAAGAACAACAAAAAGATCGGCAAGCTCCGCCAAAAACTCGTTAAAGGAATAATCAAAAGCATTCCGGATTTGCTTTTTAATACCGACGTTAATAATTCTCTCCCGTCGCACGCGCATTTTTCTTTCCGCGGCGCCGAGGGCGAATCTATTTTGCTTTATCTGGACATGGAAGGCATCGCTGTTTCCACGGGCTCTGCCTGCGCTTCCGGCAGCCTCGAAGCTTCGCATGTTTTGTCGGCAATGGGAGTGAGTGAGGAAATCGCCCACGGTTCCATCCGCTTTTCTCTCGGCAAATACAATACCCATGCCGAAATATCAAAATTGCTTAAAAAGCTTCCTCCAATAATCGGGAAGCTGCGCAAACTGAACCCGATCTACAAAAAATAGCTTTGCAATAAAATATTTTGTGCTATAATTAAAAACAATAAAATTTTAATTTTAAAATCTTAGCTTAAGCAGTCAATAATAAATAGTAATTTTAAAAAATGGCAAACAACAACGTAAAAAAACTTTATCGTTCCAATACGGATAGAATTATATTCGGCGTTTGCGGAGGGCTGGGCGAATATTTCGGGGTAGACTCGCTTTTATTAAGGATAATTTTTATATTTCTGACATTTTTTGGCGGTTCGGGAATATTGATTTATCTGATTTTGGCTATATTGATGCCGAAAGAGCCGGAAACTTCCGGAGCAGGCAAAACCGCCGCTGCGGAAGAAGCAAAAATCCGCGTGCAAAACAGGCAAAGCACCTTCGGGGATATTCGAAATTTTATCGGCGTTGTTATTATTTTAATAGGCTTATTGCTGTTAACAAGGACAGCTTTTAATTACCAATTTTTCAGCTGGATAGACTGGGGCATAGTTTGGGCAGTGGTAATTATCGCCATCGGATTCAGGATTTTATTTTCTTCCAAAAGATAATTAAAAATAACTAATATAAAAATAAAATAATGAACCAAGAAGTTCAGGGGAAAAAAACCCGGGCGAACAAAAAGAAAGACAGTGATTATTGCGAGGGGGTTGATTTTAATTTTGCTGTTTTCTTTTTCGGCCTTGTCGTGGTTTTGGTGGGTATAGCTTTGCTTACCGACAAACTCGGCCTGCTTCCCGTAAGCTTTAATTTCGCCCTATTGTGGCCGCTTTTTATAATTTTTATCGGTCTTTTGTTTGTTAACAAAAAAAATCTCATTGCCGACATTTTTGCCGTTTTGGTAATTCTCTTCGCTTTTTTTGTCATTTTGCTGGCAATGCTTACTCCCTCATTAAGGACAGGCGCGAGCCCGTCTTTTATTTTTCCGGATGTCAGTGTTGATAATTCCGGGATTAAAATAGGCGACTATTATTTGGCGGACAGCGGTTTTAGCAAGCAATCTCCGCCGGCTGTCCAAACCGAAACTCCGGTTGAAGCTCCGAAAGCCATTCCTGTTGATTTATTTTACTACAACAAGGAAGCGGATCCGAATGGCGAGTGCGGGTCGGCCGCGGTTTTGCCGGTTTCACGGGCCATCCCCGTTGTTGCCGATCCGATTGCAGAAACCATAAACCTGCTTTTAAAAGGCGATATTTCCCCGGACGAAAAAAACAGGGGATTTGTGAGTGAATTTCCCAATGCCGATTTTGAGCTGATAAGCTCTGTCTTAAAAAATGGCAATTTAACGCTTGAGTTTAGCGAGGTGCCTGGATTTACGGACGGCGGATCTTGCCGCATGAGTATTCTTATGGCCGAAATAACGAAAACAGCGGAACAATTCAGCGAAGTTAAAAAGGTGATTTTTGAACCGGAAACCCTTTTCCAGCCGTAAGAGATTCTTTTAAAATAATTTTCTTTAAAGATTATGGAGAATAAATCAATTTTTAGTTCGATAGTGCTTGGGATAGCTTTTATCATCGGGATATTTATTATCTCGAATACTTGGTTTTCCGTTAAAGCGGCGGATAATGTTTTAAGTGTTACCGGTTCGGCCAAAAAAGCCGTGGTTTCCGATATCGTAAAATGGCATACCAGCTTTTCCCGGACGGTTTATGAAGCTGCCCTTAAAACCGGATACGCCCAGATGAAATCCGATGAAGCTGCGGTTAGCGCTTTTCTGAAAAAGAACGGCGTTACCGACGCGGAGATGACGATATCGCCGGTTTCGATGAATGAAATATATGGTTATAATAAATCCGCCGGAGAGCCGGTTGAGTATCAGCTTTTCCAGTCTGTTTCCATACAGTCAAGCGACATCCAAAAAATCAAGAACCTTTCCGGCAATATTGAGGAGATAATAAACCAGGGCGTTTTGTTTTCCAATAATTCGCCGGAATATTACTATTCTAAGCTTCCGGAGGTGCGCGTCGAGCTTCTTTCCGACGCGGTAAAGGACGCCAAGGTGAGGGCCGATAATATTGCCGCCAGCACTGGCAAGAAAGTGGGTAGCATTAAATCGGCGAGTATGGGAGTGGTGCAGGTTCTCCAGCCGAATTCAACCGATATTTCCGATTACGGCAATTACGATACATCCACGATAGAAAAAGAAATAATGGTTACAGTAAAAACCTCTTTTTCTTTGAAATAATTTATGAAAATATCCTTTTGCGGGGCTTGCCGCGAAGTTACCGGTTCGTGCGTTTTAATTGAAACAGACAGCCGCAAATTTTTGGTTGATTGCGGAATGTACCAGGGTATCGGCGATTACGAAAAGAACTCGGAAGATTTTCCTTTCGACCCGAAAACGGTTGATTTTGTGCTTTTGAGCCATGCCCACGCCGACCACTGCGGCCGCTTGCCAAAGCTTTGGCGCGACGGCTTCCGCGGCAAAATTTTTTGCACCAAACCCACAGCCGGTTTGGCGGAGTTGATAATGTACGATTCCGCGAAAATAGCGATAATGGAGCAGGGCAGGACCGCTCAGGCGCCGCTATACAACGATGCCGATGTTTT
>JAQUOQ010000024.1 GCA_028717005.1 Minisyncoccota bacterium
TTATTACTATAATTTTAGAAAACCTGGGTTTTAAACCGTCGTTTAAAACTCTTCGAATCCTACCCAAACCGTCCATATCAAACAAAAACTCCTCACTTCGGAGGAGTATTTGTTTGATGCAGGGGCGGTAGGATTCGAACCCACAAGACCTCTTTTGGAGAGAGGCAGTTTGCCGTTGAGCTTACGCCCCTACGCCTAAAAGGCGTATGATTTATCTCTTTGCTTCCTTGTGCTTTGTTCTTTTTTTGCAGTATTTGCAAAATTTTAAAAGCTCCAGTTTTTCTTCTACAGCCTTGGTTTTGTTTGTAAAGTAAGTTGATCTTTTACAAACTTCGCAAACAAGCTTTGTTCTTTTTTTCTTTTTCGTTGCCATGTTTGGTTATATTAAATTAATCTGAGCCGATGGAGAGAATCGGACCCTCGACCTTCCCCTTACCAAGGGGATGTTCTGCCACTGAACTACATCGGCGCAGGAATCAGGGTTTGCTTACGAGTGAAGCAGTGTCCCGTGCTGCGGAGCCTTGGCGAAGCGGTGTCTCGCACTGCGAAGCCTTGGCGAAGCAGTGGTGGGCGAGGAGGGATTTGCACCCCCGAAGGCCGTAGCCACCTGATTTACAGTCAGGCCCGTTTGACTACTTTGGTACTCGCCCGAGCAGATTCTTTTGAAATTGACTATTAGATGATAGCAAAATTGTGATTATTTTTCAATAACCTTGCGTCGCTTATCCCGCCATTTCCCTATCTCCTTTTGGTTGCCGGATAAAAGGGTTTTCGGCACGCGCCATTTTATCCCTTTTTTCGGTTCAAATATTTCCGGCCGGGTGTATTGCGCGTATTCGATAAATCCTCCGGATTCGGTCTTTCTTTGGTTTAAAAAGTCTGGCTTGCCGAGCACGTTCGGCACAAGGCGGCAAATAGACTCAATTACCACCATTGCCGGCAATTCCCCGCCCATCAGATCGTAATTTCCGATTGACAATTTCTCGTCGGCGATATAATCGGCTACCCGTTCGTCCACGCCCTCGTAGCGGCCGCAAATCATTATTATTTGTTTGTGTTTGGCCAGTTCGGTTGCTTTTTTTTGGGTGAATTTTTTGCCGCGCGGAGTGAACAAAACAACGTGAGAGCCTCTTTTTTTCAGCTTTTTTATCGCCCGGTAAATCGGTCCCACTTTTAAAACCATGCCCAGTCCCCCACCATACGGCCGGTCATCCACGGTTTTTCTTTCGTCATCCGACCAGTCGCGCAAATTATGGACGTTGATTTTTATTATCTTTTTGTCTCGCGCTTTTTTAATAAAAGTTTCAGCAAGCCAAGAATCAAAAATTTTCGGAAAAATTGTGATAATATCAAATTGAATCATATTTAGAATCTAACATAAATTAACAATAAAACCAAGAATATTTTAAGTAAAATTATAAAAAAAAGAGACCTGAAGTGCATTAACGCCTGCACTATAATGGTCTGGCGTTTTCAACCTCTTTTTGACTGGACCAGTAATTAATGAAGGATGTTGCTATTCCGTGCATTTCGAATTCTCTTTCGAACAATCCGCAAACAAGGTCGTCTCCGGAAATGATAGCACTATCAGCATTATGCTTCAGAGCATCCTTTACGATCTCCTCTATCCTTTGTACGAGGGATCGGTTACTGAGTTCATTGTCTTTGTACATAAATATCTCTCCTATCCCCGGGTAAGGAGGGATAACTTTTTTTGACTCCGGAATTGTAAACTCTTGTCTTAGTTCTTCTTCCGGAATTGCAGTCGCATTATAGATTGTCATAATTACCGTCAAAATTATAACACTAATGTTGTATTTTGTCAATACAAAAACCGCGGTAAATTCCGCGGAGTTTGTTGTGTATAAAACTAAATTAGATTTTAAAGTCTTCGAATTCCTCGGTCGGGTTTGCCGCAGGCTTTTCTTCTTCTGCCTGAGGTTTCTTTCTTGAGCCGCCTTCCGGCTCTTCGATTTTTAGATTCACCCTTGCGTGATTTTTAAGGCCGATTATCCTTACCAGGTTTCTTATTGCCCTGGCAGTTGAGCCTTGTCGACCGATTAGCTGACCCATGTCTTCGGGGTTTACCTTTACTGAAAGTAAAACGCCCATTTCGTCAACTTTTCGTTCAACTATTACGTCGTCCGGATGATCTACCAATGTTTTCACAATGTAGTCAAGAAAGTCTCTGTCTCGTGGTGCTTCCGTCATAATCTATGTAAAAATTTGTCTATATCTGCGGGTATTCGACCTTTCCTGTTATCAAGAAGTAATTTTTTGATACCCTTGAAAACAATTATCGGTTAATCAAAAATAAATGTCAAGCGACAATGTTAATAAACTGTGATTCGCTTATTCTGTCTTTTCTTCGCTTTCGGCAGGCTTGTCCGCCACGGCTTCTTGGGCAGGAGCGGGCTGTTCTTCCGGCGCGGCTGCTTCAGCAGGGGCTTCGGAGGCTGGCTCGGTTTTTTCGGCCGGCTGTTCAGTTTCGGCAGGAGCTTCCGCTGCGGCCGGAGTTTCATTTTTAGGCTGTTCCGCCTTAGTTTCCACTGCTTCTTTTTTCGCAAAAAGCATTTTCCTTTTAGGTTCGGTGATTACTTTTTCCTCGGAAAGCATATTGTGGACAGTGTCCGACGCGTACGCTCCTACAGACAGCCAGTGTAAAATCCTTTCTTTGTTAAACCGCTTTTCTTTCGTTTTCGGGTCGAAAAATCCCACTTCCTCGACAAATTTCCCTCCTCTGGGCGGGTTTTTCTTGTCTGTCACAACCACTTTGTATGATGGCTGGTTTTTCTTGCCAGTCCTCATTAATCTTATAGTCAGCATTTATTTGTGTTTTTGTTATTATTGATACTCGGCTATATTACAATAAAACCGAATTAATTTCAAGCCCGAAAGCAGAGTTCTCCAGCATTTTTGGGTACATTTCCGGGCAAACCCGATGGTTTGGGTAAATTTTTTTCGGGCGCAGCCCAGAACCGTGTTGCGCAGCAACTCTGGTTCTGCGGCAAGTTTAATGCCAATCTTTTGCTTCCAGCGCCTCTTCGGCCGCTTTCAGCTCTGCCTCGTGCTTGGAAGCACCCAATCCTTCGGCTATCAACTCTTCGCCCAAATATACGCCCACGACAAATCTTTTCATATGATCCGGTCCCTTTTCTTCCAAAACTTTGTAAGTAGGCGTTATCGCGACTATTTCCTGGGCCTTTTCCTGAAACAGGGATTTCGGATCTTTATAAAGTTTGTTTTCGATTATTTCCGGAAGCCGTGTTTTTATAAGATTTTTTTCGATAAAGTGGCGGCAGGATTCATAGCCCTGGTCAAGATACAACGCGCCGACAAAAGCTTCAAAAGTGTCGGCCAGAATATATTTTCTTGCGCGACCTTTTTCTTTTTCTTCGCCCTGGGAAAGAAGCAGATATTCTTCAAAATTAAGGGTTTTGGAAACATCGGATAGAATATTGGAATTGACAAGCGCCGCGCGCCAGCCGGTCATTTCGCCTTCCGGCTTTTCCGGATAATTTTTGAAAATGTATTCTGTGGTTATCAATTCCAAAACAGCGTCTCCCAAAAATTCCAGCCGCTCATTGTCCGCAACGCAAAAATCAGGATTCTCGTTTAAATAAGAACGGTGGCAAAACGCCTGGGTCAGTAAATTTTTATTTTTGAATTTTATGCTGAGCTTGCGCTCTATTTCAGAAAAATCTTTCATTTTTTCCGAAAAAATAAAATAGATGATGGGCTAAGAAATCTTAGGCCATAATTTATTCTACTTTTTCCTCTTGTTTTTCTTCTTGTTCGACGATTCCGCGGTACACCGTGCCGAGAACCCCGTTTATAAACCTGCGGGAACTTTCCCCTCCGAAATTTTTAGCCAATTCAATGGCTTCGTTAATGGCCACCTTTGGCGGAACCTCTTCCCTGTTTCCGTATAAAAGCTCGAAAATGCCCAGCCTTAATACATTTCGGTCCAGAATATTAACCTGGGGTAATGGCCACTCAGGAGCCGTCTTTTCAATTATTTTATCAAGATACGATTGGTTTGATTTTACTCCGTTGACCAGATCCCAGATAAACGCAGGCTTTTCCAGCCCCGCGCCGAACTCGGAAATATTCCTTTCAGTTATAGCTTCTAAATCGCCCTCTTTAAGGCCGTTAAAATCCCATTCATATAAGCTTTGCATAGCTATTGATCTGGACAAATGTCTTGAAGCAATTTTTATTTTATTTTTTTAGTGCTTTTCTGTTTCTTTTCCCGAGTGTTCGTGCTCGTGGTCGTGGCTGTGCTCTGTTTTTTCGTGGGCTTTCATTTCTTTGGCCCTCTTTTTCTGTTCTTTCTTTTCCAATTTAGCCAAAACGTTGATGTATTCTTTGTTTTTGTAAAAACCGCAATAGCCGCAAATAGTGTGCGGTAAAACGGGCTTGCCGCATTTCGGGCAAGTAATTAAAACCGGAGAATCAATGTAGATATTTTTTCTCCTGCGGTCTCTTCGTGATTGGTTGTGTCGTTGTTTTGGAACAGCCATGTTATTTAAATAGGATTAAGAAGCATGAATAAAGAAGTAAGCGCCTGTTTTGTTCTTTGCCGAAAACGCTTGATTTAAATATTCTTGATTCTTAATTGCTTATTTTTAATGCTTATTTTCTTTTAAATACTAATTTATTATACATTTTTTGGCTTTTTTGTAAACCCTTTAGGCTGATTGGCGCCCTTTCGGGGGTAAAAGTAATAAAAAAGAGGCATTTTCGCAGGCCTCGAGCGTTTTCACATAACTGTGCTAGCAAGGTGCTTTTTCGGACATTATCCCTACGAATGATTGCGCGGGCGGACTGGCGGAACGGACAGCGTAGAAGATTTCGTTCGGCAGGCCTCTCCATGCTTTTGCGAGCGCGGCAGCGGCGGCCTTGCGATACTGGTGGTAGGGCGAATCAACGAGGTTGTCAATGGTTCCATCAAATACTTTTTTCCGGTCCAGGATTACTTTTTGGTAGCCGCTGGAGAGGGAGTATTCGTAGATGCAGACAGATCTGTCGGTGCACGCGTCGATTACGGCTGCGCCTTTTTCCACAAGAAAAGTGGCATCGCCATAACCATTTTGGTCGCTGCATTTAAGCTTCTGACCGGTTGTGAGGCTGCATACAACGGTAGCACCCCAGCCAGGCGCTGAACCACCTATAATCCCGCATGCCATTACAACCGCCCGATCCACGAACGGTTCGTGCAGGAATTCCTCGCACTTGAGCACGGGTGAATACGTGCGATTAATCAGGGCATCAGATGGCACCGTGAATATTCGCCGGTCTTCCGTGGAATCTTCCGCCGGATGATCCGAGAGTTCGACAAGAAGGCTGTTCCCGTTTTCTTTAAAACGGAAATCCGATCCCCGGAGCTTGCGGACAAGTTCGTTGTCCCGCGAATCCCCGAGCCAATTTACTTTGATAAGAACTTTCATTTGCCTATCTCCTAATAGGTATTTTGCTCTCGCACAAATTGCCTTTGGTGCGGGCAGCGCTTTGGGAATTGCGAACGCCCAAGGCGCTACCGGCATTCAAGACAGAGGCGGGCAATATCAAAGATATTGCCCGCCTGCCTGAATTAATGTTAAGTGTCGAAAATGAGGGTTTAAATAAGGATTCAGCCTGCCAAAAGTTCCATATCTCAGCTTAATCCCCCGCTCATCTTGGCAGGTATACTATAATATATTGCGTAATATATGTCAATACTATTGTCCACAACTCAATCCGGTTAAAATTTAAGATAAAAAATTGACAAAAAAGGATATATATTATATTTTGCAGCTAGTCCATTGGAACAAGGGCTGATTAAGATGCTTAAAAAGTTGATTATTCTGTTTGCCGTAATGGCTATGCTCAGCGCTGGTTGCGCATCTAATACCTGCAAATCCGCAACAGGGACTATTGTCCAGAAAAAGATAATAGGAATTGTTGAAAAAGTAGAACACGACACTTTTCTTGCCGACGAATACGAGGTAACTCTTACCGATGGCGGAATTTTAACTTTTATAACCGGAGGGGCCTATACCGATTATATATTGGTACAAAATTGGTCTGAGATAGAATTTTTACAGCCAGGCGGCCAATACGAGTGGTTGCTCGAGAAAGATGTATCTTGCGGCAGAATAAATAGGCCGTGGACGCTTGTTAATACAACAAAAATCAAATGAGGTTAAATAACCTCATTTTTTATTGGTGTAGATTAAAGCTTTTTCGGTGGATTTCGCAACAACCGTATTTTTTTATCGCTGCGAAATGCGCTTTTGTGCCATACCCTTTGTGAGTGCCAAAACCGTAGCGAATATATTTTTTATCCAATTTTTCCATAAGCCGATCCCTCGTAACTTTCGCAATGATGCTCGCGGCCGAGCAGGAAAAGATTTTCGTGTCCGCCTTGACTATGGTTTTTTGTTCAATCGGCAGGTTTATTCCATGTTTGCCGTCTATAATAAGTATGTCCGGACGCAGGCCCGTTTTTTTAATTAAACTTGCCACGGCTCTTTTCATCGCCATTTTTGTCGCTTCAAAAATATTGATGCTGTCTATTATTTTCTCCGAAACTTTGCCGACTCCGAAAATCAGATTTTTTTCCTTTAATATAGCGGCAAAAGCTTCTTCTCTTTTTTTCTCGGACAATTGCTTAGAATCTTTAATAAGCGAAAAAAGGCTTTTATTTATATTTTTTGGCAGCAAGGCAAAAGCGCCGGCAACAACCGGCCCGGCCAGGGGGCCGCGCCCGGCCTCGTCGATGCCAACGACGATTTTGTATCCCCTTTTCCACAGAGCCTTTTCCGCTTGAATAGTCATAAAAATTAGTATAATATATATACTATATTAGCACATTATTTAACGTATGTTAGCAAAAGACATTTTAAAAATAAAAAACAAAACGCCGCTTAATTCCGAAGAAATACGGGAAGAATTGCGGAAAGCTGATGAAGAGGGGCGGATGGTTGATTTTTCCGGCCAAATTATAGACAATTTTTTCGTTTTGGGCGAAAAAATAAGCCACGGCATCACTTTTGAGAACGCGGAGATAAGCGGGCAATTCTTTCTCGGTGAAATTTTCGTGGATGGCGATTTGATTTTAAAAGATGCCAAGGTATCCGGCTCGATTTATCTGGCAAAAATTAATGTCAGCGGAAATCTGGACATCCGGGGCCTAAAAACCGGAGGAGCGATTAATCTGGTCGGGGCAGAGATAGGAAAAAGCGTACTTGCCGAAAAAATATGGAGCAAGGGATTTTTGAGCCTCGCGAAAAGCTATGTCGGCGGCGACATTCTCCTTGATAAGGCCAGGATAGAAAACACAACAACAAAATACGCAGAAATGATTATACGCGGCGATTTGATTTTGGAAGGAGCTAAAGCAGTCGGCAACATAAGTTTAAGCGGCGCCAAGATTGACGGGCTGCTGGACTTGGATGATGTGACGGCCGGAGGCGATATTATACTGACGCAGGTTTCGCACGGAAGCGTGGAAAACAGCCGAATGGAAATAAAGGGACAAAAGATTAGATAGTTTTAAAATGAAAAAGTTTACTCATCTGCATTTGCATTCGCACTATTCTCTTTTGGATGGTTTGCCGAAAATAGACGACATTTTGAAAAAGGTGGCGTCTTTAAATATGGATTCGGTTGCTTTGACTGACCATGGTGTTTTGTACGGCGCGATTGAATTTTACCAAAAAGCCAAAGCAAAAGGCATTAAGCCGATTATCGGCTGCGAAGTTTACGAAGCGGTAAACAAAATGGAAGATAAAACGCCGCAAACCGGAGGCAGGCGATACCACCTGATTTTACTCGCGAAAAACGAGGAAGGATACAATAATCTGGTAAAGCTTGTTACCCGGGCGCATTTGGACGGATTTTATTACAAGCCGCGCATTGATCTGGATTTGCTTGCCAAACACGCAAAAGGCCTGATTGGTTTAAGCGCGTGTTTACAGGGGCGCATTCCCGCGCTTGTGCTGGCCGGGAAAATGGACGAAGCGGAAAAGACAGCGCAAAATTACGAAGATATTTTCGGCAAAGGCAATTTTTATCTGGAAATACAGCATCATCCCAATCTGCCGGAGCAGGCAAAAGTAAATGAGGCCATTATCCAGATATCAAAAAAAACAGGCATTCCCCTGGTCGCGACGAACGACAGCCACTACGCCGATAAAGACGATTCGGAAGCGCAGGATATATTGATGCTTATAAATACCGGAGCCGATATTAATGACGCGGAGCGGCTAACAATGAAAGGCGAAGACTTTTCTATAAAATCAACGGAAGAAATGGCGGAGAGTTTCGCGGATGTTCCGGAAGCAATAGATAATACCCAGAAAATCGTTGCAGACTGCAATTTGGAGATGAAATTTGGCGAAACAAAGCTTCCCTATTTCGAAACTCCGGATGGAAAAGATCATCTTAATTATTTGCGCGAGCTTTGCTATCAGGGAATAGAAAAAAAATACAAAATCGAATCCAAAGAATTAAAAGATTTGGTTGCTGCGGCCGAAAAGGGCGAAAAAATAAATCCGGAAGGAATAAAGGACGAAAAATTAAAGCCGATTATAGAAAGGCTGGAATACGAGTTGTCGGTTATCGGCCCGACAGGCTTTGTCGATTACTTTTTAATCGTGCAGGATTATGTTAATTGGGCGAAATCAAACCGAATCGTCGTCGGTCCGGGAAGAGGTTCGGCCGGCGGCTCAATCGTGGCCTATCTGGCGAACATCACAAACGTTGATCCGCTGAAATACGGATTATTTTTCCAGAGATTTTTAAACCCGGACAGGATTTCCCCGCCCGATATCGATCTTGATTTTACGGATAAGCGGCGGGACGAAGTTATTAATTACGTCGCCCAAAAATACGGGCGCAACCATGTGGCGCAGATTATCACTTTCGGGACAATGGCAGCGCGGGCCGCTGTCCGGGACGTCGGACGGGCGCTCGGTTACCAATACAATTTTTGCGACAGAATCGCAAAAATAACCCCGATGGGGTTTAACCTTAAAGAAACTCTGGAAAACATAAACGAATTTAGCGATTTGTATAACAGCGATGATCAGGCAAAAAGGCTGATTGACCTGGCTTTAAAAATAGAAGGGTGCGCCCGGCATGCTTCTACCCATGCCTGCGGAGTAGTGATTTCCAAAAATCCGCTGGACAATCTGGTGCCGATCCAGCATCCCACGCAGGACGAAAGCGCGATAGTTACCCAATACGAAATGCATGCCATCGAAAGCCTAGGGCTTTTGAAAATGGATTTTTTGGGATTAAAAAACCTGACTATTATTGAAGAAACGCTGAAAAGAATTTACGCAGTGCGGGGAAACAACGTGGATATAGATAATATCCCTCTGGACGATCCGAAAACATTTAATCTTTTCCAGAAAGCGGACACGGTGGGCGTGTTCCAATTCGAGTCGTCCGGAATGCGGAGATATTTGAAACAGCTTAAAGCCACGGAAATGGAAGATATAATAGTTATGGTGGCGCTTTACCGCCCGGGCCCGATGCAGCATATTCCCGCCTACATTGCCGGAAAAAATAAAACCAAAGAGGTTAGATATCTGCATCCGAAACTGCAGCCGATTCTCGAAAGCACTTACGGCATTCCTGTATACCAGGAACAGATTATGAGGATCGCCCAGGAAATCGCCGGCTTTACTTTGGCCGAGGCGGATATTTTAAGAAAAGCTATCGGGAAGAAAATCGAAAAGCTTTTGATGGAGCAAAAAGACAAGTTTATCAGCGGCGTTAAAAACAACGGCATACCGGAAAGATTCGGCGTGGAAATCTGGCAATGGATCGAGCCTTTCGCAATGTATTCGTTTAACAAATCCCATGCCGCCTGTTACGCGATTATCGCTTACCAAACAGCATATCTCAAAGCCAATTATCCGGTGGAATATATGGCAGCCCTTTTAACTTCCGAGGGTTCGGACGTGGAAAGGATTGCCGAACTTATTGATGAGTGCAAAAAAATGAAAATAGAAGTTTTGCCGCCGGAAATAAACGAAAGTTTCAGCAATTTCAGCGTAGTCCCGGATAAAAGCCAGGTCCGTTTCGGTTTGTCCGCCATAAAAAATGTGGGATATAATATAGTAGAGCTTATCATTAACGAACGGAAGGCCAACGGCCACTACACTTCAATCCAGGATTTTATTTCCCGGGTTGATTCGAAAGTTTTAAATAAAAAATCAATGGAAAGCCTGGTCAGGGCCGGTTGTTTCGACAGGCTTTTGGAAAGAAACCAGATATTGGCTAATTTGGAAAAATTGCTGGATTGGTCAAAGAAAAACCAAAAGATAAAAGAAAGCGGGCAAAAAGGCCTATTTGACAACGGCATCTCGGCAAGCTTTAATGGTAATATAACCCTGGACAAAGTGGCGGAAATCGGTGACTACGAAAAGCTGATGTGGGAAAAAGAACTTTTGGGCCTTTATATTACCGGCCATCCGCTGGAACGATTCCGCGAAATGCTTGCAAGGCTGGCAACTCCGATAAAAAAAGTTAATATGGATTTGAATATGGTGCGGGATTACAGCAATCCGTACCAAAAATATATAATTCAGGGCGAATCGGTAACCATCGGCGGAATAATCGCGGACGTAAAAAAAATAATAACGAAAAAGGGGCAGCCGATGATGTTTATCAAGGTTCAGGATTTGACGGACCGGATCGAAGTGGTTGTGTTCCCTTCCCTTCTTGAATCTTCGCCCGAACTGCTGCTGGCCAATAAAATAGTTTCCATCACTGGAAAAGCGGATTATCGCGACGGTTCAGCGAAAATAATAGCAAATGAAATTGAAGAAATATTAGAAGCGTAAATGTTCACCCGGTTAAATAAATTTTAAATTGCAATTCATAATATTAAGATTATTTAAAATCGGTGTGAGTGTAATAAATCAAAATAATAAAATTAATAATTAAAATTTACGATTTAAAATACTTAAATCGTATTTAACCGGGTAAACTTATGTCCGAAAAAATAGAAAAAATAAGGCACTCATTATCCCACATCCTCGCCTATGCTGTGCAGGAGATGTATCCGGATGCTAAATTCGGCATCGGACCGGCAATAGAAAACGGATTTTATTATGATATTGATGCGGATATATCGGAAGGCGATTTGGAGAAAATCGAAAAAAAGATGCGGGAGATAATCGGGCGCGATGTTGTTTTTGGGCAAAAAGAAATAAGCAAAGCAGAAGCCAAAAAACTTTTTAAAAACCAGCCCTTCAAACTGGAGCTTATCGAAGAAATACCGGAAAAAAATGTGTGCATATATATATCCGGCGATTTTACCGACCTTTGTATCGGCCCGCATGTCAGCTCTACTAAAGAAATAAACGCAAAGGCCTTTAAGCTGCAAAAACTGGCCGGGGCCTATTGGCGCGGAGACGAAAAAAATCCGATGTTAAAACGAATATATGGATTGGCATTCGAAACCGAAACAGAACTTTCGGATTATTTGAAGATGCTTGAAGAAGCGGAAAAACGAGACCATAAAAAATTGGGCAAAGAATTGGATTTGTTTTCGTTCCAC
>JAQUOQ010000025.1 GCA_028717005.1 Minisyncoccota bacterium
ACAAAGCTCCGTTATCACTTGTTACGGCATCCGCACATAACTTTTGGGGATCCTCACCAGTTGCCATAAAAGTGCTTGCTGTTGCCGTACATGTAGCATCCAATGCTGTAACATTAGTGTCTGCTGCGACAGCAGAATAAGCATCGCCATGGCCCGATTTATAAACTTCTGCAGCTGTTCTTATCTGGTCCAGCGTAGCCTTTACGCGAGCATCCTTGGCCGAGTTCTGGGCGCCGCTCATTGATACGATAATCAAGCCGGACAAAATACCGATAATGGCGATTACCACCAGTAACTCGATTAAAGTGAAACCTTTTTTATTATTGAAATTCATTTTTTTTAAAAAATAAGGGAACTTTTAAAATACTTAATCTTTTATGGACAAGTTAGCGCAACACAATCAGTCGCAGCGGATTGTTTTACTGTCCCTGCTGAATCAACACAATAATGTATTGCGGCGTTAGAAATTAATTCTTTAGATATACAATAACCGGTGCCTCCAGTAGTATATACCACTCCGGCTGTGCCTCCAACCGCATTCATGGCGTTTTTTAAAATTAACCCATCTCCGCTGGCATCAAAATTAAGATAAGTGCTATTGTTGGCGTAAAATACCTGCGCGGCAGCCCTCATTTGGTCTACATACGCTTTTATGTTCGCATCCTTGGCTGAATTCTGGGCACCGCTCATTGATACGATAATCAGGCCGGACAAAATGCCGATAATGGCGATTACCACCAACAGCTCGATCAAAGTAAAACCTTTTTTATTATTGAAATTCATTTTTTGTTTTAAAAAATTTAAGCGTTTTTTCGTGTTTAAATGGTTAAATCATTTAGGCGACCTTTTAACATTACACCTATTCTATCAATTAGTGGCTCGTTTCGTCAAGTTATTATTATTGCGGAACCGTGGTGCTGATTTGGTATATGGGAAGCAAAACTGCTGCCACCAAAAAGGCGACCATCACTGCCAAACAAATAAGCAAAACCGGCTCAATAATGCTTGATAACGAACCGATAAAAACCTCTGCTTCCCTTTTATAAAATCTAACTATATTTAAAAGCGCACTGTCCAGCCGGCCGGTTTTTTCTCCAACTGCTGCCATTTGAACAAATAACGGCGTGATTTCTTTTTCGTGCTGCAATAGGGCATAACTTACTCCTTCTCCTTTTATTATCCTGTTCCGTGCGTCTAAAATTATCCTTCGGTAAACATTATTGCCGATTAAATCCGCTATCACTTCCATAGCATCGGCAATAGGAATGCCGGCCGCTATTAACGTTGATAAGTTTTCAGCAAATCTGGCTAAATATAGATTGCGAAAGAAATTTTTAAAAATCGGAATTTTTAAAATCAAGCTATCAAAAAAATCCTTGCCTTCCTTTGTTTTTGGGTAATACCAAAAAAACGCGACCAATCCGCCCACCAAAATAAGCAAAAGATACCATTGGTTTATAAAAAAATTGGAAACACCGATAATTATTCTCGTGGCAATCGGCAGTTCTTGGCCCGTACTTTCCAAAACTTTAACCAGCCCGGGAATAACGAACACCATAATAACCGTAAAAATCAGGACAAAAACCACCAAAATAACTGCCGGGTAAATCATGGCGCCCATTGTTTTGGAACGGATATCATATTCGCTCTCCACATGATCTGCCGTTCTTTCCAATATTTTCGGCAAATCGCCGGAAACTTCGGCCGATTTGACCATGTTAATATAAAAATTGGAAAATATTTCCGGGTATCTGGAAAAAGCTTTGGATAACGCGGTTCCGCCTCTCACGTCAGAAGCAATTCTCGCCAGCCGTTCTTTAAGATTTTTGTTTGTTGTTTGGTTGGCAAGCGCGTCCAAGGCTTCCGCCGGAGAAACGTTTGAATCTATCATAATCGCGAGCTGGCGCGAAAACATCACCACTTCTTTTGGAGAAATCCTGTTCAAAAATGGCAGATTGATTTCCATTTGCCCTACGCCTTTGGCTTCTTTTTCCGCCAGGGCTGTAGCATAAAGCCCTTTGGCGCTGATAGCATCCAAAACTTCATCCCTGTTCGCGGCTTCAAAAACTCCTGAAAAAGTCTTGCCGCTCGAATCCTTTGCTTCGTAAAAATATTTCATTATTGCAGCATTATTTTTTTAAGCTCTTTAACATTGGGTGAATAATTAAGCGCGTTTTCCATAGTCACAAGCCTTTTCCTCACCAATTCCGCCAAAGACCTGTTCAGAGAAACCATTCCCAGATCGGACGAAGTTTCAATAACCAAAGGGAGTTCGTAAACTTTATTTTCCCTTATCAAATTGGCAACCGCCTGGGTGTTAAACATTATTTCGCAGGCAGGCATCACTCCCCCATTTATTGCCGGAATAAGCCTTTGGGAAATAATTCCCAAAAGCGAGCTGGATAATTGCGCCCTAATTTGGTTTTGCTGCTCGCCGCTGAATGCATCGACAATTCTGTGAATCGTTTGTGAAGCGGAGTTCGTATGCAAAGTGGCGAAAACCAGGTGGCCTGTTTCCGCCGCGGTGATAGCAGTGCCGATAGTTTCCTGATCCCTCATCTCCCCCACCATAATAACGTCTGGATCTTCCCGGAAGGTGGATTTTAATGCTTTAGCAAAAGATAGCGTATCGGAATTAAGTTCCCGCTGGCTGATTATTGATTTGTTGTCCGAAAAAAGATATTCTATCGGATCTTCAATCGTTATGATGTTCGCCGAGCGGGTTTGGTTTATCTCTTCAATCATTGCGGCCAAAGTGGTGCTTTTGCCGTGGCTTGCCGGTCCGGTAATTAAAACAAAGCCTTGCATTTCTTTAACAAACCTATACATCTGCATCGGCAGATTAAGCTCGTCTATCGTGCTGATGTGGTTTGGCACTGCCCTTAAAGCGGCCGCGACACACCCTCCTTCGGAATAAACATTAACCCTGAATCTACCTACTCCGGCGAGATCATACGAAAAATCAATTTCTTTTTCAATTAAAAATTTATCAAGCTGTATTTGCGTCATCAGCGAAAAACAAAGATTTTGCGTGTCTTCCGGTGAAAACTTTTTTTCTTTCGTAAGAGGAATTAATTTTCTGTCTATCCTCAAAACCGGCGGATGGCCAACCGCTATATGCAAATCCGACGCCCCTTTTTGGACTACCAGATAAAGGAGCTGTTGTAGATAGGTTTTATAATCCATTTTTAAAATTCCTCAGAAATTCTTAATACTTCTTCAACAGATACTTCCCCGGACAAAGCCTTAATGAGGCCGTCCTGCCGCATCGAAACCATTCCCTGCCTTTTGGCCTCTACGGTGATTCGCTGTTCTGTCGGCTCTTCGATAATTATAGCTTCAAGTTCAGGCGTCATTTTTAAAATCTCAAAAATTCCCAACCTTCCCTTTTCTCCTTTCATATTGCACTTGGGGCAGCCAACCGGCTTATAAACATACAAGGGCGGCGCGAGGTTAAGCCCTGTCCGCGCTTTTTCGGGCAGGTCGCTCAATTCTTTTAATATTAGTTTTTCAAATTCCTTGGTGGCCTTAACTTTTTCTTTGCAATAAGGGCAGAGGCGGTGCGCCAGCCTTTGGGCAAGAGCGATGTTTAATGTCGCCGGCAAAAGAAAAGGCTTGATTTTCATATCAATCAAACGGGGAACGACGCCAATGGCGTTGTTCGTGTGGAGGGTAGACAAAACCACATGGCCGGTCAGCGCGGCATGGGTAACCAACGAGGCAGATTCCTCATCCCTAACCTCACCAACCATTATAATGTCCGGGTCCTGCCTGACCACATGCCTTAAGCCGTTGCTGAAATCATAGCCGATTTCCGGCCGGATCTGCGACTGGTTTACTCCTTTAATAAAATACTCTATCGGGTCTTCCAAGGTAATCACATTATATTCCGGCTTGTTTAATTCCTGCAAAATTGAATATAGAGTGGTAGTTTTACCAGAACCGGTAGGCCCGGTTGCCAAGATTAACCCGAATGGTTTTTCTACAGCTTCTCTGATTAAATCCAAATTTGTGTTTATCAGCCCTATCTCCTGGTAAGTCCTTAATCCTTCGGTCGGATCAAGAACCCTGATAACCAATTTTTCTCCTAATTTTGTCGGAAGGGTTGATACCCTAAAATCAATTTCTTTTTCATTTATTTTGGCGGAAAAACGGCCGTCCTGGGGTATTCTGGTTTCATCTATTCTAAGATTGGAAAGTATCTTTATCCTGGCGATAATTGATGGGTGCGTATGAATCGGCAGAAACAAAGAGGAATAAAGCGTTCCATCCATCCTAAACCTTACTCTTAATTGCTTTTCTTCTGGTTCGATGTGGATATCCGAAGCCTTGCCCTCCACGGCGTGCCTCAAAATCACTCCCACCATTTTAATTATCGGGGCTTCGTCTATGGGCTTTTCTATTTTTGAAGAGGGCGCTTGCCCTTCGCCAAAAATTTCAATATCCCCCGACTTATCCAGCTCTGTTTCCAGCTGGCTCAAAGCCTTATTAACCTCTTCTTTAAGGTTGCTGTATTGTTTTAAATATTCTTCAAAAAGCCGCGGGCTTAAAAGGTACATTTCGCCGCTCAGATTGTGCTGGCGGCCCAAAAAATTAAGCGCTTCTTTCGCTTTAAAGTTTTGCGGATCAGCGGTGCCCACTTTTAAATTACTGCCCTCCAAAGACAGGGGCACAATTTTATAGAAACGGGCCGATTCTTCCGGTATTAAGGCCAGCGTTTCATTCGGTATTTCCAGGGTTTCATCTCCGGGAAACACGGGAATATTAAAAATTTCCGACTTAATGTCGTTTAATTCTTTTTCGTCTATTATTCTTTTAAATAACAAAAAATCTTCCTCTGAACCTTTGTAGTCTTCTTTCAGTTCTTTTTCCAGCTGTTCTCCTTCGTTGGCTGTTATTTTATTTTTTTCAACTAGTTTTTGTATGAGCATTAGGATAAAACCTGTCTTAAGATGCTATTGCAAAGCCCCTATTGGGCCGGCGTGCTTTCCCCGGGAGTTGTGTAATGAAGGCCTGCCGGAGGCAAAAATGGATTAGCCCTTCCGGCCGGAACTCCCTCCCCCGTGCTTGGCTGAAAGTCCGGATAGCTTGGGAAAGTTTCCAGCGCTTCAAATTTAGCGGACTTCAAAAATTCATAATCAATATTGATGGGCCGAGTTTGTATTTCCCCGGCAGATGGCGAAATCAATTCCAGCGACGATCCGCTTTTTTGGTATATTAAAAATCCGACAGCGCCTAAAATTAAAATTAATCCCACAAAAAGTATCGGCTTTGAATTGCCAATATCAAAATTCAATTTTTGTTTTGGGTTGTTTAAAATATCCATACTTTAAATTAAATTATAAATTAGTAGGAATAGATGTTCGCCGTTATTTTAAAATCCGTGGTCGCCGTGCCGCCGGTAAAGCTTACTTGCTTTACCGCTATTATATATCCTTGTTTCTCAAAAATCTTTAACAAATTATTAAACATGTCGTAAGTGCCACGAACCGTCATTGTTACCTCTGTTTTCCTTACTTCCCCTTCCAAGCTGTTTAAGGCCGCGTCATCCGCGTAAGTTTGCGCGCCGGCAGTTCCCTGGCCGGCCGGTTTTGCATCTTTTAGGGCCGTTCCCTCGGCTTGGTTTTGGTTGGCGCTCTTAACTGATGTCGGAGCAGACAAAGTTATCTGTGTAAGCGCCATGCCGCTTCTTTTTACGACATCCCTTAAAAATATTTCCGCTTCCGATTCAAAAAAGGGAGAAGTGCTGAAATTGGCTTCTATTTTTTTTCTTTTATCGCCCCAATTCAAATCCTGAAGGGTTTTTTCCGTTTGGCTTAATTGAGTGTTATAAACAATCTGCGCGTCCAGTTGGGCTTGCAAGGTTTTAATGTTAAACTGTTTTGTTTGCGCATCGCTGTAAATCGGCATAACCAGAAAATAAACAAAAGCGCCTGAAGCCAGGATAAAAAATATTGAGATCAATATTGTGGGGCTTAATTGTTTTGTGTCCATAGTTTTAATTTGATGTTTCTTTTAACACTTCCTGTTTTACCGTCAAAGCGAGGTCAAAATTAACCGTTCCTCCCGTTCCCATTTTTACATTCGAAACATTATAGCTTTCAATCAGCGGCTGTTTCGAGAAAAAGGCGATTTGCTGTATCAGTGGCTGGAAACCGGCTGCGACGCCGGACATGGTGGCAGTTCTGGTTCCAACGTCAAGATCAATGCCGCTTATAAAAATTTGCGGATGCGTCCAAGTTCCCAAATCATAGAAAAACTTCGAAACCACAGCGCGGTTATTTAAGAGAAGTTTATAATCACGCACTTCTTTGCCCACAAGCATTATGTCCGCGGAAAGGCCGGAACTTGTCTGGTTAGCGATTTCCATATTTAAATTGGCTATCTTTTTTTCGCCTGACGGAATCGCCACAAACCGCAAATATAAAAATGCCCCGGCGGAAAGCAAAACGGCCAAAAAAGCAACAGCAGAAAATATTTTGCTTATGAGGGACGACTTGCCTTCTTCTGAAACTATTTCGATTGCCATTTTTTAAAGCTTTTTAAATTTTTAATTTAACTGTTGAACTAATCAATTGCAAATGATTTACTATTAATTATAAATCATTTGTTTATTGTTTTCAATGTTTACTTGAAATTTTTAAGCGCTTCGCCCAGAGCTATGGCAAAAGTGGGGTTTAATTCTTTAATCTTGCCCTCCAAAATGGGCGGGTAGCTGACTTTCGAAAAAGATTTTGCCATTTCAATTTCTATTTCGGAAAAATCGTCTTCGTCAAAAACGCTTTTAAAATATTCCAAAAGGCCGAACATTTGTGCGGTCCCGCCGGCTAAAAATACTTTCTTTACTTTTGCCCGCTCTTTTTCCTGGAAATCTATAATAACCTTTTTAATTTTATCTACTATCAAAGAAATAATCGGCACCAAGATCTGCGGGACATCTTCCCTCTCGTCGCTCAGAAGGCCGTTTTCCCGTTTTATCTGTTCGGCTTCGGCGATATCAATATTTAATGTTTCGGCAAGGCTTAAGGTAAGGTCTTTGCCGGCAATGTCAAAACTAAAACTTGTTTTAATAAAATTGTTGTCGACTATGCTTACTGCCGTGCTTTGATAGCCGATTTCCACAATGCAGGTGGTCGGAAAATTTTCTTCAAAGAGAACTCTTTTTGAAGACAGGGCTTCTGCCTCCAAAGCAATCAACTGCAAGCCCACGCTCTCGGCCACGGTTTTGTACTGGTTAATCAGGCTGCGGGGTATGGCCATAAGCACAATTTTATTCCTTTCTCTCGTCGGGTCTTTGGACATGCACTGCCAATCCAAATCAATTTCCGATAATGGCAAAGGGATATGCTTTCTCGCCTCAAAACCGATGGCATTATCTAGGTCTTTTTTGGACATCGGCGGCAACTCAAAAGAAACAAAAAAGGTGGAAAAATCAGGAAGCGAAAAAACCGCTCGCTTTGCCTTGATCCCCGTTTCATCTAATATGGCCTTAAGGGCTCTTGAAATAGTTTCTACCGATGGGTTTAGCGTGCTTTTGTCAAAATTTCTGAAAGACTGGCTGGCGGCAATGTCAAGATTCAGTTCGCCGTAATTTTCCAACACTGGTTTGCCCTTTTTTCCGGAGAGCTCAACCACTCTTACGGATTTTGTACCCACATCTATGCCCAGATTGTTCCGTTTGCTTTTATCGCTAAAAAGAAACATGATAATATTTTCTAAATTATAGCATCATTATCAAAAAAGGGAAATGCTTTTAAGGCGTTCTTTTTGTATGTATAATAACAGCAGAAACTAAAATGCTCAAGGCTGTTAAAAATTTTTTATTGGACGTTATTTTCCCGAAAAAATGCCTCAATTGCGGCCGCGAAGGCGCCTATTTTTGCGAGGATTGCCTTTCGCTTATCGAGATAAATCCGTTTGAATACTGCCTTTGCGAAAAACCGCAAAAATTAATGAGCACCGGCAAATGCTGGTTCTGCCGAGACAGAAAACTAAACGGGCTTTACTCCGCAGCCAGTTTTAAGGAGCGGCGCGTAAAGCTGCTGGTGCACCATCTTAAATATCTAAACCAGATTAAAGAACTTGCTGACTATTTATCTTTTTTGATTTTAGCACACTTTAATTTTATCACAAAGGAAATTCCTTCCGATTCCCTCCTTGTCCCCGTTCCCCTTTTTATAAAACGCAAAAAAGCGCGCGGCTTTAACCAGGCGGAAGAAATTGCAAAAATTATTTCGGCAAAAACCGGCGCAAAAATATCTTTGGATAACCTGAAAAGAATCAGAAACACCCAGCCGCAGGTGAAGCTAAACAAAATGGAAAGGATTGAAAATATAAAAAATGCGTTTGCCGTAAGCAACGCGGAAGAATTCAAAAAGAAGATAATTTTTCTTGTAGACGATGTTTATACCACCGGCGCGACAATGGAAGAATGCGCCAAAGAATTAAAACGAGCCGGCGCTTCGGAGGTTTGGGGGCTAACCGCCGCCCGGGAAACAAACTAAAATAAAATCACTTTACTCATTATTATGCGGAGAGGGGGAGATTCGCTTTCGCGTCAACTTTTGGTAAAGTTGCGCTCAAGTACGGCCTCGGGCTCGTCAGCCCTGCGGCTTCGAATCTCCTATCGTCAATATAAATTTGTTTTATTAATAACTAATAAATAAGCATCAATAAAACAATATGCGGAGAGGGGGAGATTCGAACTCCCGAGCCGTTTTCACAGCTAACACCTTAGCAGGGTGCCCCATTCGACCAACTCTGGCACCTCTCCCTTCAAATATATTGGCATTCTATCACAAGATTTTCGTATAGACAAATGGGCAAAAACCTATTATAATTCTCGATATTGGAGGGATGCCAGAGCGGTTGAATGGGGCAGTCTTGAAAACTGCTGTGGGAGAAATCTCACCGGGGGTTCGAATCCCTCTCCCTCCGCATTATCAAAAACACGCCGTAAATCATTCGGCGTGTTTTAATTTAAAATTCCTTTTAAAACGATGCTAATTGTTTAAATGCCACAGCTTCGTCCGTGTCTCCGGCTTCCTGTTTAAATGCCAAATTATTAGCCGTCATTCCGAATGCTTTTGACCATTTGGGATAAAATCTTAACAGGCTCTCCAAAAGCAAGCCAATGCCGATTGTTTCGTTTAAAATCACTGCCAGAAAATCTTTTTCGCTAGCATTGCCCGGCAAATTCCCAATTTTTTGTTTTAGCATCGGACTACTCTGCCCTATTTCCACCAATCTCTGGGGAGTAAAAACTTCTCTCATAAAAGATCCTATGCTCGAAAGAATTATTTCGCTCTGCATAGAGTTATAGGTTTTGTATTTTGGAAATTTCCGCGACGAATCCGGAGACACACCTTTTGTCTCCGAAGCAACGGATATCGCGGGGACGTCCCTCCCCTCTTTGTCGAAAATTTTCTGCGCCAGTAAAATGCCGGATTTATTAAGTATCGCCCTGTTTTTCGAGGCGAATTTTTGCATCACGGACAATGCCGAATTCATTGTTTTTTCTCCGAAATAAAATATTATCCTGTTTTTCTGGCTGATAACATTTGCTATTTCATCGGCGCTCGGATCGAACATTGCCGGAGTTTTCGCGGCAAAGCCATATCTCAACAAATCATCGTTTTTGCTGAACTCGTCTATCAATCCTTCAAAAACACCCATCACGTATTGGCTGTCCGTATTGATATATGCTTTATATTTTATTCTTTCTCTTTCCGACTGCCTCATGTCGCCACTTGTCTCGTCAAAACAATTTGATTCGTAGCCAAGCTCGCTGCCTTCGCAAAAATACGGATTATCATAAACCATTTCGTTTCTTTCCGTTTTTCCGATTTTTATTTTTACCATTCTCTTTATTGATGATATTTTTTTGCCGTGCTCGGTTCTAAATCTCTGTGCCGCAGAAATCCAGGCCGCGTTCTCCGGAACTTTAAGCCATTGCTCAACCAATTCTTTTTTAGAAAGCCTGCCGGTTAAATGGGCGTATAAATCGCCTTGCCCAAAAATCCACTCACGGATAATCTTTGCCAATTCCGTTGCTTTAGTTTTATTAAGGTTGTTTTCTTCGGCCTTCAAATAATCCAGCGTTAGCTCTTTCGCAGCAAAATTGGATTGGACTACCCGCGCCGGAGTTGCCGGAATAATAACTTCTTGCTGCTGTGCTGTTGCCTCCCCCTCTTGAATTTCATCGATCGCCGGCATTTCGCGATAAGCTTCCGGAAACCCTTTTGGTTCCGCAAAAACAGGAGCTTGCGGCAAAGCTTCGGCTGTTTTTTCTGCTTCACCCGCTCCCGCGCATCTAAACGAAAGATTATAAACTAAATTGGCGTAGATCAGCCGGTCAAGTTCATCGGCAAAATCAAAAGAAAAAAACTTATCCTCTCCCGGATTTTTTTCCTTAAAATCTTTATATTCGTTCCTTACTTTGTTTAGGATAAATTTTTCGCCTTCATCCAGCGCGTCTATTTCTTTTTCACTCTTTATATGCCCGGCTATCATTTTTTTTGCTTCCTGCTCGGCATCGTTTACTTTCTGCCTGATTTCCGGAAATAAACGCTTATAATTTTTCAAAAACATTCTCGTTCTTTCTTTCTCCTGGTTAATTTTCTGGACAACAAAGCTTTCTTTGGCTTGTTTTACTTTCTCCAATTCCGGACTGTCTCCCAATTCCGCTATTTCCCCCATCAATCCCGTATAGTCGTTGGAAATCAAATTCTCTCCGCTTTTCGGCGGCATCGGGCTGTTTTTTTGGTTTAAATCTTGCGCCATAATCTGTTTGAATCGCGAATTGTTATTCTAAAAATAAGATTCGATTCCTTGCCTCACATTATAGCCTATATTTTTGAAAAACAAAATAATTTATTCGCCCGCGGGCGCAGCCGCGCCAGTGGCGGGTTCGCCGTAAACCCTGATTTGTTCCGCCAACAAATCAAAATCCAACCGCGCCAAAATATCTTTTGCGCTCCCGTAATCCAAAATATGCGGCTGGCAATAATCGTCTATAAGAACAGGTGCTATTTCGATGTTTTTCACGCCCTGTTTTGTAAATACAATTTTTAGCGCTATGCCCTGCCGCGTCGGCAGAGACCACATCTGGTCGAATATAAAATTACCGAGGCTGTAAAAAATGTATTTGCCGTTGTATTTTTCCATTTGCTGCACCACGTGCGGATGATGCCCGATAACCATATCCGCTCCGGCGTCAATCGCGGCGCGCGCGAAGCTTGTTTGCTCCTCCATCGGTGTGTAGATATATTCGGTGCCCGCATGCATAGAAACAATAACAATATCTGCCTGTTTTTTAGCTTCGGCAACCGCTGCTGCCATTTTTTCTTTATCCAAAAAAGCGATTCCAGCCCGGCCA
>JAQUOQ010000026.1 GCA_028717005.1 Minisyncoccota bacterium
CGGGGGAGTAGGCAAGGATGCCGGCGAAGAAGGGGCGAAGCTTCATACCGCCACGCATCTGCTGCACGCCGCTTTGCGAAAAATTTTGGGCGATAGCGTAAAACAAATGGGCTCGGACATAAACATGGAAAGGCTTAGATTTGATTTTTCTTACGAACAAAAAATGACTGCGGAGCAGATTAAAGCGGTGGAGGATTTAGTAAACGAGAAAATAAAAGAAGATTTACAGGTTAAAAAAGAAGAGTTGCCGATAAGGCAAGCATTGGAATCCGGCGCTTTGGCTTTTTTTAAGGAAAAATATCCCGATATCGTAAAAGTGTGGACTATTTTTAATCCTCAAACAGGGGAAGAATTTTCTAAAGAAATTTGCGCCGGACCTCATGTAGAAAGTACGGGCGAGTTAGGCGTTTTTAAAATAACAAAAGAAGAAAGCAGTAGTGCGGGCGTACGAAGAATTAAAGCGACATTAAAATAACGAATATTATCCTAAATAAAAGAATACGGAATATTCAGATAAATTTTAGACTTGTTAAAAAGGCGCAACCGCGTTAATATACAACTATATGAGCAAAAAAATATTTGATATTATTCCGCCCGGAGGAGCGGCCGAACAAGACGATATTCAGAGTAATGTTGATGCAGATAATACTACAGCCAAAGCTGTTGCTCCAATAAAAAATACTTATAAACCGAAAAGATCGGGCAAAAGCAATAATCTTAAATTTTTCGGCGCGGCTGCCCTGATTTTACTTATCGGAGGAGCGATTTTTCCGGCCAAAGCGCAGATAAACATATATCCTAAAACAGAAGATGTTTCCGTTGTGACGACAATAATCGCGAATCCGGGCCAAACGGAGGTTGATATTATTAATAAAACTATCGCAGGAGTTGTTTTTACGGAAACAAAAGAATATTCGGAAAGATATAATGCTACCGGCGTGGATGAGAACGCCGTCAAAGCCAGGGGAAAAATAAGGGTTTATAACAAATATACTCCGGCGGACACCTTAACGCTAAAATCAGGTTCGCATTTTTTGTCTTCCCCGAAGGGGCTTTCCTACCATTCATTAACGGTTGTTAATGTTCCGGCGGCAAAAGTGAGCGGAGGAAAGGTTGAACCAGGGTATGTGGATATAGAAATAGAGGCTGATGAGGCCGGACCTGATTATAACATCTCTTCTGCCACCTTTTCCGTTCCGAAATTAAACGGCACCGACTATTATGCGACAACATGGGCGGAAATAATTGAGCCAATAACCGGAGGAGCGTCATCCGATATACGGATTGTCACAAAAAAAGACCTTGATTCCGCTAAAGAAAGCTTTAAAACAAAGTATTTAGCCGAAGCTAAGGAATCGCTTAAAAACAGCGTCGGTGCAGATTATATTTTTGTTGAGGATAAGATATCTCAGCAGATAGAAAATCTTGGCTCAGACACAAAGGAAAATCAGCCGGTCCTTAATTTTGAAATGAAAGGAACTATAACTTCGCAGGTAACTGCTTTCAAAAAATCGGATCTGATGGCCATTGCCGAAAAGATAATTAGGGACAATCTGCAGCAGCAAGGCAGGCAATTAGCGCCGAATACGGTGTCTTTTAGCATCAGCGGCTACGAAGAGAAAGACGGCCTTGTGGAATTGCAGGTTTCTTGTTTTGGAAAGGGTTATTGGCTGCCGGAGAACGACTTTCTGTTTAATAGCGTAAAAGGCCGGGCCAAGAATTATTCCGCTTCCATCTTGGGTAATGTGCCGGAAATAGATAAAGCGGAAATAAGCATTTTCCCGTTTTGGAAGGGAAATGTGCCAGATACGCAGGACAAGGTTAATATAGAAGTGAAGTTCTAGCCATATGCCTTTCTCTTGGCATCTAGTGCCGGTTATGGTATAAGATAAACGGTAAACTTTCGCTTATCTCTTGACCAAAAGCCAAAGTTTTGATATTGTTTTAATATCTTTTGAAAATGCCAAAAAAAGACGACACAACAAAAAAAGAAGGTACTGTCATCGAAAGTTTGCCCAATGGCTTTTTCAAAGTTAAATTGGAAGACGATTCCGAGGTGCTGGCCCATTTAGCCGGCAAGTTAAGGGTATTTAAAATAAGGATTCTTCCCGGCGACAATGTTACCGTGGAAATGACTCCTTATGACGACAAAAGAGGCAGGATCGTATATCGAAGAAAATAAACTTATTTTCCATAATTTAAGCATGAAAGTTAGACCGTCAGTAAAAAAAGTATGCAATGATTGCAAAATCGTCCGCCGAAAAGGGCGGGTGTATGTTATTTGCAAGAAAAATCCGAAACATAAACAAAGGCAAGGAGCCTAATTTTAATTTATTACTATGCCAAGAGTTGTGGGAGTTAACATTCCCGACGAAAAACCAATAGCAATCAGTTTAACCTATATTTACGGTCTTGGTTTGCCTTTGAGCAAAAAAATACTGAAAGAAGCTAATATTGATCCGCAAAAGAGAGCCAAAGCTTTAACTCAGGACGATTTGGCGAAATTGAAAGAAGTGATTGAAAAAAATTATAAAGTAGAGGGGGAATTAAAAAGGGACATCATAACCAATATTAAAAGGCTTAAAGACATAAGCAGCTGGAGAGGCCATAGGCACGCAAAAGGATTGCCGGTGCGGGGGCAGACCACAAGGATTAACAGCCGCACTGTCCGCGGCAATGTAAGGAAAACCGCCGGTTCCGGAAGAAAGGCTCCGCCTTCGCCGAAATAGAGAATGATTTTACCGAAAACTAATTAACACTATGGGGAAAAAACACGTTATCAAGAAAAGCGAAGAAGAGATGATAAAAGAGGGCGAGGCTGTTGAAAAGGCCATTCAGAAAGACGCCAAACTTACAAGAACTCCTACGGGCAAAGAGGGCCGTGTTTATATTTTCAGCTCTTACAACAATACCATCCTTAGTTTGACCGATTCGGTTGGCAATGTTTTTTCATCCAAGTCCGCCGGAAAGCTGGGATTTAAAGGGACAAAAAAGTCCACGCCGTTTGCCGCTTCCAAAGTGGCCGAAGCGATTGGACAGGTAGCGGAAAAAATGGGAATCAAGAAATTGCACATAGTCGTTAAAGGAGTGGGATCGGGAAGGGAATCCGCTTTGCGTTCAATCGCAAACCAGGGTTTTGAGGTGGCGTCTATCAAGGACACGACCCCAATACCCCACAACGGATGCAAACCGAGAAAACCGAGGAGATTATAATTTCGAATTTTATTTTCAATCATGATCAAACATCAAAAATGTAAAATTTGCAGAAGGCTGGGGGAAAAGATATTCCTGAAAGGAGAGAGATGCAGCTCGGCAAAATGCGCTATGGTAAGGCGTCCTTTTGCGCCTGGACAAAAAGCGAAAAAAAGAAGGTCTGCCCTGTCCGAATACGGCAAAGAACTTAGGGAGAAGCAGAAAATGAAAAAATTGTACGGCATCAGCGAATCCCAATTCAAAAAATACGTCAGGCAGGTTTTGGAAAACAGGGGAAAGACGGAAAACGTTGCCGACGAATTGATAAACAAAATAGAAAGCAGGCTGGATAATGTCGTTTTCAGATTAGGCTGGGCGAGATCAAGATCCCACGCCGCGCAGATGGTTTCGCACGGGCATTTTATGGTTAACGGCAGGAAAGTTGATATTCCTTCGTTTTCAGTCAGTGCGAACGATGTTATTTCGATAAGGGCGGGATCCAAAGGCAAAAGCACTTTAAAGGATTTATCCGAGAAGATGAAAAAATATTCTTTGCCTGCCTGGTTGGTTTTTGACAAAGATAAAATCGAAGGCAAAGTAACGAAGAAACCCACAACCGGAGATGTCCAGTTGCCGGCGGAAATTGCTACCATCTTTGAGTATTATTCCAGATAATAAATTACAATCATAATTTTAATAATATGATTCCATTGCCCACTTCAATTAAAAAAAAGGAAATAAGCGGCAACAACGCTGTTTTCGAGATAGAATCTTTATATCCCGGCTACGGTGTTACTATCGGCAATGCTTTGCGCAGGGTGCTTTTGTCGTCTTTGACCGGTGCGGCTATAACGGAGGTAAAGATTAAAAACGCACCTCATGAGTTTTCAACTTTGCCCGGTGTTAAAGAAGACATTTTGCATGTTCTGATGAATCTTAAGCAATTAAGGTTTAAGATGTTCAGCGATGATCCCCAAATCGCGGTATTAAAAGCAAAGGGCGAGAAAAAAGTGACTGGAAAAGATTTTGAAGCTAATCCGGAAGTAAAACTGGCTAATCCCGAGCTTTTTATCGCAACCCTAACTGATAAAAATTCCGAATTAGAGATAGAGGTTAAAATAGAAAAAGGCGTTGGTTACAAATTTTCCGATGCGGGAGAAAAGAAAGACATTGGCGTTATCGGAATGGATTCTGTTTTTACCCCTATCAAGAAAGCCAATTACACAATTGAAAGCATGAGGGTCGGAAAAAGAACCGACTTTGACAAAATTAATCTAGAAATAGAAACAGATGGGACTATCAGCCCGGAGGAAGCATTAGGCGAATCTTTGAGCATTTTGATATCCCATTTTGATTTTCTGTATAACGGTTTAGAGCTTAAGCCCGCAGAAACAGCTGAGATAAAAGAAGAAGGCGCGGCCCCGAAAAAGAAAGCGGCCAAAAAAACAGCAAAGAAGAAAGAAAAATAGAAACATGAAGAAACTGCAAAAAGGAAGAAAACTTCACAGGGAAAGAGACCAAAGAAAAGCATTGCTTAAAACAATGTCTACGTCTTTGATATTGAAAGGGAAGATAAAAACAACCCAGGCCAAAGCCAAGGAACTTTCTAAATTTATCGAAAAAAAGATAACCAAGGCGAAGAAAGGAGATCTGGCCGCCCGGAGATACCTTGCCCAGTTTTTTTCCGCGCAGGCGGTTAAGAAATTAGTCGGCGAAATCGCGCCGAAATATATTGAAAGGAAGGGTGGTTATACCAGAGTAATCAAGGCCGGACAGAGAAAGTCAGACAGTTCGCAAATGGCGATTATAGAATTGGTTTAAAGCAAAATTATGGAAAAAGCACAGAATAAAAAAGAGATATATACCATAGATGCCGAAGGAAAAGTTTTGGGCCGTTTAGCTACTCAGATAGTTTCTATCTTGAGGGGCAAAAACAAACCGGACTTTATGCCGAATAAAGATTCCAATAACTATGTTGTTGTAAAGAATATCAGCAAGATTAAAATTACCGGACAGAAGCTTGACCAAAAAACATATTTTAGGCACACGGGATATTTGGGAGGAGATAAGCATATTTTAATGCGTGATATATTTGAAAAGAATCCCGGCGAAATATTAAGGAAAGCCGTTTCAGGAATGTTGCCTAAGAACAGGCTGAGGGACAAGCAGCTAAAACGAATTAAATTCGAATAATTATGGCAGAAAAAAAATCAACAAAAGAAAAAGAAACCAAAGTTAAAAAACCTGCGGCGAAAACAGCGGTTAAGAAGGCCGCGGTTAAAAAAGCAGCTCCGAAAGAAAAGAAGCAAGAAGCTGCTAAAGAGGTTGAGATTGTGAAAGAGAAAGTTGAGGCCGAAAAGATAGAGATGCCGGAAATACCCGCTGCCCCCAAAAAAGACGAGGAAGATTTTGTGTTTGACGAATCGAAATATGACGAAAATAGTTCAAAATATTTTGAGGCTGTCGGACGAAGGAAAACTGCGATTGCGCGAGTGCGCCTTTACACAAAAGGGGACAAGCAGATAATCGTGAACGATAAAAATTTTGAAGATTATTTTAGAACATCGCCTTTGCGGAAAATAGTAATAGATTCGCTTGAAAAAATGAATTCCGCCGGCAGGTTCAGGATTACCGTAATGGTAAACGGCGGCGGCATCAATTCCCAGGCTGAAGCTGTTAGGCATGGCATTACAAGAGCCCTTGTTATATTCAATCCCGACTACAGGAAGAGACTAAGAAAAGCAGGATTTTTAACAAGAGATCCGCGAATGAAGGAAAGAAAGAAATTCGGCCTGAAACGAGCGAGAAGAGCCCCGCAGTGGAGTAAACGTTAGAAAACGTTACACAACAGGACATCCTTATGAAAGGGATGTCCTTTTTAAATTAAAAGAAAACATAATATCAATTTAAAGGCGAATATACCATTATGGCAAGTAGGGCAAAATGCTACGATTGCGGACGATTATATGGGGACAAATATGGTTTTCCTGATTTAATTATTCCAAATTGGGCTTGGAAAAGAATCTCACCATACCACAATCTTATTGGTTTACTTTGTCCCTCTTGTATTTGTAAACGATTACATGAGGCCAAAATACAGGACTGTCCTTCTGCTTTTACTTCTGGACCGCTTACTTTTGATGTTAGGAGTTGGATAAATCAAAAACCGCCAGAGGGCGGCTAATGATACCTATTAATGTTTATGTTTATGGTCAAGATGTTCACATTCTTTACATTTTCTATGACCACCCGTTCCTTTTTCAAGGTTTTCCCGTTCAATGTTATTTCCGGTGTTGCAATCTTTGTTATCGTGGTAAACCTTTGAGTCTGGTTCGCTTGAATGCCAATTTTTTCCTGTTTTTTTATTCATAATCATAATTATTTTAATTATACAAAATCGACCTTTAACCTTTGGTGGCAAGTTTATATAAAACAAAAACTCGCTTCAATAAGGTGCGATACCAGCTCAAAGATTAACATTTAAGTCCACCTTCTACTGATTGCGACATCATTGCTGATATCGCCCCCTATAAAAACGAGTTTTATCAAGTTTATTCAGTATTTAATTGTTCTTAAACGGCTAATCGTTTGTTTATTTGATGTCGCATATTTATAATAACTTTTTTTAAAATATTGTCAAGAATTTGAGTTTGACAAATGACTTAAATTGATAGACACTGAATATGAAGACTAACTATAAGACAAATAAAAATATGTGGGATGTTCTAAAAATTATTGGACAAGTAATCGTTCTTTTTGGCAGTATATCTGGTTTTTATATTGCAAAAATTATTGATTTAAATACTTCAATAACAATTGGGATATTGGGAGTAATTTTTATTTTATGCTATATAGAGCAGAAAAGTAATATTAATAAAACGATAAGTCCAATTAGATTTGCTATTGTTGAAATCCAAACATTATTTAGAGAATCTGGAAAAAGTATTCAATATTCACTAACAGAAACTCCCGGTAGTCCATTAAAACCCACTGAATTTGGATTAAAATTAATAAGAGAGAGTGGAATTGATAAAATTATCGAAGAAAACAGATCATCTCTTTTTGAAAAGTTAGATAAAAAATTATTAAAAAATACTACCGCTTACGATGTTCAAGAAAAATCAAGGGAGATTTTATTGAGTTTAAAAAATGACCCAATTATAAATAGCGTTAAAGATTATTCTTTTAATAACGCAATAGAAATAGATGTTATTTTGAGATTGGGTGGATTAGTTTTAAGAGACGAATATTTAAAAGAACATCCCAAATTATGAAATCATAGGAACATTATAAAAAGAGCAAAAGGAATCATAGAAGTTAAATATAAATAAAATAACAACAAAGGACAACAAGGAAACTTGTATAAACCTTCACACGATGTGCTTAAGCATGCCGGTAATAAAGAAACAACTCTTTAAATAAGCCGGCATGAGGAGCTCCTCAGTGGTCAAAGAGGTAGAACTTTGAACCATAACAGGAATAAATTTAGTTTGAAAAGCACCCCTCTTGGGTGCTTTTATTTTACCAGATAAATTGATATAATTATCGCATAATGTACTTATTTTTTGACACGGAAACAACTGGCTTGCCGAGAAATTGGAATGCGCAATTAGAAGAACTGGATAATTGGCCGAGAATGGTTCAGCTGGCCTGGGTTTTGTGCGACCAAAACGGCAATAAGATTAGTGAGAAAAACCGCATAATTAAGCCGGAAGGATTTGTAATACCGCGAGAGGCTGCGAAATTGCATGGCATTACTACTGCGCGCGCCAGAAAGGAAGGGATTTTTCTTGAAGACGCTTTAATCGAATTTAAAGATACGATCGGCCAGGCGGATTATTTGGTTGCCCACAATATAAGTTTTGATGAAAAAATAGTGGGTGCGGAATTTTTAAGGAAAGATATGGCGAATGCGCTTGAGCCAAAAAATAAGATTTGCACAATGGAAAAATCAACCAATTTTTGCGCCATTGAGAGCTCGCGAGGATACAAATGGCCGAAACTTTCCGAACTATATTTTCAATTATTCGGGTTGTCGTTTGAAGACGCGCACGATGCCGCGGCGGACATAAATGCCACAACCGAATGTTTTTGGGAACTAAAGCGCCTTGGGGTAATTTGAGTAATTTTGACAAATTGTTAAATCTATTTTACCCTTAGAGTAATCGCATTTGCGATTATTCGTTCATTTGTTAATTCCGCTCATTTCAAAACAAGAGGCAAAAAGAATGAGGACGATTACTATTGTAAGGCCAAGCGGCAAACTCACATTACCGTATGTTAGCAGGATTATCTATAAGACTTATCCCTTTGTGCTGGCGTGGGTAAAAACCGGTGGTTTGGCGGCAGAGGAACGTTCCGGCAGACCCAAATATTTGATTGACCCAATAGTGCTCCAAGATTTTTTAAAAAAACAGGGAATAAACCTGGTTTTCAATGATAACGGCAATACATCAAAAAGTCCGCCCGAAAATAAGCGGGAAGCGAAAGAAGTGAAAGAAGTGAAACAGAATACTGAATATTCGCCGCGGTTTATAAACCCGAAAATTGAGGCGATGGGTTCCGGTCCGGAATCTCCGACAAATCCGCAGAGACTGTTAAACGAAAGAATCAATCCGCCCAGAGACCAAATTGATGTTGTTGACCGCCATATTTTTGATGCTTTGCAATACTTGCAAAGGATTGATTGGTATATTCAATTTGCCCGCACAGAGCTTTTTTTCTTAATTATTTGGCGAACTAGTCCTGGAGAAAAATCCGAAAAAATAGAAGAGATTATCGGAAAAGTAAAAGCAAAGGTTCTAAGCCAGCTTAGTGGCAAGCACCATCAGCTGGAAGATATAGTGTTGCATTCGCGGGGGTTGCGCCGCATTTCTGTTGAAGCGGAGAATTTACAGGATATCAGTAATCAAATACGGGCTATTTATAACGAAATTTGCCCGTTAACCGATCTCGCGAAATCGCCAGAGGAAAGGGAAAAAATGCTCACATTCGTCATGGATAGAGCGAAAGAGAGAATTTTAGGATCTCTCAACGAATATTTATAGAGGACTTATCATCCTCTTTTTATTTAGTATGATAATTTTGACAAAATTATAAAATAACGTATAATATATTTAACCTAAGTTGATTAGGCAGGAGAAAAGAATGACAACGGCAACTCCGAAGATTGGATTATTCGGGGGCATATTCAACAAAGATGGCAAGCTCCTTGTAAAGAAAAGAGAACAAGATGAATCGCTTCCTGGTGAGTGGGATTTGCCTGGTGGCGCGGTTGAAGCCGACGCAAATGCGGCCGCAATTGACGAAAGGATTGTTTCGGAAGAACTCCTTCGCGAAGTGGAAGAAGAAACCGGCATACAGGTTGCTCCTTTCCAGCGAATGCCAGCAATGTACCCGGCTGTTAATAAGGGAGGAAGCGATTGGGCTTTCGGAATTATTGTCGGAGTTACATCGCTTTCACCAACCAAAGGCAATTGGCGGTTTGTTTCACCGAGAGAGCTGGGAATCCTGGCCCGTTTTCCGGAAGGAAAACGATTGGTTTCCGGGTATGGAAAACGGATGCATCGGCTGTGCCTGCGCATGCTCGCTTCGCGCGATTGTCCGAATCCGGAATATCGGGCACAGGCAGGAGAAATGCTCCAAAAAATCCAGCAAGCCGACAGTAACGCATAATGTTCTTTATTTAGCGCCTTTTTGAGGAATCAAATCAGGCGCTCTTTTTTTTAAAAAATTTGTTTTTTATTTTACCTATGTTAAAATAGCTTAACAAACAAAATGGCCAATTTTTGGAAAAAGGAAAATGTTACAAGAGACACGACAATGTCTCATTTTTTGTTAATGTTTGGATACAAATTATTCTCTTTATATTTTCCGCTGTATCTGGTGGCGAAAAATTTTTCACTGGCGCAAGTCGGTTATACCAATTTTTTGATTTATCTGCCGATTGCCATCTTCGCTCCAATAGCCGGTTTTCTAAACCACAAAATTAACGCATCCATCTTAATGGTAATCGGCGTTTTGGGATACGCCGCATATTCACTTTCGATGATAATGTTTCCTAATTTTTTTGTTTTCTACGGTTTGCAAATAATGCTTGGCGTATCCGCGGCTTTGTTTTTTGTTAGTTCGCGATCGATCTTAATGGGATCGAAATTAAAAAGCCCGGACAGTTCATTCGGGTGGTTTTACTCCGCGGTTTCTTACGCGGACGCTTTCGCGCCGGCGGTGGGCGCGCTATTCATTTGGAAGTTCGGTTTTGTGGGCGTATTTATCGCCGCGGCGGCGATACAAATATTGGCAGCAGTTTATTGCTTTTTCAGCTTAAGGAAATCGCCGGCTTGCGAAACCGACGATCTGCCGATAAAAGAATGCACTGATAATTACGGCGAAGTTTTTAAAACTATTCGGGCGAAAAAAGCCTGGTTTTTTGTCGCAGCCGCTTTTATGGTTTTGATATTAGCCGGTTTCAACAATACTTTTTTCCCGTTATTATTAAAGAGCTTGGGCTGGTCGCAAAATCAAATTTTGATATTCAATTCTGTTTTATCAATCGTTTTTCTGCCTCTTTCTATCTGGGCTATCAAGCTAATCGGAAAATTCAAAAGCGAAACCAATCTTTCGGTTGGCGCACAGATAGCCGGCTTATTTTCTGTTGCCTTGGGTGTTTTGTCGGGCGTGCTAAATTCTTTTTTGATGTTTATCGTAATGATGGAGCAAAACATC
>JAQUOQ010000027.1 GCA_028717005.1 Minisyncoccota bacterium
ATTATACGGCATAATTTTACTGGTTTTAATTTCTTTCTTTTGTACCCCTATTCAGCCGACAAAACAACAATATCTAAACGATTATTTCCCTCTGGCATACGGCAATTATTGGGTTTACAATATTATCGACTCAGCCGGAAACGTTACCGGCATAGATTCCGTAATAATTAACGATTCAAGTTCCTGGAACAATCACAAAATATATATACAAAGTGAATATATATCATTTATCAATACTGCTAATCAATTTCCCAGGTCATGTTATTTTGATTCGGGAAATGACGTTTGTTATACAAACTGCTGGTATTTAAACGATTCCCTTTTTTGGAAAACAAAAATTGCACAACATACTTATCAAGAGGGAGATTCTTGGAACGCAATTACTTTATTAGATAGTGTTGTAAAATTCAATGTTGATTTTGTTGGAACAGTATCTACTCCTTATGGCAATATTTCAAATTGTTTAAAAGTATTAGGAAATATATTTGGCCCAGACATAGGGCTGATCAAAACCGACAATAAAATACTTATACGATATTCACTAAATAAATCTTCTCAGGCAAAAGCCATGAAGAATTAATATTTATATGAGATATATTTTCTTTATACTATTTATTGTATCCTTTGCAAATGCCGATTCTTCTTCTTGCAAATATCATTTGATTTACGAAACCGGCGCGGCAGTAAGTTTAAGCGTAATATCAAGTTTATTAGGTGCAGTAATAGGAACGGTAATTGATCCAGATAAAAGTGGGCCAAGCAATGGATTTGCAGCGGGTTTGGTAATTGGATATTACGCCGGTGACGCTCTTGGAGTTTCTTTGGTTGGCAACAATTTCCATGAAAAGGGATCGTTTTTATTGTCCTTTCTTGGCAGCGTTTCGTTTTCTTTTATAGGGTATGGCCTCGGCAGCTTAATCGATAATAGTACTCCATCAAAAACCCAAAGATATAATTGGGCCTTTGCAATTACTTTTCCAATAATCGGCAGTTCAATTGGCTATCATTTAGGAAGTTTATTTAACCGGGATAAAACAATAATTTTTTGAACGGCCAGGAAGATTATCTTGAAAATATTCTACCGAGGGTTCATTTTAAGCTTGGTGTTGCTGGGACACGGACAGGAAACAGGGGCTTTTGTCAACAAATTATATGAGACATGAGCGCACATCATAACGTGGGATACTCAAAATATGGCGCCAGGCTGTTATACCATAAAAATTAAAGCGGGAACGAATACGTTTATAAAGAGCATCCCGATTTTGCGGTGACTTTAAAGCATTTTAAAATAGCAGCGATAATATGAAATCAAAATGCAAATTAATTTATCCCATGGTCGCAATGCTGTTCGTTGGTTGCGCATCTTTCAGCTTAAACACAGCCCAATCGCCAAAAGTCCTCAATGTCCATGAAAATGTATATGGCGTTAGTGTTTTGCCCGTTCCAAAGACTTTTTATGACACTACACTTTCTGCAAAATCCTTGACGTATGAATTATTCGGGCGATTCGGGCAATTTGAAAAAGTTGATTTTGGCTTGAAAATGGGCTTGTTTGCCTCAATGTTTCCTTATTTTTATCTGGACGGAAAATATCAATTTATTTCTGACCCAATCTTTTCGTCGTTAATTTTAGGGGTATCTTTTGCGCCCAATTTTGGAATAGTGGTCTATACGCTCCACTCTACCTTGCTTTTTGGTAAAGATTATTTATATGCCGGTGCAAAATTTAATTACAATAATTTCTTAGGGCCATTTCCGGGTGCGGTTTTAGGATGTCAAATCGGCCCAAAGCAAATTAAAATACTCCCGGAATTAAATATTTATTGGTATCAATCAATGGTCATGTATGTTCCAAGCCTTTCTTTTAGGTTAAATTTATCAAAATGAAAGATTGCAAACAAGCGGACGCCGCTGGCCTGGCGGGAATAAGGTTGCCGGGCGTTGATTCCATGGTTATTAAATTCAAGAGGAAATAAATTAACAAAAATCACAAAGACCGGCACCGCGGCACGCACGTTAGGCCATAAAATAAAGGAGAATATTATGAAATGTTGCGTTTATCTTTTCATTTTCATTTTATCGTTTTGTTGCCTTTCGTTTTCGCAATCCTATATTATGCTTTCAAATAATTCATTAAATTATGGCCGATTGTTTAATAATATAGATGCAAATGTTGGAATTGGATTTAATTATTTCAATGGAGACGTTCGTGCCATTGGGGCAACAACGACAACTACAACAGAAATAAGATCAATTGTAATAAAGCTGATCCCTGAAATAAACATTGGATATTATTATTCAGACAAAAAGCTAAAACCCTTCACGATTCTTTCGCTGCAATCCCCGATGCCAATTTATAACCAATCCGTAACCGATGGAATTAAGTACAATAATAAAGAATGGGGGGTAACGGCTGGAATATTATTTGGATTAGATTTGTTTATTGATAACATAAGTATTGGTGCTGGCATTGGCCCATTAATCGGCTACAATAATTCTGACTCAAATTTAGCAGGAGATGTAAAAACGCAATCAAACTATATTTCCAGTAATTTAAATTCGGAAATACGTTTTAAATATTTTTTTCAGTCTAACAAGCGAAGGTAGCTGACCTGTGCACCAGGGTCGAGAGGCTCGTTCCCTTTTCGGGTCGCTACACAGGCTTTGAGGCCAATAAGGATAATAAATAAATGAGAAAATATAAATCAATTTGGTTACTATCTCTTTTCGTATTCTGTTCGCCAAACAATTCCGTATTAGACCTTAATGGCAAATTACATTCAATAAACCAAATTATTGGAACTTGGAAAGAAACCAAAATCGGCGAACATAATTATTACACTTTCGCTATAGATGATTCTTTGTTCCGCGTAGATTCCCTTATTAGAATAGATTCAAATCCAACCTGGCGACCACGGTTTTATTCATATCATTATTTTATTTCAAACGATTCAATTTTTTATATTGGCGGTGGAAAAGGCATTGGTACGGTATTTACATTTATTCCTCCAGATACTTCACATTCAATATACTTTAACGTATTTAGGAAAATCGACTCACTTTATTTATCATATAATGTACAAATTAATGGCAGCGATTCTGTAGTTACTATCGGTTTGATAAAACAAATGCAATATAGAGAATTCAGGTCATAACATGGAGAAAAGCATTTTGATTAGGTGTTAAAAAGCAAGAATAGCCCGATAATATGAAAACAAAATCATCATTAATTTTTTTATCTTTGTTTTATATTTGCAACGCGCGAGAGCTGTCGATTAAAAAGAAACACTAAAGAGGTAAAATGCATAGAACAAAATTAGCCATGCTACTTTTGATTGTTGCTTTATTGTCTTGCGTAACAAACCCTTCTTCTCTTTCAGATATTATTCTATCTGACCCATCGGTCGTTAATGTATCCGCAAAAATAATTTACAATGCAAATGGCGATAGCAGTTATGATAGTGTTTTTGTTTCTTTGGCCGATAAATATGGCTCATCCGTTGTTCTTAAAAATGGCGGCTGTTTCATAAATGATATTCAAATGAAAATATTCAGCCATACAATAGATGGGGGCTTATTACTTCAAGATTATACTGCCTATTATTATCTTGGCAATAACGACATTAAAATCAAGCCTTGCTCATCCTACGCCTTAACAATTTTATTGGGCGACAGCACAAGACATAAATCCGTTATTTCCGCTCCCCCGATAATAAATTACAACTTTGCTATTCCTGCCAATTTTAACTGGGGCGATCCAATCGTTTTAACCTGGGACACCCTAAATTCCAATGACAGCGCAGCCGATGTAAAATTGTATTTTTTGGATAGATATGTTGCTCTGTTTAATTCTGACTTATTAAAATGCAGATATACTATTCCTAATGAATTTATTGCAAATTATTCTCGCAAACCCGATACTTTATTGTCAACGTTAAAAATAATTAAATTAGGCATAAAATTAAATGAATTTAGCAGCTTTAATTATCAGGGGGTGTTTTCCTATAACGCAACCCATTAAGAAATATTAAACTAATGTTAAGCCGTCCCTTTTTAATAAAAACAATTCTTTTGTGGCAAATCCCCCTTTTAATGGTGTGTTCGCCGTTTAACGATCCCTATCCACCGAACGATATTAATTTTAAGCTCGGAATTGTGCCGGATACGGTAACCAACTGGGAACAAATTAATACGGTGTGGGACGATATGAATATGCCGGGCCCTCCAACTCTTCATTATGACGGCAATTTATTTCTTTCAACAAATCGTTTTACCCAGGGTGGCACGTTTGACCTGGTCCACTTTGAATGCCAGGCTATTTTTAACCAAGTTCATGGGCAGTTTGGCCTTTATGCCGGCCCGCAAACAAAATGCAGAAATGATATAAATTCCCCCGGTAATGAATTCGGCCCGTACATCGTTAGTTCGGATTACAGGAATTGGAACGCCCCGCTAATCCTGTTTTTTGCAAGCGACCGGAACAACCAGGATTCAACGGGTTTGAATATTTATATGACGCATCCGGTTTCATGGGACGATCTTTTGAATGATTCAAGCGCCACCCCTTTGCCGGTAGTTAAGGCAGCAGCTTTAAACAGCAAATATGACGATGCCTATATCGCCTTCGGTCCGAACAATACCATTTATTTTTGTTCAAATCGCGAAGGCAATTTTCATATTTATTCCTGCGCCATCCCCTGGGACATTTATCAAAATCAGGACAGCGTCTTTAATTTGTTAGCAGATTCTTCGGCAAATCTTGCAATTACAAAAGATATTGACCTTAATTCAAACCAGGATGACAAATGTCCTTATATTCTTGGCAATACGATGTTTTTTGTTTCCAATCGTTCGGGCGGATTTGGCGGTTTTGATATATATCGCAGCGCTTTTGCAAATGGTAAATGGTCGACGCCTGTAAACCTTGGCGAACGTGTTAATTCCATTTATGACGAATATCGCCCGGCATGTTTACGGCTGGATAATTATGTGAATTGGTTATTGGTTTTCAGCTCCAACAGGCCGGGTGGTAAAGGCGGCTATGACATTTACTATACCGGAGTTGATACTTTGCAATTGTGATTGTACCTGGTACTTTGGTTTTGGATTGCGACATGTTTTGGGCGATGTTTTTTAAAATTGGCAACTTATTAACAAAAAGATATCGGAAACGTTGTTTACTGTTTAATACATGTCCGGCGTATGAAAAAAAATATAATAACAATTCAGCAAATTGCAATCATAAGCATATTTTGCATCAATCCTTTTTTATTAAAATCAATATTTGCGAATGAAACTAATTTAAAACCAAGCAATTATCCTTTGATTGAAATTCAAGGAGGTTTAGGTTTAGCTTGGCTTGGACAATCAAAAATAGGTATAAATATATTAGATAAATATTATGCAAGAATACGCGGCAGTGAAACAATTGCTGGTTTAGTTGGTGCAACAGAGTACGGCTTTAGTGCAGGTTTTCTTTTCAATAAAACAAATATTGGGATCGGATATTCCAAAGGGATGTCTTTTGCTGGAGATCCGAATGGCAATTCTTCAGAAGATCATTGGGACGCATTCGTTTTGGAAGCCGGATATACCTTTTTTTTTAATAAAGATTTCTTAAGATTAGGAATAAATTTCGATACATCTTTTACTATAGGTAAAGGCATTTTCTGGCCAAGCTTTAATATTTGTTTGGTATTTGGATTGTTATAGCAAATACGGTATATATTGACTTTACATGTTTAGGCGGAGCCGGCGCTATGGCGCTATCCCGAAGGCAGTTTCCAGGAATTATCGATTGATGAGTTCGGAGTTGTCGTGGGTGTATTCGCCAACGGGGAAAACCAAAAGCTTTTCCAAATTGCAATTGCCCGTTTCCCCTGTAAAGAAGGATTGGAGCTGTTTAATAAAAATTACTTCAGGGAAACGGAATCTTCCGGCAAACCGATTGTTGCCGTTCCAGACACAATAATTAATTCCATTCGTCCCGGCGCAATAGAAATGGACTAAGAGGATTTATGAATAAAGAAGGCACAAAATTTATTGGTTACTGGTTAATACAGGTTAGCCCATTCAATAAAAAGATTGACAAAACTTCTGTAATTTAGTATAGTATTACTAGGGTAATACTAAGGAGGAATATATGTCAGTAGCAAAGTTAGCTGTCTCAATGGATTCTAACACGTTAAAACGTCTCGACAGACTCGTTAACAGACATTTTTTTCCAAGTCGATCAAAGGCAATTCAAGATGCGGTAGAAGAAAAATTGGTTAAAATCGACAAGTCTCGTCTTACTTTAGAATGCGAGAAACTAAATCCAATGGAAGAGCAAGAAATTGCCGAAGAAGGAATTGGAAGTGAGACAAAAGAATGGGAAAAATATTAAGAGGAGATATTATCTGGGCCGACTTGAATCCTATTCGAGGAAATGAACAGGCAGGGCATCGGCCGGTTTTAATAATTAGCGAAGATATTTTTAACGAACGATCCGGAACTGTCATTGCACTCGCCATTACCAGCCAACCACAAAAAGCCGGATTTCCTCTCACGTTTCACCTTGGAAAGAAAAATCTACCCAAAGAATCTTGGGTTAAAATCAGCCAAATCAGAACCCTTTCTGTCGAACGGCTTGGCAATAAAATAGGCCACGTTTCGCACCCTGAACTTGAACAAATAATTGAAGGCCTTAGAGAAATTATCGGGGGCTAACAAGCGGTCATAGCTGACCTGCCCGCCCTAAAACAGTATGGAAAAAATAAAAAACGTCAAAACATCGGCAAAAGAACACGCTATTGACGAACTTATTAAAAAGCAAGCCAAAGACGACAAGGTTTGGGAAAATGAACTTGAAATAAACCAAAAATCAAAGCCCCTGAAAAAACAAACCGAAAATCGCTGAAGCAAACAATTTACTATGAACCATAAAGACTTTCGTATTGGCAATTATTTTTATCTTAGTGGAAATAAATACCTTTGCACCGATGTTGGGAGAAGAACTATTGCCGCTCTCAGGGCGGATTACGCCGATATAACTACTTCGAAAAACGGAAAAAGCAAAACAAAGAAGCATAAGTTGACCAGGAAAGATATTGGCGGACCACCCTATTGGCTTGCAGAATTAGTTGTTGATGAATACGCCATGGAAGTCTGCTACAAAACAAGGACAGAACCGGAATGGCATACAAAGCCTGCAAAACAGAGCATTGCGGGGCGAAAAAGGGATTAGAAATTAGAAAAAACCCTTGCACCTTTGAATAACATTGAATATATTTGAATAAAAAGGAGTCTTTTCCCATGTCTAAAACCATCACGATGAGAGTCGACGACGATATCTATCAAATGTTCAAAAAAGCTGCTCATGGGGCCAGAAGGACCATTTCAAATTTCCTTGAATATGCTACAATTTCTTATCTTTCCCAGGAAACCTATATTTCTGATTCGGAAATGAAAGAAATCACCAAAGATAAAGACCTCATGAAAAGTTTAAAACTTGGTGAAAAAGAAATTAAAGAAGGAAGCTACAAAATTGTTTGCTAACTTCAATATTGCAGAAACCGAATCGTTTCAAAAATTAATAAAAACTCATCCTTTTTCGTCGCTGTATCCAAAAATAAAGGATTATGTATATCCCCGATTACGACAAAACCCTTTTTTCGGCCCAAATATAAAAAAATTAAAAGGCGATTTTTCCTCGTTTTACCGATACCGCATTGGTAACCACAGGCTTTTTTATACAATAAATTCTGAAAAGGTTTTGGTTTTTATTGTAACCATTAAAGACCGAAAAGATTCATACTAATTTCTAACAAGTGTGCATACGCTGACTTGCGGGCACCCCCTACATCACCACCAATTGCCCATGCAACGCACCCGCCTCTTTAATGGCCTGAAAGATGGCAATGACGTCGATGGGGGTAACGCCGAGGGAATTGAGCGCGTGCGCCAGGTCGGAGACCGTAGCGGTGCCGTTGAGCACCACCATGTCGGCGTCTTTTTCGTCGACGATGGCTTGCGCCTTGGAAAGCACTTCGGTCTGCCCGTTTGTAAACGGCTGCGGCTGCACCGCTTCGGCGGTGTTGAGCACTTCCACCTTAACGCCGCCCTGGGTGACCGCGACCTGCGAAATGCGCACGTTGCCGCCGGCGACGATGGTGCCGGTGCGTTCGTTAATGATTACGCGCGCCTGGGTGGCGACATTAAAGGTAACGTTTTCCACGCGGGAAATAAAGGGTACAAGGCCGATGTAATTACGCACGCTGTCGCGCGCCAGCAGGTCGTAGTTCAAAGTTACCGTGGCGGCATCCTGGGCACTGGCAATGGGACTGGAAAACTGGCGGTTAAATTCGTTATTGATGGCCGTGGCCATGGAGACCGCCGTGGTAAAATCCGGCGCCGAAAGCGAGAGCGAAATGTCTTTTCCGGAAAGCATGGCGAATTCATATTCACGCTGCACGATGGCGCCGTCGGGAATGCGTCCCACGCAGGCGTGGTTCTTGGCGATCCGCAGCAGGCTGCGGTCGCGCACGTCGTATCCGCCGGTGGAAAGCGGCCCCTGTGCCGATGCGTAAACGTTGCCTTCCGGCCCTTGCAGGTACGTAAGAATAAGCGTGCCGCCCTCCAGGCTGGTGGCGTCGCCCATCGAGGAAACCGTTATGTCGAACTTGGTGCCCTTGCGCTTAAACGGTTCCAGATTGCCGGTTACCATGACCGCGGCCACGTTGCGCGTGCGCAATTGTTCGGACGGCATTTCGATCCCCATGTTTTTTAACATATTCAGGACAGTCTGATTTGTAAAGATTGTCTGGCTGCAGTCGCCGGTGCGCGACAAGCCCACCACGATGCCATACCCGAAAAGCTGCACGTCTTCGAGCCCGGCAACGGCGGCCACGTCTTTGACCCGAATCCCCTGCTGGGCATTGGCGGATATGATAAAGGCCATGCAAACGATCAGGCAGCGCAGCAGAAGGCGCGCGATTTTTTGTTTCATACCATTTGTCCTTTTTTTTTAAAAAAGCCAGTTAAAAAATTTTGCGATGATCCCCGGCCGTTCGGCGTTCTTTACGGTGCCTTTTCCGGAATAGGTTATCTGGGCATCGGCGATATTGTAGGAATACACGATATTGGTGGGCCCGATGTCCTGCGGCCGCACGATCCCGGAAACTTTGATGACCTCTTTTTCCTCGTTGATCTCCACGGTTTTGCTGCCGTCGATCACCAAGTTGCCGTTGTCAAGCACCTTAATTACGCGAGCCGTAATCTGCGCGTCTAAGCTACCCTGGCGCGAGGTGCTGCCCTGGCCGTCGTAATTGATCTTGTTGCCGGCCGAGGCGCCGAAGGCCGGAAAAAATCCGAGCAGGCCGGTGCCCTTGACGCCGTTAACATTGACATCGTTGGATTTGCTGGCGTTCGTGCCGCTTTGACTGCCGGCTTTGGCCGACTCGGTAACAAGCACGGTTACCACATCGTCAACGCGCATGGCGCGGTGCGCCGTGTAAAGGCTGTAAAGCGGCGAAGCGCTGATAGTCCCGAGTGCAATCCACAGAACCGCAATGAAAAATTTGGTCGGTTTGTTCATAATAGGATCCCTTTTTTAAAGTAAAACAACCTTGCCGCGCTCTTTAATTAACGCATGCAACAATTTATGCGTGCGCGCATTTTCGACCCAGATTTTGTCGCCGCAGGCGCCGTCCTGCCGCGCAACACCCTCTACCGCGGCGGTCACGGCGCCTTCCTTAACGTTAATCATTACCTGGTCGCCGCGCTGAATAACCGGAATTTTTTTTATGAGTTTTTCGGTAAGCACCGTCCCCGCTGCGATGGTGCGCGCGGCGCGCAGGCCCGAAAGCGCGGCCGCACCGCTCAGGGCCTGGTATTTTAGTTCGGTAATGTCCGTTTTTTGCAGCGAACAGTTTTGGCCGTTTAACGCTTCGTCCCGATTAAT
>JAQUOQ010000028.1 GCA_028717005.1 Minisyncoccota bacterium
ATATTTCTCCGTTAGACACAATTACAAATCTGCGGTCTTCATTGTATATCGGCTGTTTGCCCTCGGCCAAATCAATAATAGAAAGCCTTCGCATTCCTAAGGCGCAATGCTTGTCTGTAAATACACCATCATCATCCGGCCCGCGATGCCGAATGGCTTCATTCATAATATTAATATCATTGTCCAAATCTGAAGGATTTTTTGAAAAGATGCCGTTAATTCCGCACATTTTATTTTTTCTTAATCTTTTTTATATCCAACAGCGCACCAGTATGGCATGGAATCACTAAATGTAATGTTTTCTAATCCGGCTTGTTTCATCATTTCTTGGATTTGTTTTGCCGTAAATCGTTTTTCGAGCTGCGTTCCAAACCTATCCAGAGCGTCCGTTCGCATGGAATAAAAACTATAATCTTTGTAAGCAGCCAGAGGGAAATTTTTTACATTAAACCCAAGCAATTCCATTATTTTCGCGATACGCGCAAGCGGGAAGTAGATAGCCAACGCTATAATTTGCGATAAAATATACCGGACAAATAAAGGTGTTCTCGAAACAAATCGGCGCAAGTAATCGCTTATTTTCCAGACTCCTCTGAACCAGGCAGGGCGATTATCAAAAGCGTAATAAATGTAAAGGAGAAACGGCGCCTGGGTTTTTAATTTTTTAATACAATTTTTAAGGCCGCTTTGAGTATCCGGAATATGATGCAGAACTCCCAAAGAATAGCCAAACTCCATGGAATTATCGGCAAGCGGGATATTGTCAAAATCGGCATGGATAAATTTGCAGTTTGTTTTCTCTTGTAGATTTTTTCTTGCGACCTCTAAGGCCAGGGGGCTGGCGTCGATGCAATAAAGCTCATGAACCTTATCGGCAACGATTTTAGCCCATCGCCCGCTGCCACAACCCATATCAAACCCAATGGCATTTGCAGAAAGCTTTTCCCAGGGAAATAATTTAAAATATTTGCCAAACAATTCGTGCGCTTCTTGGGCCGGTAATTCCGTTTGGTCAAAACGCGACCATTCATCACCGAAACCGCGAACTGTTTTTTGATGAATATTAGACATTTGTTTTTGGGACATTAGCAAAATCACAATACATTTGGTAGTTTATTTTAAGGGTCTGTTCTATAGAATATTCTTTTTCCAGCAAAGAACGGGCATTTTTGGCAAGAAACAAGCTTAAAGACCCATCATTTTTAATTTTATTTATCGCCTCTATAATCGCCGGAATATTTTTATTTTCAACCAACAAACAATGCTTTTTGTCCATGAACAACCCGCTAATTTGCGGAATATTGCTGGCAATAACCGGCACCATTGCCGCCATTGCTTCTAAAATAGAATTAGAAAAACCTTCGGTGCTGGTCAGGTGAATATAGCAATCAGCTTTAGTCAGATAATCAAATACATTTTCCTGATACCCAACAAAACAAACATTTTCAGCACCTTGTTTTTGAGCATACCGGACAAAATACTGCAAATATTTTCCAGCCCCGAGCACGGCAAAAGAAATCGATTTTAGCTTTACCGCTACATCAATAATAGTTTTAATGTCTTTTTCGTTTTTTTCTCTTAGGTTACAAATAGTGAGAATCGAGAATTCTTTTTTGACGCCATTATTATTGTTTTGCTTTGCTTTAATTTTGGAATCAGTTTCGGCCAGATCAATCCCGTTAGGCGCCAGGCATGACGAAATATGATATTTTTTATCGACTTCTTGTTTTACATATTTGGAATTGCACTGCACGATATCCGCGCAGCGCGCAGCAATAGTATGGCAAATACTGGAAACGGGTTTTTTAAAAAAGAGGATACTTATTGACGGCGTGCAACGGACGGAATAGACAAGGGGTTTGCTAATAAAGAATTTCGCAAAAACGCCGAGCAGTCCGCCTTTGGGAGTAAAGGCGTGAATAATGTCGGTGGATTTTTTAAGGCGAATAATTAATAGAACAAACGTTAAAAACCAAATCGCGACTGTTAATGGAGCGTTCTTTCTTACCAGGACACGGCAACGAACGCCGCTGTTTTCTAAAATATTTCTATAGGGGCCGTCGGTAAAGGATATAACCGTTGAAGCCAACGGAAGGCCATGTTTAGAGCTCTTTAAACAAATTTCCGAGAGAATTTTTTCGGCGCCGCCTTTGCCAAGACCGACCGTTAAAAAAAGCACGTTCATTATTTTGAAGCAATGCCTTTCAGATAGCGTAATTCCCATTGCAAAAAACAGAAAACATACCAGAATAAAATAGCGCCGTATTTTGAATTAACCATATTTTTCTGCTTAAATAAACGCAACAAAACGGGATAATTAAAATATTCTTCCAGGATGGATTTTTCGTGCAATAGATCTTCGATTTTGGAGTATAACGCCCCATTAACCCAACGTTGAATCGGTACTCCGAACCCTTTTTTAGGGCGTTCGTACAGATGGGCAGGAACATATTTAGAAAGTATTTTTTTTAAAATGTATTTGGCTGGAGGGTCGGTTTTTAATTGCAGAGGAATTTTATAAAAGCTCTGCTCCACGACTGAATAATCCAGAAACGGTGTGCGGACTTCCAAGCCAAACCGCATGGAAGCTTTATCGACTTTATTAAGCACATCATCGACCAAATAATTATTTAAATCAGCAAGCATCAATGAATTCTGAGGCAAAAGATTCTCAAACTGATTTTGAGAAGCGATTAATTTATTTGAACTACTTTTTAAAAGATTCTGTAAGACCGGAAATGGATTTGTAAGATTGGCACGGCATAAATCAAACGTTTTATATCCGAGTGCCCGAGATTTTAAGGCAAAATCAAAACCGGCGATTCCTGCCAAGGGTAGCTTAAACAGGCTGCGAATAAATGTAGGCATTGCATATAATCGATTAATAAACAATAGGTGCTTATAGGTGGAATAGCCAAAATATTGTTCATCGCCGCCATCGCCGGAGAGCGCAACGGTAATTTTGTCTTTTACAAACCGGGACAAAATTAATGTTGGAATGGCCGAAGAATCCGCATACGGCTCGTCGAATGTCTCGTTTAGTAATGGGATAGTTGATAAAAAATCGTTTTCATCTATGATCTTCTCGTGATGGACAGTACCGATACATTTGACAATGTCTCTGGCGTAGCCACTCTCGTCAAACTGCGCGTCTTTAAAGCCGATTGTAAAAGAATGCGTTTGGCTGGTATTTTCTTGGGAAGCCAGAAGCGTAATAAGCGTACTATCGATACCGCCGCTCAAGAGAGTGCCAAGTGGGACATCGCTTACTAAACGTTTTTTTACTGATTCCCGCAGGGCAGCTTCTGCCGAGATTGCAATTTCATTTTCATCATATTTCCTTACGTTTTCCTGTTCATGGATATTATTAATATCAAGTTCCCAAAATTTACCGCTGGTAATATTATTTTGAGGATCAACGTGCAACCACGTCGCCGGAGGAACTCTGTAGGTGTTTTGGGCAATTGTTTGTTTCCCACCAATATATCCCGAGATAAAATATTCAATTATTACATTCCCATTAATACCTATAGCGCCATTTAAATATTTATAAATAGCTTTTAGTTCGGAGGCAAAAACAAATTCGCCTGTTTTATGATAATAATAGAGCGGTTTTACGCCAAGGCGATCGCGGGCGAGAAAAAGATCATTTTTTCGGACATCGTAGATTGCAAAAGCGAACATTCCATTAAGTAAAGACAAACAATTCTTTCCATAACGGATATAGGCATGCAATAAAACTTCCGTATCGGAATTGCTTTTAAATTGTATTGCGAACTCACTAATCAGCCGGTTCCGGATTTCATGGAAATTGTATATTTCTCCATTGTAAACGATCCAGTAATTCTCCGTCGGATCGCTCATAGGCTGATTTGCGGATGTCGACAAATCCAAAACCGATAAGCGCGTATGCCCCAGCGCAACATTCCCCTCATCGCTTTTAACATTGCCCTTAAATAAAACCTGATCGCGAAAATTCGGGCCGCGATGGGCAAGGCTGTCGCGCATTTCCTGAATAACCGATTTCGGCCGGTTTCGAGATGTGTTAAACCAGCCGGTAATACCGCACATAATTTATTGCCCTTGCCTCGTCAGTGCCTTTGCAATGCCTATCCCGTCAATTATCTTTTTAAAAACAAATCCGAAAATATATGGTTCAATAAAAAAGAGCCAGCATCGAAGGATGATTCTAAGACGAATCGGGACAAAAAATGCCGAAAGAAATATTTTTATTAGAACATCTCTGTTTGATTTTTTTGCAATGTGATAATCATTGCTTGTCTCGTTAAGTGTATAAAAATGAAACCTCGTATTGAAATATTTGACTACCAAGTAAGAATAAAAAAACGAAGCATAGTATTCTTTTTTCGAAGTTTTTAAGGCCCCGCTCTGCAAGATACAGTCAAGGTAAAAATCAAGATTGCCGGTCCGATTGTTTTTTTGTAAATTATACAGCCGAGACCCGGGGTAAGGCCGATATATTTGCGGCCCGGAAAATGTGATATTAACATTCTTGCTCAAATAATCCATCCATTTGATAGTTTCAATTCTATTCTTAATTGTGTCTCCGGGAAAATTGATAATAAAACTGGAGTTAATGGCGACCGTGTCGCCGACGCTTGCTTTGAATGTTTCGACGGTTTTAAGAATGTCCGTGTCGGCCACTTGCTTATTGATAACCGAGTTGCGTAATACTTCGGTTCCGGCCTCAATACTCATACCAACATAAAACAAGTTTTTTTGTTTGAGATCGGTCAGGGAATTTTTTGAAATTATTCTTTCGTTAAAATAGTTATACCGGGCGTTGGCCCCCCATAAAAACCCTTTTTCCAATGCATAGGCCGTCCATTCTTGAACGAACTTCCGGTTAACAAAAAAGTCTTCATCCATCGGATAAACAAAACGGATTTTCTGGGCATCGATAATTCTTGAGGTTTCTCGTTTGATTTTCTCAATGGATTTTGTGCGATGGAATGCCTTATATTTTCTTAGAATTGAATTAATGCAAAAACTACAGTCCCAACTACAGCCGCGGGAAGTTAAAATCGTAAGCACGCGAAGAATTTTGTTGGTAAAATAATAAACCTTTTTTGGTATATATTGTTCAAAATCCGGCAGGTCATAAAAATTGACATCAGTAAGATCGTCGAGGTTTTTTATAAAAGATGGCAGATTAATAACCGGCTTTTTATCGAAAAAACATATTCCAGAAACGTTATGTAGGTTTTCCAACTGTTGGCCTCGAGAATAAAAATCGACGATCTTAAGAAGCGGGATTTCTCCATCGCCGGATACAACTATATCGTTGGGAAATCTATGCAGAATCGATTCGGGATCAAGAAGACAATGAATTCCACCCCATACGACATGTGTTTTGTTACGTAATTTATCTGCGATCTCTACGGCTTGCCTTAATTGTGTTGTCATTACCGATAAACCGACAATATCGAATCGGCTCAACGCCCCAAAATCAAGGGGTGTTTTTAAAGCATTACAATTTAAAATGGAGCACTCATGCCCATTTTTTTTAAGCTCTGCCGACAATTGCAAAAGCCCATGGGGAATTGAAAATTCGATTGACTCACTGCTTTTGGGATTTACAAGACAGATTCGCATTTCGAAATTACCTGTTTATTGATTAGGTTAAAACAATTAAAATTGTATTTTATGCATTCAAAATTGGTAAACTAGATACTGCCCAAACTGGGTAATCTGATTTGTAGGTAAATCTTGCTTAAAATTTTCAGGCAAATAATTTTCGGTTGTAAGCATATATTTTACGTTATTTTCCTGAATGACCTTTTTAACCGGCACTTTGAGCCGGGGGAAAAAAGGCTCAAATGTTTTTAAACCATATCCATGCCCGCCGGTTAATACTTTTTTCCCGGTAATATAAGCCGTCATATCGGACATGCCATAGGGCAAACACCATACCGCTCCAAGCGGCCCGTGCTTTACATAATCCAGCGCTTTCATAATAAATTCATCTTTTTTCTTATGGCCAAAAAGCTTGCGGTAAAATAAAGCGATAAAAAACAAATTTATTACAATCGCAACAGACAAAAACAATATTTCTGGCGGCCGTTTTAGGAGACCGTTCATAGCTAAAAGACCGAAAATGAGCGCGCTGGGAAATGCCGTATTGTATAAATAAAGCATCCCGGAGCCCAAACATTTTAAAAATGGAATCCATAATGTAGCAAGAACAAAAACAATCGAAAGAACCAATACGATCAACAAAAACCCAACCGGACGGGGAAAACTCAACAAAAGTTTATTGTTTACATAAAGGTAAACACAGAGTAAAACCGCAAGATAGCTGCTCGGCGCATACCCGAATAAGTAGCCGCAATTTTTAATTAAATAACGAAAGCCCGACCCATGAAATTTCTCTGGCGTCTGATACCCTTTTTCACCATAAATGGGGGATTCTTTTATTGGGTGCGCCATAAGCCATCGCCAATTACGGTTCCAGAACGTTACAATGTCCCAATGCGCAATAGCGACCTTAATATAAAACCCTTTGCTTAAAACAATCGCAGATAGGATTGACAATGGAATAAGACAGAGATTTACTGCATTCCCCGTGATAAAAAACAGGCCGATAAATATAAACCACATAAGCTGCGTGGTCATTTTATGGGTCAACAGAATAATTCCGGAAATAAAAACAATTGGGACAAATAAATAAACCGAACCATGATAAAAAATGACCCATAAATACAAAACAAAAAGCAAATTTAATAAAAAAGCGCCAAATGATCGTGAATTTAGCTGGGTATTATAAGAAATCAATATCGGCGTAGTGGCATATATCAACCCACCCCAAAAAAAAGCGGGAACCGATCCATGTGTAACAAATGATAAAACAATTATACAGAGAATTAAATTTAACAAGTCGAGAAAGATTGTGTAAAATGGTGCCGTTTTAGGGGATGACACCCCCGGCAGAAATGCATACAGTAGCGGATAAACCGGCGGATACCATTGGTGAACATCGAAGAGATATTGCGGAATATCCGGAGGTATTTTTTTTGTTTTACGCAGAGTATCCGTAAACAATTTCCAAAACCATTGGTCGCTAAGGTCCGCGTCGGAAATCAACAATTGCGGAACAATTCGCAAGAATAAGGCAATTAAAAACAAAGCGATTGCCGAAACTAACAGCATTTCCAACCTTTTACGAACAGTACTATGTAGGATTTTTATTTAAGGACAGGAACACCAAAAGCGGAACATAGCTTGCAAAGCCCAACAGACCGCTGATTATGGAAAACTCTCTCGCGAAAATTCAAGTATGCCGGTCCGTTCCATATTTCTTTTAAATCGTTTTGCAGCAGATTACCCATTATCTCTTTGCCCGTGGCATCGCGGCAACAGGGGACAACATCGCCATTAACTTGAGTTGTTATGGAATAATAGAGCCACGCGCATTCATTATGCGGAATAGTTTTAGGCTTTAGAATCCCCTGTTTTAAGGCTTCCGAATCGTACAGCCAATATTCTTTGCTTATCGGCAACATTCTTTGGGCCTGTTCGATCGTCCGAAAACATGGCGCGACAATATCAACGCCATCAACTTTAATAGATTGCATAAGCGTTTTAAATTCGTCAATCTGATGCTCATTATGTTTCATAACAATAAAACCGCAACGAATTTTTGTCTTTGCATTGGCTCTATTCCGGATCTCAACCGTTTCTTTTAATTTGCTAAGAACCTTCTCCACGTTACTCCCTGCACGGTAGGTTTGATGGGCTTGCTGGGTAGTCCCCGCGATTTGAAACTGAATTTCATCTATGCCGGAATCGATGAGCTTTTGGGGATCAACCGCATCGCCGTTGGTGCAGGCGGTAACAAAGGGGATTCCTTTGGTTTTTGCATAGGCAATCATATCGTAGGCGGACTTGTTTAAAAAAGATTCCCCCATAAAGTAAAACATCAGCGTATTAGTGTGATAATAGATTTTGTCCATTATGATTTTAAAATTATCATAGGTCATAAATTCCGCTTTTCTGCCGAGCACCCCGCTTCCTGTTTCACATATTTCGCAGCGAAGATTACAAACACTGGCAGGTTCAATTACCACGACAACTGGTTCTCCCATAACGTAAGATGATTTATTAATAAGCGAAAGTGTCGATTTAAGGTGTTCTAAGGCACCTCTTTTAATTTTTAGAACCCCAATAAATGACCTAAGCAGTGCATTTGCATCCAGAGCAATTTTATAGCTGACTGGATTAGATTTTATTTGATCTTTAATATAATTTGCGATGGCCATTTATAATTGCTCAACAGGCATTTGTTGATCAGAAGCTGATTGCAGAATAAAATAGAACCCTCCGGTTTGAGAGGGAATAATTCGATTCAGCACATTAACGAAATTAAATCCTAAGACATTACTTGTAAAGAGAGAAAGAATGCGTTGTGTAGGGAAAAAGAAATTTTCGTAAAATACTTTTATTATGGAAAATCCTGCCGACTTGATTTTTTGACGGCAGAGCGCCATTGTATAAAAATTTATATGGTCCGTTGTTTTGCTTATAGAAGGCTCGAATACCTTGTTCCGAAGTTGACCGAAAAGACAGCCCTCGTTAGGAACGCCAAGGATAAGAATGCCATTTGGGTTTAAAACTTTTCTTATATTTTTAAGTACTAATTCGTCTTGTTTAATATGTTCTAAAACCTGGCTGCATAAGATAAAATCAAAAGTTAGTCCCCAATCAATCGCTTTGGTTAAATCATGTTCATAAAAAGTTGTTTTAGGAAAGGCCTTCTTAGCTCTTTCGATCCGCAAGGGATTATAATCGCACGCATAAATTGTTGCATTCTTAAGGGTCGTTAAAAAGACCTGATTTATGCCATCGCCACAACCGGCATCAAGGATTTTAATAGAATTATTATTGTCCATTTTAAATAAACATTCAAGACCCCAATTAAAAAACGACCATCTCCTATGGATGGTTCTTGTTTGTATAGGATTTTCGATATTAGGGATTTGCTGGTCGGTATACCAGGGGTTTTTGCTCGCTATTTTTTTTCTTACGCTGCTGTTTTCCATGAAGGTTATTCCATCTTTTGCATAAGAAGAATGAACCGGCTTTCAAAAATACGAAAAAAAGGACAAATATTCATTAAGGCTTCAACAAAATTACAATAATGATGCAAATAAATTGCCGGTTTTATTGGGTCTATGGTTTCAAAGAATTTTAATGTTCTAAAGCAGATACCTTTTTCAGACATTAACCACAGAGAAGATTGTCGCGAAAGTAACTTAAAGCCTTTCGATTTAAGCATATTTATCAATTTGCGCGGTTGAATTGCGGGATGGATCTTTAATGCTTCTTCCCAATTATGCTCGGGCTTAATTTTTGTCCTGAAATATTTCCGTGGATTAAGCAACAGATGTTTTACATTACTTAACCTGAGCGTGCGAAACATCCAGCCCGAAGGAGTAGAAATGCTCAAAAAACCGCCGATCTTTAATTGATTTTTAATAAGCTCAACCAGCATACGATAATCAGTAACGTGCTCAAAGACTTCCGAACAAATAATAACGTCAAAATCTCCGAGTTCCTTACATTCTTCAAAACCGCATTTAGATCGGAAGAGCGTCGG
>JAQUOQ010000029.1 GCA_028717005.1 Minisyncoccota bacterium
CCTGCAAATAGCCTTCAAGTCTTTTTCTATTTTCGCCCAGCGCTCGTGTTTTATGTCCGGAATATTAATTACAACATCCAAATCATCGGCCCCGTCTTTAAGCGCTTTCTTGCAGGCCTTAATCCTTGCGGCACTCGGGCTGTCACCAATAGGATCGTCAATCAAAACGACTGTTTTAATGCCCTTGTTTTTCAGCAATTGCGCGGCAGTTTTTACCCATTGTGGCCTTACGCACACGCCCCGAAAATTATATTCAAGAGCTTCTTTGCAGGTGTTTATAATATCTTTTTTTGTTGCCTTCGGGTCAATATTGGTTTGGTCAATATATTTGTTGATTGGTTTCGCCATAATAATTATTTAAAATATTTGGGTTCCGATGTTTGGCAGCCAGGCTGCCAAACATTGGCCATTAGCATTATTATTATTAAATGTTTAATTTTTGGGACAATATTTCAGTAATTTGTTTAGAAACATTTTCTATGGGCTGTTCTCCGTCCACAATCGCCCAATCGCAAAAAATATTTTCTTTGGCCATTTTTTCGTAATTTTCATAAAGAGCGCTAAGGAATTTCTTGTCCGCTTCGTGGCGATCCATAAGTTTAATCCCTTTTTGCTCTAATTTCCTTTTAAAAGACGTTTCCGTTGAAATCCTTATATATATGCACAAATCCGGTTTTCGCAATTCGAAAAGTTCGGCAAGTTTCAAAAGTTTTTCGATAGAAAGACCGTTTATGTGCTGATAAACAATTGTGGCAGAAAAGTACCGATCAGATACTATTATCTTACCATTTTTTATATCATTTTCCAAAAGCTGCTTATCTTTAATAAAATCGGCAAAATACAGCATAGCCTGGGTTTCGACGTTAAATTCATACTTTTTATGCAGCCAAGCGTCAATCAAATCGCCAATTGGCTTTCCGTATTCGGGATGTTTTTGAGTAATGACATTGTATCCTTTTTTAATTAAAAAATCAGACAATAATTTTGTCTGAGTTCCCTTTCCGCACCCTTCGATACCATCTAATACGATAAATTTTCCTAATTGTGCGGATGTTTCCATTTGTAATTTAATTATTTTGTTTCTAGCTTGCTTTCTTCCGGGTGCTGGGCGCCGACATATTTTGCTCCTGCCTTTTTGTAATACGGTTTTGTCGTTGGAGACGAAAGCTCTTCAAACACCAGCTGGCAGATTCTGGTTTTAGGATAAAGCAAAATCGGTATCATGCCGATATTTTCCATCTCTAGTACGATTTTTCCCTGAAAACCCGGGTCGATATGTCCGGCAGTGGAATGGATCACGATGCCAAGCCGGCCCAAGCTGGAACGGCCATCGATTCTCGCGGCAATATCGTCCGGCAGGCAAACTTCTTCCTTGGTGTTTGCCAAAACAAATTCTCCGGGCTGGAAAACAAAGGCCTCATCGTCCGCTATCCTAACTAAACGGGTAATGTCCCTAAATGTTTCCGGCTTCCGGGTGTCGATATACGGATTTTTGGTGTGTTCAAAAACCATAAATTCGTTATCAAGCCTTAAATCTAAAGAAGCCGAACCTAATTGTTCATCAAAATCCGGCTTCGGAGATATTTTAATCCTGTTTTCGTCTATAAGTTTTTTTATTTCCCTGTCCGAGAGAACCATTTTAATTAGTTTTTATCTAATTAATAATCGAAATTGTTGGAAACATTAGGAAACAATATCAATGCCCAAAGATCTCGCCGTCCCTTCGAGTATTTTTACGGCCTGCGCCATATCTTTGGTGTTCATATCCTGCATTTTTTGCTTAGCAATTTCTTCCAGCTGGGCTTTGGTGATTTTTCCGGCCTTCTTTTTATTAGGAGTGCCCGATCCCTTTTCTACGCCGATTGCTTTTTTAATAAGCTGGGCGGCCGGAGGCTGGTGCAACAGGAATGTGTAAGACCGGTCGTTATAAACCGTGATGTCTATCGGAAACTTAAAATCTCCCATATCCCTGGTCTTATCGTTGAAGCTTTTGCAGAATTCCGCGATATTAAGCCCATGTTGCGCCAAAGCCGGACCGATAGGAGGCGCTGGCGTTGCTTTACCGGCCTGGATATGAAGCCTTATTATTGCTTTGATTTCTTTTGCCATATTTACCCTGTTAAATCAGATTTTAGTTTACTAAAATCTCAATTTTAAAATTTTTATAATATTAACGACTTATTTTCCATCCCCCTGTTATTAAAAATAATAATGTTTACTTACGTTCTTTAAAATTATTTAACAGGGTCTTAAACTTTTTTAATCTGAAGCGAATCTAATTCCAAGGAAGTGTCCCGCCCGAACATATTTATCATTACTTTTACCTTGCCTTTTTCCTTGTCTATTCCGGCAACTTTGCCGTCTGAATCCTTGAAAGGCCCGTCGATAATTTTTATCAAATCGCCTTTCTTGAAATCCATTTTGTATTTCGGTTCCTCGTCAACCATTCTTTTCTTTAATGATTCGATTTCGTCTTGCGATACGGGCAAAGGAACCGTTCCTGCGCCGACGAAACCCGTAACATTTGGCGTGTTTCTTACAACATACCATGAATCATCTGTAACTATCATTTCCACTAAAACATATCCGGGATATATTTTTTCTTCGATGGTTCTTTTTTTTCCGTTCCGGATTTTTATCTTTTTTTCTTTTGGCACGACAACGTTAAAAATCTTGTCCTCCATACCCAAAGACTCTACCCTTTGTTTCAGGTTTTTCGCCACGGCGTCTTCATAGCCGGAATAAGTATGCAGAACATACCATTTTTTTTCTGTTGATACCTGCTGTTTTGCCATTTTATTTAATCACAAATTGCTGTAAAAGATATTAAAAAAATAATCAAATAAGCCCAAAAGCGCGGCCGTAATAACCACGATAACAACAACCGTAAGGGTGTATTGTATGGCTTCCGTTCTGGTCGGCCAGGTTATTTTTTTAATTTCCGAACCGACGTCTCCGAAAAAATTGCCTATTTTATTTGACGATTTCATAGATATAGGTTACCAAAAAGAGGCTTAAATGTCAATTTAACACGCAACGCCGCAAAAAGCTTTGTTTTTCCTTTAAATATCAAGGTTTTTAACGCTTTTAGCGAATGTCTGAATGAAGCGTTTTCGGGGCAAAACTTCTTTGCCCATAAGCATATCAAAGGTTTTATCAGCCTCCACCGCATCATTGATGTTTACTTTTAACAATACCCGGTTTGCCGGATCCATAGTCGTTTCCCAAAGCTGCTCCGGATTCATTTCACCCAAACCTTTGTACCTTTGGATGCCGGCCTTAAAGCCGCCCTTTATGCCGTTAAGGATTTTTTCCTTTTCCTCGTCGGAATAAGCATAGTGCACCTCTTTACCCGCCTGTATTTTATACAACGGCGGCTGGGCGATATAAAGATAGCCTTTTTCCACTACTTGCCTGAAATGGCGGAAAAACAAAGTCATTAATAACGTTTTAATGTGGTTTCCGTCGCTGTCCGCATCACACATAATAATAATGCGGTGGTATCGCAGCTTTTCGATATTAAAATCATCGGCAATCGCGGCGCCCAAAGCGATAATCAGCGCCTTAACTTCTTCCGAAGAAAGCATTTTGTCCAAACGCACCCTTTCCACGTTTAATATTTTTCCTTTCAATGGCAAGATCGCCTGGTATCTTCTGTTGCGGGCCTGCCGGCTTGAACCTCCGGCGGACTCACCCTCCACGATGTAAATCTCGGACTCTTCCGGAATTCTTGATGTACAGTCAGCCAGCTTGCCCGGCAAAGACAATCCTTCTAAAATGCCTTTGCGTAAAATTGTTTCTTTGGCTGCTTTGGCTGCTTTGCGCGCTTTGTAGGAAAGCACTGCTTTTTCAATTACGATTTTCGTGTCTTGCGGAAATTTTTCCAGGAAATCTGACAGCGCGTCGGAAACAACAGCTTCCACCGCGGTTCGCGCTTCCGGATTGCCAAGCTTGCTTTTTGTCTGGCCCTCAAACTGGGGATCTTTTATTTTTATGGAAACTATCGCGGTTAATCCTTCGCGAATATCGTCACCCGTAAGATTGGGTTCGGCTTCTTTTAAAAATCCTCCTTTCCGGGCGTAGTCGTTTATAAGCCTGGTTAGGGCCGATCGGAATCCTGTTAAATGCGTTCCTCCTTCCGGCGTAAAAATATTATTGGTAAAGCTTTCTTCGCATATTTCGTATTCGTCCGTGTACATAAAGGCGGCTTCAACAACTATCTCGTCTTTCTCGCCCATAACATAAAACGGATTCGGATGCACTGACTCGCAATTCCGGGAAAGATATTTCAAATAAGACTTAACTCCTCCTTCGAAATAAAAATGGTATTCAAACGGCTGGTTTTTGTCGCGTTCATCGTACAAATCGATATGGATTCCTTTTGTAAGATAAGCCTGTTGCCTCAGGTGGCCGATAATTTTTTTCCGGTCAAAGGCGATTTCCTTGAATATTTCAATATCGGGTTTAAAAATGATGGTTGTGCCCCGTTTTTTGCATTCGCCGATTTTTTTAACCGCGGATTGGGGCTTGCCGCGCTTGTATTCCTGGAAATATTTTTTTCCTTCGCGGCATACTTCGGCCCGCATATGTTCCGACAAAGCGCAAACAACGGACACGCCCACGCCATGCAAACCTCCGGATATTTTATACGCGCTTCCGCCGAATTTTCCGCCGGCATGCAACGTGGTCATAATTGTTTCCAGTGCGGATTTTTTCGTTTTTTCGTGGATATCAACCGGAATTCCCCGGCCGTTATCGTAAACCGAAATATAATCGCCAGGCAATAATCTCACCTCGATTGTATCGCAATATCCCCCAAGTGCTTCGTCCAAGGAATTATCAACCACTTCAAAAATAAGATGATGCAACCCCTGCGGCCCGGTCGAACCGATATACATACCCGGCCTTTTCCGTACCGGTTCCAGCCCCTCTAAAACGAATATGTCTTTAGCGCTGTATGATGATGCTTTTTCTTTTGCCATTTTTAATATTTAATTTATTTTCTTTCTTCCCAGCCAAATTCATCGGCTAAGCGCGTTAAAACTTTTTTCTGGAGAGCGTCGATCGTTTCGCCATCCAATGTTTTTTCGCTTGATTGGTAAATAATGTGGAAAGACACGCTCTGCTTGCCTTCGGGCACGCCCTTACCTGCATACACATCGAACGGATCGGCTGTTTTAACCAGTTTCCCGCCGGCGGATTTGATCGCGTTTGTTATTTTTTCCACCGAAGTTCCGGCGCTTATAAATCCGGAAATGTCCCGTGTTGCCTGCGGATGGAAAGAGATAGGTTCGAATTCTTCCTTTTCCGAGCAAAATTTTTGCAAAACATCAAAATTAATTTCAAATCCGAACACCCGCTCGTTTATTTTAAGCGAAGCGAGAATATCCGGATTTATTTCTCCGAAACAGCCTATCTGACTATTTTTAATTTCTATCATAAGGGCGTTGTCTTTATGCCACGCCTTGCCACGGCTTTTTCCATAGCCGAATTCTTTAATCCCGCATTTTTCCAGCATATAAATCATTTCTCCGCGCAGCCTTAAAAATGTCTGTTCCGCATCGATGCTGCCGTCAAAAAACACTCCGGCCAGGCTTCGCTCTTCTTTTGTTTTGGATTTTTCCGGCAGGAATATTTTTCCGGTTTCAAGCAATTTAACTTTTTTAAAACTTTTTAAGTTTTCTTTCAGATTTTTAAGAAGCAGCGGGAGCAGGCTGTTCCGCAAATATTTAAAATCCGAATTAACGGGATTTTCAATCCTCCGCAAGTCGGCGGAAAAAATATCCTTCTCCAGATCGCTCACGAAAGAATAATTGTATGTTTCCAGATAATCAACGCTTTTAAAAATGTCTCGCGCATAATTTTGCCAGAACAAATCAATATTCCTTGCAACCGGAGCAAGATATCCTATGGGCAATTCGTGGCTGATTTTCTCGTATCCGTATATCCTCCCGGCCTCTTCAATAAGGTTTTCCGGAATCGTGATATCCTGGCGGTAAGCCGGAATCTGTAAAGTTAATGCCTCTTTTGTTTTTGCCAAGATTTTTATCCCTAGCCGGCCAAAAATAGAAACCAATTCTCCGGCCGGAATATCAATTCCGATTATTCGCCCAACTTCTTTTATTTCTAATTTTATTTTTCTTGGCAGTGATTTTTTCGGATAAATATCAACCAGTCCTGCGGCTGCCTTTGCGCCGGCTATTTCCTGCAGCAAGGAAACAACCCGGTTTATCGCTGTATCGACCAGATTCGGATCGATGTTATGGCTGAAGCGGGCCGATGCGTCAGTCATCAGATTAAGCTTCCTGGCTGTCTGGCTTATAAGCTTAGCGTTAAAATTAGCTGCTTCAAGGACAATAGTTTTTGTTTTGCCGCTTATTTCGGCAGCCTGGCCGCCTTTAATGCCGGCTATTGCCAAAGCTTTGTCTTCGCCACTAATAACAAGCATCGCGGGATCAAGTTTGTATTCCCGGCCGTTTATCGTGGTTATTTTTTCGTTCGGTTTGGCATTCCTGACGATTATTTTTTTGTTTTCTCCGATTTTGTCGTAATCAAAAGCGTGAAGAGGCTGGCCGGTTTCCAACATGATGTAATTTGTCGCGTCTACCACGTTATTAATCGGGAACAAACCGGAAGCCAGAAGCCTTTCTTGGAGCCATTTCGGAGACGGAGCAAGCTTCACGTCGGTTAAAACGCGGCTCGCGTATCTCAAGCAGCCTGTTTTATTTTTAATTTCAACGGAAATAAGGCTGGCTGTTTTTAGTTTTTTGTCCTCTTTTATTTTAATCAACGGCAAAACAATTTTGCGGTTCAAAACGGCTGCGCATTCCCGTGCAATTCCCGTATACGAAAAACCGTCTCCTGCCCGATCCGGCAAAACATCAATGCCGAAAATCCAGTCGTTGCCTTTTTTTACGAGGCTTTCGTTCTCAAAACAATGCATTGTCAAAAGATGCGCCAATTTCTTGGGTTCGGGCAATGGTTTATCAAAAAAAGTTTTGAGCCAGTTATAAGAGACCGTCATTTTAATTTATTTTAGAATTGTTTTAAGAATTTCATGTCTCCGCCGTGGAACCAGCGAATATCGTCTATTTTGTATTTCATCATCGTGAGCCTGTCCAAAGACATGCCGAAAGCAAAGCCTTTCCATTTTTTTGGATCCAGTCCCCCGTTTTGGATTACATTCGGATGGACGATTCCGGCGCCTAAAAGCTCCACCCATCCGCCCCGCTTACAAGCCGGGCATCCTTTGCCCGCGCAAACAGCGCAGCTCATATCAATTTCAAAACTCGGCTCGGTAAAAGGAAAATAACTCGGCCGCAGCCTGATTTCCACGTCTTTTTTGAAAAATTCTTTTAAAAACGTTTCAAGCACCGCCTTTAAGTTGGCCACGGAAACGTTTTTATCCACGAGCAAGCCCTCTATTTGGTAAAAATTTATTTCATGGGAAGCATCGGTATTTTCATAACGGTAAACCTTCCCGGGAATGATTATCCGTATCGGCGGTTTAATCTTTTTCATATATCGGGTTTGGGAAGAAGATGTTTGTGTGCGCAAAACCTCGCCGGTTTCCAGATATAGTGTTTTTCCAAGCGACAGTGCGTCCCGCGCCGGATGCCCTTCGGGAATATTTAAGGAATCAAAATTATGCCACTCGTCCTCAACTTCCGGCCCGTCCACAACGGAAAAACCCATCAGCTCAAAAATGTTCTCGATTTCGCGCCGCACTATAGTTAAGGGATGGATATGTCCGGTTTCTATTTTTTCCCCGGGCAAAGCCAGATTTATTTTTTCGCGGTTTTCCGCGAACTGGCGCTCTTGTTTTTTAAGATTTTCCTCCAATTCCTTAACTTGCATCCGGATATTTTCCGAAAAATTATTTATTTCTTCGCCCAGAGTTTTTTTCTCGTCTATCGGCAGGTCTTTCAGTTCCGAAAAAAGCTCCCTTATTTTGCCTTTTTTGCCCAAATAAGCATTGGCAAAATCCCTCAATTGGCGTGAGTTTTTGACTGTTTCGAGCTCTTTATTAATGTTCTCTTTCAGTTCTTGGAAGTCCATTTATGTTTAAATATTTACTATTCTATTTTACACTAAACCCGCACAAAAAGCAACAACCAAAAGGTGTCTCCAAAGCCCTATTTATAAGGCTTCTTGCGGCTTGCGGCAATCTTTTCCACATGGTAAACTTATATCATGTTTGGCGCAGAATTTATTGTTAATATAATTGAAGCTGCCGGTTATTTGGGCGTTTTTGCCATAATCTTTGTTGAAACCGGATTGCCAGTCGGATTTTTCCTGCCTGGCGACAGCCTGCTTTTTGCCGCCGGCGTTTTAGCGTCGCAAGGGTATTTGAATGTTTGGGCAGCCGCACTGATCATTTTTATTGCCGCGGTTTTGGGCGATTCTACCGGATATTTGCTTGGATTAAAAACCGGGCCAAAATTATTTAGCCGCGAAGATTCATTTTTTTTCCATAAGCGGCATCTAACCGAAGCTCATGATTTTTACCAAAAATATGGCAGCTTAACTATTATCGCTGCCAGATTCATGCCGGTTATCCGCACTTTTGCGCCAATCGTGGCCGGTATCGGAAAAATGGAATACAAAAAATTCCTGTTATTCAATGTCGTCGGAGGGTTATTGTGGACTATCTTGTTTGTTTTCGCCGGCTATTTCCTCACCGCAATTTTCCCCGGCATAGAAAATTATCTTTCAGTTATCGTTATACTGATAGTTTTTATTTCATTTATTCCGCCGGCTTACCAATTCTTTAAAGAGCGGCGCAAGGCCGGACAAAATCCGCGATAAACAAAAAAGTGCCCCCATCCCGAGTTGAACGGGAATTTCAGGCTTCGGAGGCCTGCGCTCTATCCATTGAGCTATGGGGGCCGGCTTCGCTAATCTCGGCGGAGTAAACTATTATCGAGTTAATATTTTAAAGGCCGAAAGATTCCTTTGCAACGTCTTTGATTTTTTCGTTTAGAAATTCTTTATCCATGCTGCTCATATATTGCCGGACATTTTCCGGAAAAATTTTCTCGATGTCGGATCCGTTAAAAGTGCCGTCCCGAGGAGCAGTGTATAAAAATTTGCTGATATCGTAATAAGACAATTCATTGGGATAATCTATTTTGATCGGCAGAGACGTGCCGCTTAATTCCTTAAGCTCTCCGTTCTCAACTGCAAATTCACCGCAACGAACCCATAAATACAAAGGGAATAAATCACTCTCCGGGTTTAGGTTGGCAAAAACGCAAAAGTTCCTGCTGTTATCCGCCGTTTTCCAGGAAAAATATTCCTGCGACAACAAATAATCGGTAACCGCCTTGTCTAATTGCGGATTGCCAAGTATGGAAATTTCCCCTTCCGGCTCTGGAAGATTATTAGCGGAATTATTCTGCAATGGTTTTAAATAAAAAAAATACCAAAGAAATCCGGCAACTAATACGAGAATGATTAAAAATAGTATTAACAGATTTTTTTTCATATTTTTTTGAGAATCATTTCCCGACCCCTTCCTCGGTTCGAGTCCGGCCTTCAGAAAATTATTATGCTTTATGTTAAGTTTTGCGGGCCCGACGGA
>JAQUOQ010000030.1 GCA_028717005.1 Minisyncoccota bacterium
CTCGAAAGACGCGGCGAATGCCCTTTTAAAAATGCTGGAAGAGCCGCCAAGCTACGCTGTTTTTATTTTAGCCACGACCGAAGCCCACAAAATGATACCGACGATCGCTTCCCGATGCCAAAAATTTGAATTCCACAAACTGCCGTTTAAAGATATGATGGACAAGCTAACCGGCATCTGCGAAAAAGAAAAGATAGATATAGAGAAAGAAGCTTTGTCGACAATCGTCGCCTCATCCGAAGGGTCGATGAGGGACGCGGAAGCAAAACTAAACCAGGTAATTAATTTTTTCTCCGGCCAAAAAATAAAAACAGACGATGTTAAGGCGCTATTCGGCCTGGTTGATTTTCCGCTATTATCGGAAATAACCGACCTGCTTGTAAAAAAAGACAAGGCGAATGTTCTGAAATTCGTAAACGATAATCTGGAAAAAGGGCTGGATATCCAGGAATTTACCAAATCAATGGTTGAATATCTAAGAAAACTGCTTATTCTTAAAATCGATCCGGGGCTGAACGAATCGATTATGCCCGGCGAAACAACCGAAGTAATCAAAAAAATGCTTGAACAGGCGGACGGATTTGGCGAAAAATATCTGAAAAATCTTTTAACGTTTATGCTCGACGCCGAGAGCAAAGGAAAATATTCTTCAATACAACAGCTTCCATTGGAATTGGCTTTAATAGAAGCAATGGAAGAAAATTAATTGCGGGATCGTCTAATGGTAGGACCGCGGCCTTTGAAGCCGTTAATCTTGGTTCGAATCCAAGTCCCGCAGCAAACTAACCTATCAAAATTCTATTGGATAAACAACCAGCAGGGATTTTTTATTTTTGCCTTATACATAAAAGCGTATTATAATCAACTCAGCAAAACTTGCACTTTAAGGAGGTAATTATGCCGTTTTACTATGAAAAAGATGAGGGAGCATGGGAAGAAATCACGAGCCCGACCGACATTCTGGACAGCGATGGCAATCTGATCGCTTCTGTTCTGCCTGTTAAAAAAGATGCTGGGCAATTGCGCGTTGCTATCATCAACGAAAAATTTATGGGACTGACAGGTGACAGCGTCTATTTGCGCGAAGAAGGATTTATTTTAAACCGCAGGACTCTCTTGCTTCAAAATCCAACCTTTCTGTCGCGATTCTTGCTGATTATCTACAGCAAATTTTCTCTCGAAAAAGCGGAGCACTAAAGCTCCTCTTTTTTATTTTAATCGCAAACCTGACTAATCGGTTGTTTTTTGTTATCATACAACTATGACATTGGAAAATTTTGAAAAATTGGTGCGGGAGGGAATTGAGGCCATCCCGAAGGAATTTTTGGAAAAACTGGATAATGTGGATATTGTTATTGAGGATAATCCGACGGCCGCCCAGCTGAAAAAATTGAAAATTAGAAACAACTATGTTCTTTTCGGCTTGTACGAAGGCATACCTAAGACCAGCCGCTGGGGATACAGCCAGGTTCTGCCGGATAAGATAACCATATTTAAAAAACCGATCGAAGAATTCGCCAATTCGGAGGAGGAAATCAAAAAAATCGTAAAAGAAACTGTCTGGCACGAAATCGCGCATCATTTCGGCATGAATGAAGAGAGGGTGAGGAATGCCGAATCCCGCCGCCGAAAAATAAAATAAAATTTAATTTGACTGCGAATTGTTTACTAAGTATAATTATATTAATAACAAACTAACTAAACTTAAAATATGAAAACAGGATTGGGCAAAGTTATGTGTTTAATAGTATTTATAATTTTTTTTGCCAGCTTTTTTTTAATCGCTTTTTTGTCCGGCATGAAATATGAAAATTGCGCAGCCTTGAAACAAAACTCGACCAATAACGAAGGAGTAATCGCTTCCGCTAATTTTGCTTGCGCCAACAACAAAACGATTCTGGCGATATTTATGGACGACTCGGTCCACTTGACTCTTAGCGACGGCAGAAATCTAAACCTTATGCGGACAGTTTCCGGCTCCGGCGCCCGCTATGCGAACACGGACGAATCAATTGTTTTTTGGAATGTGGGAGACACCGCTTCTTTGGACGAAAACAACCAGACTACTTACAACGATTGCGCGGTGCAGCCCGGCCAATAATCCTTCCAATAAAAAAAGATCGCTAGCGGTCTTTTTTTTGCTCCGCGGAAATGATATGATTTAAAAAGAATCGAAATAAAACCATCAAAAATGGAAAATATAATAGAGGTTAAAAATTTAGTAAAAGATTTTAAAGACGTTCGGGCCGTTGATAACGTTACTTTTAATGTTAGACAAGGGGAGATTTTCGCTTTTCTTGGGCCGAACGGAGCAGGCAAAACCACCACAATAAAAATGCTAACCACGCTATTAAGGCCAACTAGCGGGGAAATAAAAGTAAACGGCTTTAATCCGGTAACCGAGCAGGACGACACGCGGCATTCTTTCGGTATCGTCTTCCAGGACCCCAGCCTGGACGAAGATCTTACTGCTAAGGAAAATATGGAAATCCACGGGGTAATGTACGGTGTGCCGAATAAATTGTTGAACGAAAGAACCAGGCAATTATTGGAACTGGTGGAACTTTGGGAAAAACGGAATACCCAGGTGAAAGACTTTTCCGGCGGAATGAAAAGAAGGCTCGAAATAGCGAGAGGCCTTTTGCATCATCCAAAAATAATATTTTTGGACGAACCGACATTGGGGCTGGATCCGCAGACCAGAAACCATATCTGGAATTATATCCACGACTTGAACGAAAAAGAGGGCATCACTGTATTTTTTTCAACCCACTATATGGAGGAGGCGGAAAGAGTTGCCGACGAAGTGGCTATCATCGACCACGGCAAAATTATTATCCAGGGAACCGCAAAAGAATTGGAAGAAAAAACAAAAACCAATTCGCTTGAAGACGCTTTCCTTGCCCTGACCGGCAAAGCAATAAGGGAAGAGGGCAAAGAAGGCTGGGCGGCAAAATTCCGGGGCAGAAATTAAACATATGAAAACAATATATATACTTTGGCTAAGGCAGGTTAAAAAATATTTTCGGTCTCCTTCCAGAATCATAGGCTCGCTGGGCCAGCCTTTGCTTTTTATGCTCGCCTTGGGTTACGGATTTGGATCGGTTTTTCAACAAGCCGGCCAGGGTAATTATTTGGAATTTTTGGTTCCGGGCATTGTGGCAATGAGCATACTTTTTACAGCGCTATTCTCGGGAATAGAAATAATCTGGGACAGGCAATTCGGATTTTTGAAAGAAACGCTGGTTGCTCCGGTTTCTCGTTTTGAAATTATGATTGGCCGTTCTTTGGGCGGAGCTACGGTTGCCGTGCTTCAGGGTGCGATCGTGCTTTTAATTTCTTTATTTTTCGGATTCACCATCCATAATTACTCGCTCTTGCTTTTATCTTTGGTTTTTATGTTTATGGTTGCCTTGCTTTTTACCGCTTTGGGCACCGCGATTGCGTCGCTCCTGGAAGACATGCAGGGTTTCCAATTAATAATGAACTTTTTGGTAATGCCGATTTTTTTCCTCTCGGGAGCGCTTTTCCCGCTGCAAGGTTTGCCGAAAGCCATTGATGTCATAACCAGGATAAATCCTTTAACTTACGGTGTGGACGGGCTGCGCGGCACTTTGGCCGGACTCGCGCAAATCAGCCTGACTACCGACTTTATCGTTTTAGCGGTAATAATAGTAGTTTTAAACGCATTGGGTGCCTATTTGTTTTCTAAGATCCAAATATAATGACTCTCTCCAAAAAAGATTCTTTTTTAAATTTCGATGGCGTACTTTTTATCGCTTTAATTGCGGCTTTGGTCATCGGCCAACTGAATCTTCTGCCCGAGGAAATAAACAAAAATATTCTTATATTTACGGGAAGTATTGCCACAATTCCCGTATTTTTAAATGCAGTAAAAGCGATAATAAAAAAGAGGGCTTCGATAGATTTGCTGGCGAGCATTGCCCTTATAATTTCCCTTATAGAGAAAGAGTGGTTTTCGATTGTATTTATAAACCTGATGATTACTTCGGCAAGAATTTTTGCTAATTATGCCGAACTAAAGTCGCGGAGCGCGATACAAACCTTAATGAAATTGAAGCCAAACAAGGCCGTTGTGGAAAGAAACGGTAAAGCAATAGAAGTGCCGCTGGAGCAGATTAAGGCGGGGGATAGGGTAATCGTAGGCATCGGGGAAAAAGTGCCGATAGACGGATCGGTAATAGCAGGCGAAGCAACAATCGACCAATCCTCTTTAACCGGCGAATCTGTCCCCGTTTTTAAAAAGGAAAAAGACAGAGTTTTGAGTTCCACTGTTGTAATCAGCGGAAACATCGTGATTAAAGCAGAAAAAATAGGCAAAGATACGGCTTTTGAAAAAATCATCAGCCTTGTGGAAAAATCCCAAGCCAACAAAGCGGAAATAGAGACTATCAGCGACAAGTTCAGCAAATGGTACATTGGCGCCACCATTTTAGGTTCGGCAATAATTTATTTATTTTCACGCGATGTTAATTTTGTATTAGCGCTTCTTCTGGTAAGCTGCGCCGACGATGTGGCTATAGCCGTTCCAATGGCCCTAACTGCGGCAATAACTAACAGCGCCAGGCGCGGAGCCATAATTAAGGGCGGAAATTTTATAGAAAACTTGTCTAAATTAAAAATAATAATTTTTGACAAAACCGGCACACTCACTCAAGGAAAATTAACAGTAGAGAAAATATTGACTTTTAACAACGAATTGCCCGAAAAAATATTAGAAATAGCCGGAGCGCTTTGCTCTTTCTCCCATCATCCGATAGCTCACGCGATAAACTCGTGCGTATTGGATAAAAAAATAATATTTAAGGGACCGCAGGAGTTTGAAGAACGCCCCGGCAAGGGCATGACCGCACGCTATGAAAAGGAAAAAATAATGGTAGGAAGCCTTTCGTTTTTTGAAGAATCGAAAATTGAAACTACGGCCAGCCAACTTAAACAAATCACAGAAGAAATAAATCAAGGATACAATGCAACTCTTGTAAGTAAGGGCAAAAAAATTATCGGGGCTATAATTTTAGGCGATGCTTTGCGTCCGAATATTAAAGATACTATCGCCAAACTAAAAGAAAGCGGCATTGAAAAAATTGTAATGCTGACTGGCGATAACGAAAAAGCTGCCCAAAAAATAGCAAAAGAATTAGGCATTCACGAATATCACGCCAATTTACTGCCGGAACAAAAAACCGATTATCTTAAAAAATACATTAACAAAAAGTATAAAGTGGCAATGGTGGGAGACGGAGTAAACGATGCCCCTTGCCTAGCCTTGGCCGATATTGGCATTGCAATGGGTGCCATCGGATCGGATGCAGCCATAGAATCCGCTGATATCGCCATAATGAAAGACGATCTCTCGCAAATCCCGGAATTGATAAAACTAGGCCGGCGAACAATGAATGTTATAAAGCAAGACATGGCTATCTGGGCGGGAATAAATATAGTCGGTTTTGTTTTGGTAGGCATCGCTGTTTTAGATCCCACCGGCGCCGCGGCCTACAATTTCACGACCGATTTCATACCAATATTTAATTCCCTTCGCTTATTTAAATAATTTACCGTCTGGACAGATTGGTGCTATAATAAATTCAGCACCTTGGAGGGTTGCCCGTATGCAAATCAGCGCTGATTACGAAGACGTGCTATTCAAAATCGTTGGAGATATTGAAAACGGCTCTAAAGTCCGCACAGAAGAAGCGGTGAGATGTCTCCAGGAATTAACCTCAATGGGCGACATGGCTGCCTGTGAGACCATAGCCAACAAAGTACTGGGACGAAGACTGACTAAATGGGAAATTGCAAAAATCAATTTGAATAAAAAATTGAGGAATGCAAAAGAACAAGGAAAACCCGCGTTCTCCTTAAAATTATTGAAAATAATTTTAAGATAAAAAGGACAAATGTCCTGTTTTTTATTTTAACGGCACGAACGCATATCCTTCGAATTCCTGTTTTATTATTCCCTTTTTGTTTTTATCAATTTTCCAGACAGAACTGCCGATGGGCAAAACTATCGTTCCGCCCGGCTTTAATTGCTGAACCAGGTACTGGGGCAAATCATAAGCAAAAGCGGAAACCAAAATTTTGTCAAAAGGGGCTTTGGCCGGCAAGCCTAATTTCCCATCGGCTAAAATTATTTCCGCGTTTTTAAATCCGTATTTTTTAAGGTTGCCTCGCCCGAATTCCGCCAGTTGCGGCATTAATTCCACTCCCCATACTATGCCGCTGCCTCCAGAGATTTCCGCCAATAGCGCGGTCGTCCAGCCGGAACCAGAACCGACATCCAAAATATTGTCGCCCTTTTTGGGACGCAGCAATTCAATCATAAAAGCAACAGTGGACGGCTGGGAAATGGTTTGCCCAAAACCTATGGGCAGGGGATAATCGTCATAAGTTTCGCTCTGGTATTCCGGCAAAACAAAATCCTTGCGGTCTATTTTTTCAAAAGCCTTGATAATATTGTTTGTTTTTAAGTATCCGTTTTTTACAAGATACGCAACCAATTGTTTTAAATCCCTCATATCTTAATCTTATATTATCCCTGTTCATCCCGCAATGTTTGGGGACCTCACCCCCAAACATTGAGAAAATCGGCAAAATTGGTATAATAAGCCCATACAAAACATAAAAAAAACAAAACCTGTTTGGTAGCCAAACTACCGGACAAACACTAAATAGCTAAAAGCAATGTATAAAATAGTAATCGTAAGGCACGGGGAAAGCGTGTGGAACAAAGAAAATATTTTTACCGGCTGGACGGACGTGGAATTATCCGATTTGGGCCGGCAGCAAGCAAAAGAGGCCGGACAAACCTTAAAAGAAAATTTTTCTTTTGATTTGGCTTTTGCGTCTGTCTTAAAAAGAGCGGAAGAAACTTTGGATATAATTTTAAAAGAAATGGGCGTTATTATCCCGATAGAAAAATCCTGGCGGCTGAACGAACGGCACTACGGCGCCCTGCAAGGAATGAACAAAAATGATATAAAAAACAAATACGGCGAGAAAAAATTTCTTGAGTGGAGGCGCAGTTACGATATTCAGCCTCCGGCTCTGGAAAAAACGGACGAAAGATATCCGGGCAACGACCCGCTATATGCCGATCTGAAAGAAAACGAACTGCCTTTAACCGAAAGCCTTAAAGATACCGAAGCGAGAGTGATGCCTTATTGGCGCGGCAAAATAGTTCCCGAAATCATGGCGAATAAAAAAATCCTCATTTCCGCGCACGGCAACAGCATCCGGGCATTGATAAAAAATATCGAAAACTTATCCGGCGAAGAAATCGCCAAAGTGGAAATACCTTTGGGCAAACCTCTTGTTTACGAGCTCGACGAAAGCCTGAAGCCGATCACCAAGAATTGGCTGTAAAAATCAACCCTTTAACATTCTAGCGGCACAAGAAAATGCCGCAAATTGGCAATTACTCGGCTTGACTGCTAAAAATATTGTTGTTATAATTTCAATAATGATGTTAACGGAGAGACAAAGCCAAATATTGAAAACGCTCATAAAAGAGCACGTAAAAACAGCCGAACCGGTAAGTTCTGATTTTTTGGCTAAAAGGCATGACTTTGGGCTTTGTCCATCCGCCATAAGAATAGAAATGAATATTTTGCTCAGGGGCGGCTTCCTGGAACAGCCCCACACCTCCGCGGGCAGAATACCCACGGACAAGGCCTACCGCCATTTCGTAAACCAGATTTTGGAAGAAAAAGAAAAGGAAAAAGAAACGGCAATAGAACAAGAAATAGAAAATTTGATAAAAAAAGATTTTGAAGACCGGCTTAAATTCGCTTCGGGCCTCGCCAAACTATTGGCGGAAACTTCTTCCAGTCTGGCAATTATCCATTTTTTAAATAACCGAATTTCGCTGAAAGAGGGGTGGGACGAGCTTGTGAACGAACCGGAATTTTTTGACCGGAGCTTTATCACCGGCCTTATTGATTTTGTGGATAATTTTGAGGAAAAAATAAAAAAAATAAACACCGAAGGGATGAATGTGTATATCGGCCGGGAAATAGCTTTGCCGAAAATACGAAACATGAGCCTGATCTGCTCGACCTGCCAGCTGGCGCCGGAAGAAAAAATATTCGTGTCAATTTTGGGGCCGCGGAGAATGGATTATGGCCGGAACATAAATTTGATACAGCGCTTAAACAAAGCTTTGAATGAAAATTTATAATATGATTGACGATAAAGAAAAACAAAACAAAGCAGCGCCGGAAGAAGCGGCGGGACAGCCGAATGATTTATTACAGAAACTGGAAAAAGAAAGGCAAGAATATTTTGCCGGATGGCAAAGGGAAAAAGCTGATTTTATAAATTACAAAAACAGGGAATTGGAACGGCTGGAAGATATTCTTGTTTCGGCCAAAGAAGATTTCCTGCTGAAATTATTGCCCATCCTTGATAATTTCGAACGGGCGGAAAAATCCATTCCGCAAGACAAAAAAAACGATGAAAATATAAAGGGCTTGCTGATGATTAAAAAACAGCTTTCGGATTTAATCCGACTGATGGGCGCGGAAGAAATAAGCTGCGTCGGAAAAAAATTCGATCCTATGCTTGAGGAAGCCGTGGCAAGCGTTAATAACGGCGAAGAGGCAGGCATCGTAGCGGAAGAGCTGGAAAAAGGATACAGGCTTAACGGAAAAATATTAAGACCGGCGAAAGTAAAGATAACAAAAACTGCCGAAGAGTAAGCGGCCAAAATTTAAAACGACCTCCCTTCGCGGCTGCTTTAATTAGCACTCTTGACATTTAACTGCTAATTTAATAAAATTAGCTGGTAAAAATAAAAATATTTATTATGGCAACAAAAATTTTGGGCATAGATTTGGGAACCGCTATCACAAAAGCGGCCTCAATAGTAAACGGTGAACCGAAGGCAATTGAAAACAGGGAAGGATCAATCCTTACGCCCTCGGTTGTGGCGCAGACAAAAGGAGGGGAAAGGGTTGTGGGCGTATTGGCCCAGCGCCAAGCCATCACCAATCCAAAAAACACAATCTCGGCCGTAAAAAGGTTTATCGGCAGGCGT
>JAQUOQ010000031.1 GCA_028717005.1 Minisyncoccota bacterium
AAATGAATTTCGATAATAAAAAAGGTTTTACTTTGATTGAGCTGTTGGTGGTAATCGCCATTATCGGCATTTTGTCCGGCTTGATTATCGTATCAATGAGCGGCGCCCAGAACTCGGCCAAGGATGCAAAAATTAAGGCAGAATTGGATCAGATGAGAGCTACAGCAGAATTATATAAATCCTCCAATGATTCTTATGGCAGTACTACTAACGATGGCGTTGCGTGTGATGTAGCGAGTACTTTTTTGGCGACTGGCTCAGACGGCGATAAATTATGTGATGATATCCAGCTTCAGGGATCAGGAGCTTTGGCTGTGAATATAGTTACCGGAAGCTCGGGAAAATATTGCATCCAAAAAGCGCTTAACGTTAGCGGATCTTGGTGTGTGGACTCTACCGGATACGCAGGACCACTCACTGGTTGCGACGATACTGATTGCACTTGCGCCACCGGTGATTAATTTTTCAAAAATTTCAAAACCCCCATATCGGGGGTTTTATTTTTTTGCAAAAATGTTAGAATTACTTTATGTTAATTTACTTGATCTTCGTTTTTATTTTCGGATTGATAATCGGCAGCTTTTTAAACTGCGTTATCTGGCGGATTTATAAAAATCAAAGCTTTATGAGCGGGCGGTCGTATTGTCCGAATTGCAAGCATGCGCTTGCGTGGTACGATTTAGTGCCAGTGCTTAGCTATGTTTTGCTTATGGGCAAGTGCCGCTATTGCAAAAAAAAGATATCTCTGCAATATCCGCTTGTTGAATTGGCGACAGCGCTGATTTTTGTCGCGATTTACAATTTTTTAGGCGTTAACATTCTCCAGGGATTTGATTTTAATTTTTATTATGTTTTGTTCTTGTGGGCGATAACCGCCATTTTAATAGTTGCTTTTGTTTTTGACCTTAAGCATTATATTATACCCGATAGCGTTACTTTTTCTGGGATTATTATTTCCGTAATTTGGATAGTTTTCGCCTTTTCGCAAAATTTTTACACAACAAAAGATTTAATTGATTTTTTTGCTGCCGGATTGGGGGCAGCGATATTCTTTTTTTTGATTTGGTTTTTCTCCAAAGGCAAAGCCATCGGTTTCGGCGACGTTAAACTGGCCTTTCTTTTGGGCCTTGTGCTCGGCCTGCCTAATATTTTTGTCGCTCTCTTTGTTTCTTTTTTATTGGGTGCTATAATAGGGCTAATATTGATAGCCCTAAAAAAGAAGAAAATGAAATCGGCCATCCCGTTCGGCCCATTCCTTATTATAAGCACATTTATCGCGTTTTTTTACGGGCAAGAAATAATAAATTGGTATTTTTCTTTAAGCTTAAGATGAAAGCAGGTTTCAAAAAAATTTTAAGAGACGAAAATGGGCTTACAATGATTGAGTTAATGACTAGTATTGCCATAATAGTTATACTTTCGGCAATTGTTTTCGGCAATTATAACACAGGGAATAACAGCCAGGCATTGGAGCGGGCGGCGCAAAAATTACAGCTGGATCTGCGACGTACGGGGGAAATGGCTATTTCCGGCCAATCCGGAGCATTAACCAAGGCGGTAGGCATTTATTTTAATAAGACTGCCGGAAACGAACATAAATATCTAATTTATAAAGACACGCACGGCGATTATTTGTATATTCCTCCGCCCGGCGACGAAGTTCTTGAAACGATAACTATTGAGAGGGGAGTAAAAATTTGTAATTTAATAGATGATGGTTCGAGCGCAAATAATTTAAGCGTTGCTTACAGGCCGCCCGCGCCGGCAGTCTATATAGGCGTGGCTGCCGCAAGTTCTACTGGTGACGATGCCAGCATTATTTTGTCGCTGGATGACAACACAACATGTACGGGAAAAATTAAAACCGTAAAAATAAATAATATCGGCCGGGTGGATATCGTTGAGTAATATGAAGAAAAGATTTACACAAAAAGTAGCGAAAAGTTTCACACTAATAGAAATGCTGGTTGCCTGTTTTTTGATTTCTATCGCTCTGCTCGGGGCTTACGCAGGGATTACGAAATATAGCCAGCAGAACAAGCAGGCTAGAGAAAATTTTGTTGCTTCAATGCTGGGGCAAGAAGGCGTGGAAATTGTAAGAAATATCAGGGACGCAAACTGGGTAAACGGAGCAGCTTGGGACACAGGCCTGACCGCTTGTAATTGTACTGGTACAGTCGGGTGCGAAGCAGAATTTGATGATACAGCCTTAGTTTCCTATGCCGATTGGCCTACTAACGGCCACTACCTTTACATCGAAAACGGGACGGGTTTTTATAGATACGTTTCCGGCGCTAATGACACAAAAACCCCTTTTAGGAGGCAAATTTGCATAGATACAAGCGTCGCTAACGAACTGCATATAGTAGTTAATATGTTTTGGGCAAGCCACCAGACTTCAATAAAAGAAGATCTTTATGACTGGAAATAAAAATGATTAATTTTAAAAGAAAAATTAAAGGAAACAACAGCGGCCTGACCTTAGTTGAAATGCTCGTTTCTATGGCAATATTCGGCATTTTGTCCGTGTCTTTAGTTACTCTTTTTACATCAGCAATGAATTCGCAGGCAGCTATTTTGCAAAACCAGGAATTGGCCGCCCAAACAGGCTATGTTATGGAATATATGCACCGGGCTTTGCGTATGGCCGATATAGATACCACGGGCGGTTGCACTGGTACGCCAAATAGCAATTATGGCGGAGACAGCGAAAAAATATCAATTAATTTTTTAGGCTATGATTATACCGCCGCAATCCCGGGCTATAAATGCATGCAATTTTCTATTTCCGGGAATATAATCCAATTTAAGCAATCAACAGACCAAACTGATGATAATTTTGGCGCAGCAATTAATATGACTTCTTCAAAGGTTAAAGTAAATGAATTAAGCCTTAATGTTGTTGGCGATACGGTAAATGTTAGCCAACCCCGGGTAACTATAATGATTGACGCCCAATCTACAAGCAAAAGAGTTAGCCCTGTTCCAACAATAAAGCTGCAAACAACAGCCTCGCAGAGGAACCTTAATATTCAATAATAATGAAAATAAGCAAAATAAATAAAAAAAGCCAGTCGGGCCAGGCATTATTTATGGTGACTATTATGATAGCCGTGCTTATGGGTGTTTCTTTAAGCGTTTCGTCTATGGTTGTGGGGTCAATAAAAACAAGCAGCGGCTGGGCGGATTCCGTAAAAGCGTTCCATTGCGCCGATACCGGCGTAGAAGAAGCTTTGTACCAAATTCGCAAACAGGGCCTTTGCGATAATATTACCGGCGGAAGCGTTTATAATAGCCCGACTTATATTTATAATGTTACAATAACCGCAGATTGCCAGGAGACAGGCTCGACCGTAACTTCAACCGGCACTTTTTCCAGCGCCGCAAGAAAGATTGTTATAACCTATTAAATCGGTATGAATAAAGAGGAGGCAAAGCAAAGAATAGCGAAATTAAGAGAGCTTATTAATTATCATCGGTATCTTTATCACGTTTTAGATAAGCAGGAAATCTCCGAAAGCGCCTTAGATTCCTTTAAGAAGGAACTTTTTGATTTGGAAAATCAGTACCCGGATTTGATAACTCCGGATTCGCCGACACAAAGGATCGGCGGCGAATCCTTGGCTGCTTTTGAGAAATTTCGGCATCCCCAGATGATGATGTCGTTTTACGATGCTTTCTCCCGGGAAGATATGGACGATTGGGAAGAGCGGAACAGAAAAATTATTTCGCAAAGCGAAGCAAAAAAAATAGATTATTATTGCGAGCCGAAGCTGGACGGATTGGCGATAGAATTGGTTTACCGTTCCGGCGTTTTGGCCGTAGGCGCGACGAGAGGTGACGGCAAAACAGGGGAAAACGTCACTCAAAACATCAGGACAATCGAAGCTATTCCGCTAAAATTGCGGACTGAAGCCGAAGCAATAAAGGAGCTTAATGAAATCGGCCTTGCAGAATCGGCAAAAGCGGTAAAAATAAAAGGGCTTAAAGAGGTTGTTGTCAGGGGTGAGGCGATTATTACCAAAAAAGAATTTTTAAAGACGAACAAACAAAGGGAAAAACAAGGCTTGCCCCCGTATGCCAATCCGAGGAATTTGGCAGCCGGATCCATAAGGCAATTAGATCCGCGAATTACCGCGGAGAGAAATCTTGATTCAAACACATATTCGCTAATAACCGATTTCGGACAGAAAACCCACGAGCACGAACACCTGATATTAAAAGCGCTTGGTTTTAAGACGAACAATAAATACAACCGTTTGTGCAAAAACATGGATCAAGTTTTTGATTATTATGCTTATTGGCAGAAAAATCGGGAAAAACTTCCTTACGAAATAGACGGAGTGGTTGTTATGATTAATGAAAGCAGCATTTTTAAAGAATTGGGAGTTGTGGGCAAGGCGCCGAGAGGAGCAATGGCCCTGAAATTCCCGTTGAAACAAGCGACTACTATCGTTGAAGATATAATTGTGCAGGTGGGGCGCACCGGCGCGATGACTCCGGTAGCGATATTAAAGCCGGTTGAAGTTGGCGGAGTAACGATTACCCGCGCCACTTTGCACAACGAACAAGAAATAGAGAGGCTTCAGTTAAAAATTGGAGACACAGTTGTGGTGGGCCGGGCCGGGGATGTTATTCCGGAAATTATTAAAGTTTTTCCGGAATTGCGGACGGGCAAAGAGCAAAAATTTAAAATGCCGAAAACCTGCCCGGATTGCCCGACTAAATTGGTTAAAGCTCCGGATGAAGTGGCGTGGTATTGCCCGAATCCGGATTGCTTCAGCCGGAAGCGGCGTTATCTGGAACATTTTGTCTCCCGCGGAGCTTTTGATATCGATGGTATTGGACCGAAAATTATGGATCGCTTCCTGGAAGAAGGATTGATTGCTGACGCATCGGATCTTTTTGAATTGCAGGAAGGCGACATATTGCCATTAGAGAGATTTGCGGAAAAATCGGCCAAAAAAATAGTGGCAAATATCCAGTCCAAAAAGAGCGTGCCATTAGGGAGATTTATTTATGCTTTAGGGATTAGGAATATCGGCGAAAAGACAGCGCAAGATGTTGCCGATTATTACGGTTCGCTTGAAGCAATAAGAAAAGCGACGCTGGAGGATTTGCAGCAGATAAGGGATGTCGGGCCCGTTGCCGCCAAATCAATTTACGAATGGTTCCGGGACGCGCGAAACGTAAAATTCTTGGAAAAATTGGAAGCGAATGGGGTGTCTTATGTTAAAGAGCCGAAAAAGGGGACAAAACTGTCAAACAAAAAATTTGTTTTGACGGGATCGTTAAAATCAATGGAGCGGGAGGACGCCAAGCAGCGCATAATCGGTTTGGGAGGAGAAGTTTCCGAATCGGTTTCCAAGAATACAGACTACGTTGTTGCCGGAGAAAATCCCGGATCAAAATATGAAAAAGCCAAAAAACTTGGAGTAAAAATAATCGGGGAACAGGAATTTTTGAAAATGTTGAAGAAGTAATTAAATTCGCTCGCCCTAATCCGGTTTTTGTGTTATTAAATCAATATGAGCCTTGGATTTTTAAACCATTTTAAGAAATTCGACTGGGTGCTCTTTTTTGCCGCGCTTTTGCTCGCTATTTTCGGCATAGTTTCTCTTTATGGTTCGGCCAATGGCGATTTTTCCGTTTTTAACCGGCAGGCCGGTTTCCTTATCGCCGCCATCCTGGCATTATTCGGCGTCAGCCTTGTTGATAACAGGAATTTGCGGGAAAACCCGGCCCTGCTGCTTGTTTTTTATTTTGTCTGCGTAATCCTTTTAATAGGGGTTTTTATGTTCGCGCCGGAAATAAGGGGAATAAAATCATGGTATAGAATCGGCCAGATTTCTTTTGACCCGATTGAGCCGATGAAGCTGATTTTAATCCTTATATTGGCGAAATATTTTTCAGTCCGGCATGTCGAGCTTTATAATTTAAAACATATTTTTTTATCCGGCTTTTATATTGCCCTTCCGGTTATTTTGATTTTTTTCCAGCCGGAATTCGGTTCAGTGGCCGTGGTTCTTGCGATTTGGATCGGCATCTTGCTTGTTTCCGGCATTAAGGTCCGCGATTTTTTGGTAATGTCGCTTATTTTTATTGTTGTTGCGGGAGGAGTATGGTCATTTTTGCTTAAAGATTACCAAAAAGACCGGGTTTTAAGTTTTGTCGCGCCGCAAGAAGACTTGCTTGGCCAGGGGTGGAGCCAAAACCAGTCGGAAATAAGCGTTGGTTCGGGCGGACTTATTGGCCAGGGCATCGGCAACGGCGCCCAAACTCAATACGGGTTTTTGCCCGAAGCCCATACTGATTTTGCTTTCGCTTCAATCGCGGAAGAAACAGGCTTAGTGGGCACGCTGATTTTGCTTTCGCTTTTTATACTATTGTTTTGGCGGATACTTAAGATAGCGCTAAGCGCGCGGTCTAATTTTTCGCGTTTATTCGCTTCTGGCCTGGCTATATCCATATTTTTCCAAATGGCGATAAACGTCGGCATGAATCTGGGGTTGTTGCCGGTTATCGGCCTGCCGTTGCCGCTCGTAAGCTATGGGGGCAGCAATTTGTTTTTTACCTTCGTTAGCCTGGGCATTTTGGAAAATATAAAATTAACCGAAGCATAAGCCGGGGGCATTGGGGGGCTTAGCTTTGCGGGCGAGAGCTTGTTTATCTTTGGATATTTTTTTGGTATAATTAAGCCAATATAATAACTCAACAATTTTATGGAAAATTCCGAAAAAAATTTTAATCCCGAAATAATTCCCATTCCGGAAACAAAAAACGAATTGCCGTTGCCGGAAAAAGAAATTCCGGAAAAGCGGGAAAGCGGGGCAATGGAAGCGCCGGTTTCTCCCGTGGCCGTTAACCGCGAAATGCCGGAAAAAGAAGGGGAAGCGAAACCGGAATTAAACTTAAAAAATTCGGATAAACTCCAATATCTGCTGAACCTAGCCAGGGAAAGCGGCGAAGAAAGCGCGCTTAAAGAGGCGCAGGAAATGGCTAACCAATCCGGCGATTTCGGTTTGCTGGATCGTTTCCATGACGAACTCATTAAACAAAAAAATAATTAAAAAATGGAGATTTTCTTTCCCCAAAGCCCATTTTTTTATATCGCATTCGGAGCAGCGGCGCTTTTGGCTGTAATAGTCTTTTTTTATTTTTTAAGGCAAAAAAAATCAAAGCGCTTGAAATATAGCATGGAGATGTCGCTTTTTTCGGTTAAACTGCCGAAATACGGCACCAAAAATGAAGCCGAAAAAGGGGACCCGAAAATGCTTATAGCCAGGATGGAGCAGATATTTTCCAACTTTCTTTACCTTAAGGAAACCGATTTTATTAAAAAGATTTTCAGCGATCCGCCAAAGGCGGTTTTGGAAATCGCTTCGGAATCGGGCGGAAGCGATATTTCTTTTTATTTTTGCGTGCCTAATTCCTACGCGCCCGCCCTGCCTAAATATATAGAAGGGGCTTATCCGGAGGCGATAGTGGAAAGCATACCTAATGATTATACGATTTTCGACCCCAACGCGAATGTTGCTGTCGCCAGCCTAAGGCTTAAAAAACCGATTTATTTTCCGCTGAATACTTATAAAAATCTGGAAACAGATCCTCTTGAAGCGATTACGAATTCTTTGACTAATATTTCTCCAAGCGAGGGCGCGGCCATCCAGATAGTTATCCGCCCATCCGTCACGGACGTAAAGAAAAACGGCGAAGCGATTATTTCGAAAATAACCGCGGAAGGGAAAGACCTTAAAGAAGCCGTGTCTTCGGTTGAACAAAGCTGGTCGTCGATTTTCTCCGGATTATTTTCTCCGTCTCCGAAAAAGGAAGACAAAGAGCAGATAAAAGAGAAAAAAGTTGATGACGAGACTATTGAAATTTTAAGGAATAAAATAAGGAAACCCTTTTTTGAGGCGAACATCAGGCTTATTTCTTCGGCAGGAGAGAGGCCGCGAGCCGAAGAGATTTTACAAAATATGGAATCGAGTTTCGCCCAGTTTTTTTCGCCGCACAATAATTTTCTATCCGCAAGGATAAAAGGCAAGCGCGCCCGAAAGGCGATTTATGATTTTATTTTCCGCAATTTTGATGAGCGCCAGAAAATATTCCTTAATTTGGAGGAGCTGGCAAGTATTTATCATGTGCCTTTGCCGCACATGGAAAGCCCGAACATTAATTGGGCTAAAGTAAAAGAAGTGGAGCCGCCGGCAAACCTTCCGCTAACAGGCCCGGTTTTAATCGGCAAAGCGCTTTACAGGGGCGGCGAAAAAGATGTTTATGTCGCGTCGCGGGATGACCGCCGGAGGCATTTTTACATCGTCGGGCAGACCAGCGTGGGAAAATCAAGCCTATTAAAAGAAATGCTAAGGCAGGACATAGAAAAGGGGGAGGGGGTTGCCGTGATTGATCCGCACGGAGAATTGGTTGAAGATATTTTATCCTGC
>JAQUOQ010000032.1 GCA_028717005.1 Minisyncoccota bacterium
GTGTATTAATCCGCTGGTCGGCAGAATAACCAATTCCTGGCCTGCTATAATCTTGCTGCTTGATAGCTCGTTCGCAAGCAAAATCGTTTCCACGGAGATATTAAATTTTTCGGCAATCGTGCTCAAACTTTCTCCTTTCTGCACCGTATAATTAATTAACGCGGTTCCTTGTTCGCTGCTTTGGTTGTCCGCCAGGAAGGTGCCCAGATTCTGCTGGTTTATAAAAATAGGGGAGGCAACCGGGCTAACCATGCTGTTCTCTCCTATAATCAAACTATTACTGGGTTGCAATCTAGGCTCAATATTGATAAAGTTATCCTGAAAGCTGGCAAAAACCTTGTTTTCCTGCCTGCCGAAGGGTGAAATGGACAACGCTAGCCAAAACAAAAAAGCCCCCAAAAGCAAACAAAAAAACTTGCCCTTAGGGGTTTTAAAATATCCTTTCCAGTTTGGTTTTAAAAGTTTATCCCAAAATGACGATAAAATTGTTGGTTTTTTAAGAATAAGCCTTGTAGAATATAATAAATGGTTAAAATCAGCCTTAAAAGTTTCCAGCTGATTTTAATGTCTTAATTTTACCCTTTCTATGGCCAATGTCAAGCATTTTTTCCACGAAAAAAAGGCGGCTTCCGGGGCTGAAAATAACGCTTTTTTAGGCGGTTTTTCGGCAAAAAAAAGCCTTGGACAGAACTTCCTGAAAGACCAGAATATTGTTAAAAAAATCCTGCAAAATGCCGGCATAAACAAGGGCGACGCGGTGCTGGAGATCGGGCCGGGACTGGGCGCCCTGACTTTTGCCCTGGCAAAACAATGCCGGCAGCTGGTGGCCATAGAAAAAGACCGGATTCTAGCCGAGGCTTTAAAAACCGAAATAAAAAACTCCGGCCTCCGGAACATAGAGATAGTGGAAGCCGACGTCCGGGAAGAATTAAAAAAAGGCGCCCGGGGCAAAGTGTTTAGAAAACTCGGCACGCCCTACAAAATTGTCGCCAACATCCCTTATTATCTCACTTCTTTTTTGATAAAAGAATTTTTGGAGCTAAAAAATCAGCCGGCAGAAATCACAATAATGCTTCAAAAAGAAGTTGCTGTCCGCATTGCCTCAAAGCCGCCCCAGATGAACCTTCTCGCCCTTTCGGTACAATACTATGCCGAACCGAAAATATTGTTTTTTGTTTCTAAAAACTCTTTTTGGCCGAAACCGAAGGTTGATAGCGCTATTATTAGAATCACACCCAAAAGGCGGAATGGGAAAGAGGCTCTTCTATTCTTTAAGCTGGCTAGGGCCGGATTTTCTTCGCCAAGAAAACAACTGATTAACAATCTCTCAAAAAACCTTAATCTGGATAAAGAAAAAATAAAAAGCCTGCTTTTGTCAGCAGGCATTCGGCCGGAACAGCGGCCGGAAACCCTTTCCGTCAAAGATTGGGAAGGGCTGGCTAGCGTTTATTCCGAGGCAAAAGGCAAGAGGGTAAAATAGAATGGGCGAATGTCTTTTTCGTTCGGATTATATGCGTAGCCGTATTTTACCGTGTTGACGCACTCGGTCTCTCCTTCTTTTCTGATTACCTGGCATTCGCCATTCTTGGTGCGCAATATCAGCAGCGTGCCTTGTTTTATGGAAACAGAAAGGATTGATTGATCCTCGTGGGGCATATCCGGGCAATTTTGGTCAACGTTTCCTTCTTTTTTATAAACATTGTAATCACAGGTATTGGGCTTGAATTGTTTCGCGGCTTCGTCCCAAAATTTCGCTTTGGAAACGCAGTTCGTGCCGTTATAAAACGTTACTTTTTCTTGTGCCGCCAAATCATCGGTCCTGAATATATATATGGAAGAGAGATTGCCCACGGCCGGTTTGTTCTCTTCTCCGTTCGGCGCGTTTAAATTTGGAATATCATTTAAAACCCAGGAACACTTGCCCCTGTAATCATCGCCGCTAAAAAGTATGGCCCCGTATTTCGGGGGACTGGGAACATTGGGATCGTCAACGACTTTTTCGGGCTGCACAAATTTAATTGAATAATTCGTATTAGTAAAAACAGGAAGGTTCAGGGCTGGAACGCTGTTTGTAAGCACCAAAGGCAGGGCCCGGTGGGTTAATTGATAATTCTGCCCGTCGTAAATATACACGCCGGACTTTCTCCATTCAAAAGTTATTGACTGGTTAATGCCGATAGCCGCGGATTTCCCGTTTGCCACTTCCACCGGAGCGCCTTTAAAATCCGCTTGGGGATACACCCATATCCGCGGCAAATCGTGTTCGTTCGACAGCCACCTGATATTTGTTACCGGCTTTTCGGTTAACCGCAAATCCTGGTTCAGCCATTTTTCTTCGGAACTTTGGTCCGCGTTTGTTACGGTTAAAACAATACCATCCAGATCCTTGCCGACTTCTATTTGTGATATCTGGGTTTTGCTGATATTCGAGTTGATGGCGTTAAGTATTAAAATTGAACCAAAAAGGATTAATAATCCAATCAGCCCCCTTATGATAATCCGTTTGGATGCCTCTGTTTTTCCTACTTCTCCGCGGGAAAAAAAATACTTGATTCCCGCATAGGTGATAATTATCGCGGCCGCTAATACTCCCACAAACAAGGCAATATTAAAATAATACAAAACAAACTCGTTAAAAGTCGGTTTTGCCGGCAACCCTATTCCGTTTATAACCGGATAATCTTTCACTTCCAGCGCCAAGGCGCTGCTAAAACAGATTAGGTTCGCGAAAACCGCCGAGAAAAATAAAAAGATTGTTTTGAGATATTTATTCATATTTATTGGTTAACCGGGAATACCATAAACGTTTTGGGTATTATCCCGCCCATGGCCGGATTGTAAACATCCGATTCTGTAATCGTTGATATGCAATTACCGAGAGCAAAAGATTTGCTATCCCAGTATTGGCATCGGTTGTTTGTTCCCCGTAGCACTACGCCGCCGGGTCCGTTAATTTTAAACGACCTGACAATAAAATCTTTGCCGCCGTTACAGCTAACTTTAATGTTCCGTTCAATCGCTGCCGAGGTCACTTCTATGGGTATGGGACAGCCCTTATCCTCTTCTGTTTCGGCGCAATTTAGCGTTCTGTAAAAAGTAACTGTACCTAAATAGTCTTTTTCGCCACCAGTCGAAGATGGCTCTATCTTAGACGAAGAAATAATTATAGACGAAAGCTGGTTATTACCAAAATAAACTACTGGGTTTTTCTGGAGGGGCACGGCAAGAGCCCCTAAATTAGGCTCGCTTCCTTCTGCAACGACACAAACCCCCCTATACTTTGGCTCGGGAAACAATATGGCTATTGGTGCAATTTTTTCTTCGCTATTCTGGTAATACCTCGGCGCGATAAGGCTGATTGATTGGGCTTTATTGTCAAAATTCTTGCTGTTTAAATCATTAACGCTTTCGTTAAGAAATAGGGGAGAGATCGCCCCATTAGCAACCTCATAACCATTTGTGCCGGCTTTATCGTATAAATACACTCCTTCTTTTATATCTAATATTTTAAACGATTTTATATTTGGGCCTATTTCCAGATTGCTGACCTGGCTATATTCTCCGGTAGTTTGGTTTTTTATTGCCCGAAAAGCCAATGAGGGGGGCGACTTAAAATCAGGCTCGGAAAAGGTCCATATTTCCAGGGCATTTTTATATTTTTTTATTACCATCTTTTCTCCGGCCTGCAGGTTAAGGTTGGATATCGACTGGATTGATGTTTCCGATCGGGTTTGATAAATCGGATTGCCTTGCGCGTCGTGGCAGGCAATTTTGGTTACATCAACGCAAACGCTCAACTTGGCCATATTTTTGTCGCAGCTGAAGTTGTCCGGCATCTGGGGAGGATTTATGGTGTTTAAAATAAAATAAGAGCTGTACAAAACTATTAACCCGATAAAGGCCCCTAATATTTTGGTTTTGGCCGAACTGATTTTAGACGGCTCCCCTCCGGAGGTAATAAAATCTATTCCGGCAGAAAATAAAACCAAAAAAGCAGCGACCGCGCCGAGCGCAACGAAAAATATGAAAAAATAAACCACATAATCGGTTATCTCGGAACAGGCCGTAATGCTGTGCCCGAAAATTGCTGGATAGCTTATCTCGGTTGCCCCGTAGGCAGCTGGCGCTAATGCTAATCCGGCGAATATCGCGATAAATAAAATATTTTTAAATAGTTTTTTTTGCATGCACAATAATTTTTATGGAATTAATAAGCGAATTTGATGAAAGGAATAATAATAAAACTAATAGCTTTATTTGAGTATAAAAGAGAGCTGTATTTAATGCAATTGCCTTCGCCCGAGGCAGAGCTATTCCAGTAATGGCAGGCGTTGCCGGAATCAAGAAGCACGGCCGCGGAACCGTTTATTTTAAAAGATAATATTTTATCCCCGCCCAACTCCGGACAGGCGCCGTCAACCGATTTTGGCGAAATGGAATAATTTTCGGAAAACTGTATTTCGCATTTCCTGACTTCTGCCGAATCCGATTCGCCGCAGCTTAGATTGTTATAAAAAGTTATTGTCCCTTTAACGACCGCGGTAGGGGAATAAGGCTCTTCAAAAACAGCCAATGATCCGGACGCGGCGGGCAAGCCAGCGGCCTTAGATTGGCCAAAAACGCCGCAGAAAAGCTGGCCGTTTGTATTATTATAATTAACAGCGCTAAAGATGGCATAATAATATTTTTTGTTGCCTTTTACATCTCCCATCACCCAAACAGACTTTATTTTATTCTTAAAATCGCCCAAGTCCGGAACACTATTCGAAAGGTAGCGGGGCGGCAGGGCGTTTGCTCCGTAATTAGGCGCGTCATAAAGGTAAATCCCGGCTTGCTTCTTATAAATCTTTACTGATTTTATATTGTCTCCTATAGTAAAAGGCGCGGTTAGCTGGCTGTTTAAATCCGCATCTGAATTATCGCGATAAAGCAAGGTGGCCGCGCCGCTGTAATCAATTCCGGCAAAACCCCACGCCTCTTTAAGTCCGTTAAATTGCTTGATGTTTATTTTTTCCCCGGACGCAAGCCCTAAATTAGGGCTATCCTGAAAAGAGGTTTCAACTTGCTTAATTTCGCCATCAGGAGTTGTCTTTATTTTTTCAACACAAACATTAACTTTTGAACAATCAATTTCGATATTTTCCGGAGTTGTTAATTTTGGGGTTATGGCATTTAAAACCAAAAATGAAGCAACAAGAACCGCAACGCCTATCAGGGCGTTTCTCGCTCGGCCTTTAGCCTGGCTTATGCGCTTCGGATCGCCATAGCTTAAAACAAACTCAAATCCCGCGAAGACCAAAACAAAAAATGCCGCCACCGCTCCGATTCCGACAATAAAGGCATAAAAATAGGCGACAAATTCTGGCAAGGTGCTTGCTCCGGTTATCGAAAGGACCTTTCCCGGGCCGATTGTTATCGGAGGAAATTTTGTTTCCAGCGCCAACACATCCGCAACGGGGAACAGAAAAAAAATCGCAGCCAGAATAGAAAATATTTTAATTTCTTTTTTTATCATCTTCCAGTACAACAATAATAATCGTTTATGTAGTTGCTTATCGCTTCCTGGCAAGAGCCGCTGCCGGTCCGGTCTTTGTTTTCAAAACATTTTTGTTTTTGTTCCGCGGTCAGTCCCGGCGCGTTAAACGGATAGCAATTATATGTGTCTGCGGCCGCGGGATAAGGGAAATCCGGCAAAACCACGTACGACTTCAGGCGGACAGCGGTAATTCCTTCGTCGCAGGTAAATAATTTTGTTTTCGCCAGATTTTCTTTGAAGGGCAATCCGTATCCTTGGATGCACTGCTCCAGCCGCTCCCTGGAAACCGAAAGCAAATCCAAAAGCGTCGCCCGGTTCTCATCTCCTTTCAGTAGATTTTTTGAGGTTGGGTATTGCAGATTCCAAAGCCTTTGCTGCCAAATCTCCAACCTTTGGAGATATCCGGCTTCCTGCTTTTTGCAGACACCGGTTACGCTTGCCGCCTGGACATCGGCAAATGTTGTCCCTTCAACTCTTTTATAAATATGGCATTGTTCTGTTTCAATCGTGTTATATGGACACACATAATAAGGCTGTTCAATTAAATCTCCGTCTTCATTTACCACAAGGTGCCCTAGCGTTATCTTCAGGTTATAATCCAGCGATATTCCGGGGCTTTGCGAATCGTAAGATATATAATCATCTGCTCCTATGTTCCAGCCCATTGGGACATAAGATTCTGGCGCGGAAACTTGTTCGCAGGTGGCAGTATAGCCAGCGGGCAAAGTTACCGGAATTGCCCAAGAAGAAAGATCTCCGGGGCAGGCGCAAAAATAAGGCGTGCCCCCGCCGGTCTTATATCCAATTTCAAAAGTATCCTCGCTAAGCCAGTTTAAATCATAAAGCTGGCCAGGGCCCACTCCATCGCTTCCATCATTCGAACCTGTGCACCGCCAGTTATAGCTATCTACCAAGGCTTGATCGATAATATTCGTAGCACAAGTAGTGCTAACGCTTTCCCCGATAGGTTTTGGCTGTACGGTGAATATAGACTTGGTTGTATATTCTCCATAAAGGTTTTCTGATTCCGGCAAATGGGCGTGCATGGGGGGACTCAATGTCTGTGTAGTGCATGATACTATGTCGTAATACAGTAAATTCGGCATCCAAAAAGCCCCTTCATAATTATATGAACTGCCGCCGCCATATTTAAAGAGCCCCAATCCCGAACAAGGGCAATATGTCGAATAGCTGCCGTCGCTCTCAACTGCTAAATTGCACCCCCATTGCCGGCCGAACTGCCCCAAAGCAAAATCTTGTTCAAAGGTTATCGGCGGATCTTCAAATATGGTTGTTGTTTGTCCGCATTTTCCGCAGCAATCGCACAATTTTTGTCCATTTGGTTCACAGCTGGTGCAGCCGTTACACGTTGAGCCTCCCTCGTCGCAGCTCTCTCTTATGCAACTATTGCCGCAATTGGCCGAACATTTACAATTGTCCGGTAAAGCTATAAGCTGATTTCCCGAATCTATGGAGTTTTGGATTTCTGTTGCCGATCCGTTAATGGCTTCAATTAATTGTTTCGCGTAATTCTCCGCCCTGTCCGCCAATTCGCCCAGCGGTATTCGCGATATTATCATCTCTTTTTTAATCTCGGTTTCAAACGAGCATGTATCGTTTGTCTGGGAAAAATCAATCAACCCGGCCTTTACAGCAGAAACGTATTTATTCGGGTCAGTGGTGCCCGCGTCAACAAGCTTGTAAAAGGTAGCCGAGTCGCCGTCGGTAAAAACAGCTTCTTCTTTTTTGGCATAATCTTTTGGCCCGCAAACTCTCTTATCTTTTATTTTCGGATCGTTCTGATAATCCGGTGAGAAGGGCCAGCTGCTGTTTTGCAATCTGAACAACCCAATCTGAATGCATAAATTATTTTTATCGTTCTTATTCCATTTGGTGCAGTTAAAATCCCGGCAATATGCAACAACGTCGTATTGCAAAGATGATGCGAAATTTTGGACGGTGATTTTATCGGTGCTGTTTTGTTGTAATGTCTGGAACTCGGATAAAGAAAGATAATTTTTTGTATTGTCTTTTAATTCCGTTTTTGCTTTTTGCAGGTCAGACAGGCGGTTGCTGAAATATTGCTTAAAAGTATCAAGTCTTTGTTTTGCCTGGTTTAAGGTTAAAAACCTGGGATCTAGCGTTCCGTCGCTATTTATAAACGGAGCAATATCCGCGTTATATCCGCAACCGGTTAAGCCCAGCGCCAAATCCCGGCCATTTACCCGATAATTCAATTCCTGCCTTTTGCAGTCTATTTCCCATCTATTGGTACACGGATCCAGTGTTGCCGAAGCGAATGGATTTTGGCTGTAAAAAAATGGGCGGGGACAGCCGTTATCAGTCCCTCTCGGCCCTCCGCAACAACTCCCCCCGCCGGTACAGGTTGTGCATCCGCCCTGCATTCGTGTCCCTGGCTGTCGGTATATTTTTGGCAAGGGCCGCAGGTACACCCTGTTCTTATCAGGCTTTTAATTTGGTTTATCGGCCCAGCCGTTCCGGAACCGCTGCACGAGTCTTCGCCG
>JAQUOQ010000033.1 GCA_028717005.1 Minisyncoccota bacterium
TAATAATCATAAGAACCCGCGAACCTATAAGCCAATTTCTCGGCTATCTTATAAAAAGGGCTCGTGCTGCTTACCAATTTTGATCCGATATTTGCCAAAAATTTGGATATCTTTTGGCGCAGATTCAGACGTTCGCCCCTGATTGCCGCGGCATCGCAAAGAATAAGCTTCGATATCTTGCCGGGCTCCCGCACCGACATTTTCATCGCCAGGGCGCCGCCGAAAGAATGGCCCAAAAGATGGAATCTATTAAGGCCGATTTCGCCGGTAAAACTATCCACGAAATCCGCGTAATCGTTAAGAGACCATACGCTATTTGGCGCAGATGTCCCGCCAAAGCCGGGCAGATCCAATGCCACCGCGCGGAAACCCTTTTCCGCCAGCATTATCGAAATATCCTTCCAATACGCAGAAGAAGCGGCCCAGCCGTGCATTATCAGCACTGCTTCTCCGCTGCCAACGTCGGTATAAGTTGTTTCCAACCCGATGATTATGATTTTCTTATCTTTGATTTCCATCTCTGCCTATCTTTTTATTTCTTTAAAGTTAAGGTACTTGTGCAGGGCTTTCGGGATCACAATACTCCCGTCCTCCCGCTGATTATTCTCAAGAAGAGGAATTAAAATCCTCGGCGTGGCGATTCCGGTATTATTTAATGAGTGGGCATATTTTGTTTCACCGTCCGCTGTTTTATATCTAATATTCAATCGCCTGGTTTGAAAATCAAAAAAATAAGAAGATGAATGGGTTTCCCGGTATTTATTTTGCGACGGCACCCAGCACTCAATATCATATTTTTTTACCTGGCCCAAGCCCAAATCGCCCGCACAATTAACGACAACATGATAGGGCAGTTCAAGCGCCTGCAAAATTTCTTCGGCGTTGTTCGTAATTTCTTCGTGCAGGCGGACAGATTCTTCCTTATCATTTTTGCACAAAACCACCTGCTCGATTTTAACGAATTCGTGCACCCGCAAAATTCCCTGCGTGTCTTTGCCATAACTTCCGATTTCAGTCCTGAAGCAAGGAGAAAAACCAATATACTTTATCGGCAGGTCTTCTTCTTTTAATATTTCGTCCGCGTGGTAGCTCATAACCGGAACTTCCGACGTTCCGGCCAAATACATTCCGTCGTGCGTGCAATAAACCTCGTCTTTCTGCTGGGGCAAATAACCCGTGCCTATAAGCGCGGATTCTTTAACAAGCGACGGCGCGGCCATGGGAACAAATCCTTTTTCCGAAAGAATATCCGCGGCTAATTTCCAAATCGCCATGGAAATGAGCATGGCCTCGCGTTTTAAAAAATATCCTCGAAAACCGGCAACCTTGGCGCCTCTCTCAAAATCAATTAAATCCAAATTCTTCGCCAGCTCAATATGGTCCTTGGGGGTAAAATCGAAATTAGGAATATTTCCCCATTTCCTTATCTCCATATTTTCCGCGTCGCACGTTCCTTCCGGCACTGATTCGTCCGGGATATTGGGCACGAGGAGCATTAATTTTTGAAACTCCTCATCAACCTCTTTGAACTCCCATTCGCCGGCATCCGAATTCCTGTCTAATTCCTGCATTTGGGCAATTATGTTTTTTCTATGCTCATCATCCTTTGCCTGCTGTATTTCTTTATTCGCCTGATTTTTAACTTTATTAAGTTCTTCTATCGCTTGGAGCAGCTGCCGCCTTTTTTGGTCCACCTGGAGCAACCGGTCAACGTCAAAATCAATGCCTTTTTTCCGGGCTGCTTCTTTTACCTTGTCCGGATTTTCCCTGATAAATTTAATATCCAACATAAAAATTAAAAAATTAGTAATATTTTTGTTTATAATAACAATTCCGGCTTGAAAAATCAACTAAAAACAAGTGTTTATAATCGCTATTGACTAAAAAGAAAAAAGTTGTATTATATATAATGTACCCTAAGGAGGGATTACATGTTCAACATTGCACCTATAATAATTTACGCCATCATCTTAATCGTTTTGATGGCGGTGGTTGTGACGAGACTCCCAAAGGCAAAAATCCTGCTTTTGGCGCTTATTGGCACCTTCATCATCTGGTGCGTCATTCTCCTCGGCTATCTGGTTCAGTGGCTTGCTACCGAGAATCGGTTGGATCGGGCATACACCGAGCTGAACATGAATGCCGCGCTCGGGAGTTGGACCACCTATACGGTAGTCATACTCTTCTTCGCGATTGTCTACACTTTGTACCGCGACTACTCACCGGAGCAAATGGTGGCACAACTAACGAATTCGAACCAGGGAGAGCCGCAAAAACCGACATAGCTGCTTCTCAAAAAACTCTTTTTTTGGCAAGCAGTTTTATTTTATAATAAATCAAAAAACATTATTTGACAGAATGGCTAAAATATGATATAAAACATACAAGTTCTTTTACCTGGTGATTGAAATGGTTATCTTAAGACATGTGATTACATCTATATTCCTAATCGGTATGGCAGCTTTGATTATCGCGGGATTTTCCGAGGGTTATACATACGGAACCTCTGAAGCTCTGGCGCTATTTTTTCTGGGTTTCTTGCTCGGCCTTAGTATTATAATCGGCCTCGTTCCGTATCTCGGGGTCAGCGCGCAAATACTCATACTTTATCTTTTGTGGCCGCTGATGAGCCAATTCCTCGAAATTGAATTCGCGGGAATTGTAATGGTAATGTTCAGCATTGCAATCTTGTTTGGAGCGATAGAAACTCTCTTCTCCACCCGCTACTTTAGAATGCCTAGAAAATAAAAAACCGCTTTTGCTTTCAGCAAAGCGGCCTTTTTTATTTCTAAAAAAATTCCCTATTCTTTCGGTTTCATAATCGGAAACAATATCGCCTCGCGCAGAGAATGGGAATCGGTAATCATGGAAACAATCCTGTCTATGCCCAATCCAAATCCGGCTGCCGGAGGCATTCCGTATTCCAGTGCTTCCACAAACTCTTCGTCAGATCTTTGCGCTTCCTCAAATCCTTTTTTAAATAATTTTTCCTGGAGCTTCAGGCGTTCTTCCTGCTCCAGCGGATCGTTTAATTCCGAAAAGGCGTTAACCACTTCCGCTCCGGCAACAACAAGCTGGAAACTGGCCAGTTTATTTTCGTCCAAGGCTTTTGCCAGCGGCTGGAATCCGTAAGGATGGTGTATCACGAAAGTCGGCTGGATTATTTTAGGGCGGCAGCATTTTTTGTAAATCTCGTCGGCAATATTCGGCTTATCCGCTCCCGCGGGAACTTCTATTCCCATTTCAACAGCCTTTTTCCTTAGGGATTCTTCGTTTAAGTCCTCGTAGTTTATCTTTGCGTATTTTTCAAGCAAGGAGAAAAATTCAACCCGCTCCCACGGCCCCTTAAAATCTATTTTTTCGCCTTCGTATTCTATTTCCGTTGTGCCGATTGTTTTTACCAAAATCTCATTGAACATCTCTTCCATCATCTTCATTAATTGCTTGTAATCCGCGTATGCCCAATAAAACTCAAGCATGGTAAAATCAGGGTTATGGAATTTATCTATGCCCTCGTTCCTAAAACACTTGCCGATCTCATAAACTTTTTCATAGCCGCCGACAAGCAGCCTCTTTAAATACAATTCCGGCGATACGCGCAAAAAAACATCAAGATCAAGCGCATTAACATGGGTTTTAAAAGGCTTTGCCCTTGCCCCGCCATACAACACCTGCAATATCGGAGTTTCCACTTCCAAAAACCCCCTGCTATTTAAAAAGTTCCTCAACTCGCACACAAACCTGGAACGAATAATAAACTTTTCCCTTATCTCCGGCGAAAAAATAAGATCCAGATATCTTTTGCGGAAGCGCTCTTCCACATCCTTAAGCCCATGCCATTTCTCCGGCAATGGCCGCAAACTTTTGCAAATCATTTTAAAATCATTGGCCTCGATGGTTTTCTCCCCTCTCTTGGTTTCAAAAGGAAATCCTTTCACTTCGATAAAATCTCCTATGTCAAAATTTTCCGTGAAAAAATCATAATTCTTTTCTCCCAGGCTGTCTTTGGACAAAAGCGCCTGGATTTTTCCCGTGCCGTCCTCAAAATCCAAAAAAGACAAAGCGCCGTGGCTCCGTATGGTTTTAATCCGGCCGACAAGGATAACTTCTTTTGATCGTCCGGTTAGTTCCGCAAAACTGTCTATAACCTGCTTTATTTCGTGCGTTCTTTTTATTTCCAAAGGATACGCGCTTTCGCCCAGCTGTTTCAGTCTTTTTAATTTTTCTATCCGGTTTGCCCTGATTTCCTCAAATGTAGACATTGTTGTTATTGTAATATTTATAACAAACTTTTATCTAATATAACAAAAAAAGCCGCTGAAATCAAATTAAAAAGGCTTGATTATTAAAAAAGGCCAATTATAATTAATTGGCTTTTTTTATATTAGGAAATTTTTAAAATTTTGTAGTGGATAATACCTTTGGCTGTTTTTAGTTCTATCTCGGCCCCTTTTGGCTTATTCATTAAAGATTGCCCCAAAGGAGATTTAAAAGAAATCCTTTTGCCGATTGGGTCGGCCTCTTCTTCTCCCACTATCTGGTATTCCTCCTTGCCGCTGCCATTTTCTAGCGTTACGAACGAACCAACCTGAACCCAGCCCTTATTCTCGCTTTCGGTAATTACTTTTGCGCTACTCACCAATTTTTCCAGTTCGGATATCTTTCCTTCCAGGAATGCCTGATTTTCCTTCGCTTCGTCGTAAGCCGCGTTTTCCGACAAATCACCAAAAGAAATAGCTTCTTTCAGCTCCTCGGCTATCTTAATCCTTTCCTCTTTCTTCAGGTGCTCAAGCTCCTGTTTTAATTTTTCCAAACCCTCTTTTGTTAGATATTTATCGTCCATAATTTTTCTTGCCATCGCCGCTTTATTAAAAAAAATAAGGCATGGCTGCTTATCTTGCTTCGTTATTTTAGATAGCATAGCACATATTCTTAACAAAGCAACCTTGCTGTCCACACCTCTAATTTTGGCCAGGGTTTAATCGCTTATCGGTTCGCCGTCAGGCAAAATACCGTTATCTCCCTGAGTCTGTTCGCCATTTATGATCGCCGGGTTTTCCGATCCGTTATCAATAGTATCTCCCTGATTTTCAATAACCGCACCGTTATCCTGGCCATTTTCCGCCGCTTGTTTCGCGGCTTCTTCTTGAAGCCTGTCGCCAAAATAGTATTGCATTATCTGGCGGGACAGAAGATTTGCCACTCCGGTTTGGTTGGGCACGCTCTCAATAACAATTGTTATTACAATTTGCGGATCCTCGTAAGGGGCAAAAAGGGTTATCAAGTTATGGTAAACGTCCGCTTTTCCGGTCTGGGCGGTTCCGGTTTTAGCGGCCGAAGTTACCGGCATTGATTGCAAGCCTCTGGCCGTACCGGCAGGAGAAAGCACTGTCTGCCTCATTCCCTGGCGGACTTCTTCGAGATATTGCGACGCGATAAAATTGCTATTTATAACCGCCGGCTCGAATTTTTTAATTACATTATTATTTTCATCAAGAACGCTATTTACAATCTGCGGTTCCAACAATTTGCCGCCGTTTGCGATTGCCACGGTAGCCATGGCCAGTTGAAGAGGAGTAACCTTCAAATACCCTTGTCCGATGCTCATATTATATGTATCTCCCGGATACCAGCTGACGCCGGTTTCTTCCTGTTTCCAATCAGCGCTTGGCACAAACCCTGCTTTCTCTCCGGCCAAATCTATTCCCGTGGTTTTTCCCAGTCCGAATTCCGCCAAATACTTGTCTATCCGGTCTACGCCCAATCCGGTAAAACCCTGATATCCGCCGCCGACGATATAAAAATAAGTGTCGCAGGATTCGGAAATAGCTTTAGTCAAATCGGTGGGGCCATGAGTGGTCCAGTCTTTTTTGAATGTGCCGTCTTTAAGCTGCAACCCTCCGGCACAGTCGATTGTTTTGCTCGCCGTTATCACATTCTCCTCCAGTGCGGCTGAAGCGATCAGCGGCTTTATAGTGGAACCGATCGGATACTCGCCCGCGATGGTCCGGTTATAAAATGAAATGCCTGAATTACTCATTAGGTCGTTATATTCTTCTTCGGTCACGGCTTTTGAAAAAATATTGCTGTCAAAAGACGGGTAGCTGTTCAGCGCCAAAACTCCTCCTGTTTTCGGGTCTATTGCCACAACCGCGCCGGACTTAGCTCCATAGGCGAGCACATCCTCTTTCAATAATTCGCCTATCTTTTTCTGCAACCCCGCGTCAATATTAAGCAAAATATTATTGCCCGGCTTTGCCGGCTTTACTATCTTTTCTTCTTCATTATCGCTGCCGCGGTCGCGTTCCAATATGCCCGGCGTTTCCTTTAAATATTCATCGTATTGCTGCTCTATTCCCAATTGCCCGGATTTGCTGTCGCGGGACACAAAGCCCAAAAGCAGGGAAAAGTATTCCGCGTCGTTATAAATCCTTGTGCTGTTTTTTTCTATTTTAAACCCGGGTAAAATTTCCATTTTTGTTTCAAGCACGATTATTTTGTCCCTATCCGCGTCCTTATCCAAATTATCAAAAATAACAGCCGTGGGGTTTTTTCCTCTTTTTTCTTCAATCCTGTTTTTAATTTCCTCGGCCGATACAGCCATAATTTTGCTTAATTCCATTATTTCCCTGTCCAAAATGTCCGATTCCGCCGGCAAAGAAGAGTATTCGCATATTAAATTAAATGTCTGGTTGTTGGAAACTAGTTGGTTAAAATTGCGGTCATAAATTATTCCCCGCTGCGAATCAATGTTACTGGAAATATACCGGTTCCGTTCCGCTTTTTCGGCATAAACAGAAAAATCGATAACCTGGAAATAAAAAGCGCGAAGCAAAAAACCGGCCGTTACGAAAACAAAAAGGCCGAATAATATTACGAAGGTTTTCCTTGAAAGGGCGGTTTCTATTCTTCCATAACCGATGTCCTTTGCGCTCTGTTTTTTCTGGACGATAGCGTCCAAAAACACTTCGTCGGTTTCTATTTCACCGCTTCCCTTAACCTTGAATTTTTGATAGCCACGGCGACGAGGGAATTTTAACATATTTATAAAGGATTATTTTGATGAGAAATGCGGACAGAATTGCCGATATCGTCGCTATGCCGTAAAAATTGGAGAAAAACATCGTGTCCGCGAAAAAACCCGCCCAAAAGGCGCTGTATACTCCAATTAGTTTCTTCGGCTCTTCGATAAAGCAAACCAGTGCCGCGACAACCAACGGAAGATTTATTT
>JAQUOQ010000034.1 GCA_028717005.1 Minisyncoccota bacterium
TTATTCTTAATCTTTAGGTTGTCAGCATTATGATATGTTTTTCATACATTACGGGTCAATCTGATAGCCAAATTTCCCAATTCTGATTCGGATACAGCCATTTAAGCAACTTTCCCCGGAGCCAGCCCCCGATTCACTAACAAATCCATCATTTTTTGAATAAAAAATGAAATAAAAACCACAATGGGAACGCCAATTAAAATTAAGTATCCCGTTTTAATAAATATATTTGCTGGATTAAATATTTGAAGCAAACCATACAATATCGGCCGATGAAATAGATACATGCAAAATGAAGCATAAGATATTTTGGCGATTTTTGAATAGAATGTTGGAGGCGTTAAATGTCTTGATAAATAATATGTGATAATAACAAAGCTTGCCATAATAATATTGGTAAGAACCATTGCGGCAAGTGAAGGGAAAGAAAGAAGAGAAGGCTTAATCGGAAAATGCAGAACAGTTTTAGGATAAACAAATATTATGTATATACAGGCGGATATGAGAATAGCCAAAACCGCAAAAGATACTATTTTAATATCGATTCTTTCAAGAATCTTTTCTTTTGCAAAGATTATTCCGAATACCAATATCGGTAAATATAGAACAAACCTTTGATCGCCAATGTCGATTGTTGATTTTACACCTAACCAGACTAACGAAATAAACATATAATAAATTACAAGATATCGTGTTTTGTTTATATTGATTAAACGCCATAGAGCATAAGAATAGTAATATGCCATAATCAATCCAACATACCAAAGGGTAAATATGGTATCACAATATTTTGAAGACAATATTATTTGTAATCCAAAAATGTGTGCACAAATCGAAAAGATTGTAAAATTCTCAATTGTATTTCTAAATAGCAAGACAAAAACAATAAAGGCAATAATATATAATGGAAATATTCGAGCTATTCTTTTATAAAGGAAAGTTTTAACCTCCGCGAAACATTTAATATTTGGGTTAGTTAATTCAAGTAAATATCCTGATAGAAAAACAAATATTCCTAAGCCAAAATAACGGTTTAAATCCTTAAGAAAAGATAAATCAACATTAATGCCTATGTTTTTAAAATTATAAAAGTTAAATGAAAAGTCCGGCAAATGATGAAAAATAATTATAAAAATTGCCAGTGCTCTCATTACATCAAGCTCGCGAATTACAGATTTCATAGATAATGCCTCAGAAATGTTCAGACAAATATTATAGGTACCTTAGAATGCTAAACTAATAATCTATTGTAAAAAGTTGTTAATTTAGAGAAATATTGATCCGAACCAAATTCCTTAACAACTCGTTCTCTGCCTCTTTTGCCCATAACCTCCCTCAATTCTTTATCTTTCATTAATAATGCCATTTTTTCCGATAGCTGTTTTACATTGCCGCTTTCAAAAAGCAAACCATCGTATCCATCTTTTATCACTACAGGAATTCCATCAACGTTCGATCCTATGCGCGGTTTTTCGGCCATCATAACCTCCATGAGTATCCGCGGCACGCCTTCAGAGCGTGAAGAACAACATACAATTGCACATTTCCCGACTTGCTCTGGCATTTCGTGGCTGTATACAGGCAAATGATGGTATATTTGGGAGCAATCGCCAATTCGTGAGGTAAGAAGCGAAGTGTCCGGATACCAGCCTAAAATCTTCATTTTCCAATCCGGGTATTGAGGTGCAATTAACTTAAATGCATCAATTGCTATATCAATTCCTTTTCTCCAAAAGGGAAACCCTACGATCAATATTTCCTTTTCTTCCGCAATGTTCCTGAACTTATCCAAATCCACATAATTGGGAAATGCTGTAACGATTTTATCGCCTAAATGCTTTTCGAAAAAATGGATCTGCCCGGGATACTGATATTTAATTCCATGCGAAAAAGTAAAAACGATTTTCATAATTTGAGTATAAATAAATGCATAAAGCTTGTAAAAACGAGGTGATTTATCTAAGAAATTGAACGGTGAACTATACGTTCCATTAATTTCCGGGGCTAATTTACAAGAAAGAAGCCTTGAAGCTACAATTCCAATCAAGCCGGTTTTTAAAGGATCGTATGTAACAACTAAATTTATTCGTTTCTTTTTAAGAAAACGATACCGTAAACAAAACAGTATACAAAAGGTTAAATAGGGCAAAATATTGCGTTTAGAATGAAGCGGATTTGTTTTTAAACAATTATAATTGAATTTACCAATGTTTTTAGTTGCAAGGACTTTTGGATTGTTGGAAGTGGTAAGTATCTCGCCGGAAAAAAAATTAGATAAATATTCGCATTTATAACTATTTATACTAAATGTTGGTCCAGGTTGGATAAAAAGAATTTTCTTCATATTCAATTCCAAATTCTCAACTTTCGCTAAATAGTTTTCTTTACCTATGCTTCTTGGACAACATTTAATTCTTTTTTGTCGGTTCCGGTTTCAATTTTGTTTGTCGAAATTAAAGTTATTGCCACCAATAATCCGGTAAGATACCAATAATGCGGATAATAAAGCACCGCCAAAAATGTCGCTGATGCAAAAAATCCGGCAAAAGAAGCCAAAAAAGCAACGGAAATATTTTTTAGGAATTTCGCATCCTCTTCGGGCAGAATCTTCGCATATTTGCGCAATTTGAAAATGGCCTTAATATTGGCAAAAAGCAGTAATAGATAAACGATAATGCCAAAGATACCGGTCTCAGGAATAAGCGTAAACCACAAAGAATGGGCAACCCTGCCCCACATACCACGCCGGAAATATTCGTTGTCTTGATATTCAGGAAATCTGACCTGAAAATTATTTCCGCCAATGCCAAGAGGATTCGCCAGAAACATTCGCCAGCCAGCCTTCCAGGATTCCACACGTTCTTTGGCCGTACCAGATTGTGCGTTCTTCGATGTCGCCATTTCACCCCAAAAGGAACGGTTCTTTTGATGAGATATTTTTCCACTTGAAGCTAAGCTGGAAACAATAATAACAAGAACTGCCCCTAAAATCAAAATCCCCAGGGTAAGTAGTTTTTTTGGGCTAAAAATCCAAAAGACGGCCACCATAGCAATAAGCCCCATAAAGCCGCCACGGGAAAAAGAGACCACATCCGCGGCCAAACCAAGCACCATGAAAATTCCAAAAAGGGTCTTTTTCCAGAAACCTTTTTCCGAGAGAAACAAAGCAAGACAAAAGGGCAGCCAAGTATTAATAAATAGGGCAAGATCGTTTTCATCCAAAAACACATTTCCTGACCCATGACCACCGTGTGTAATGGCATGTTGTGCCTGGTAGGCCATTAAACAAACCGCAATCAGAATAATTCTTTTAAAACGGTTGGTCGAGGTAATAACCGCATAGCATGAAAGAATAAAAGGCATTGCTATAAGCATAGTGTTCATAGTGTTGTATGCATACCGATTATTTCTTGCAAAAGGAATTTGAATTGCTAAAATCAATATGAAACACCAAATTAGTCGTATAGAAAAGATCTTTTGGGTTACTAATCTTAAATTGCGAAAAATAAATAACGTAAGAATAATTATCAGGATCATGGCAGGCCGAATATAACCAAAAAAACGAAAAGTGTCCTGCGGCCTGCCGTAATCAATAATCAAAAATAAAATTATAAAAATGAACCAAGCCCGGTTTGGCGGGCGTTCGGTTTCGATTTCGAGGGTTTGTTCTTGCAAAATCATGGTGAGAAAATATAATCTATTTTGTTAAATGATTTCTTTTAAGAATAGCGATTCATACTCTTTTGTCATTATACGGGCATCATACTTTTCATTAAATAATTGTTTTGCATTTTTAACCATTTGTTTTCTTGCCGTTGAATCATTAAGAATTTTAAGGACAGCTCCAGCGATTTCGTCTTCGCTTTTTGCCGGAATTAATATTCCCGTTTTTCCCGAGGAAATTACCGTCGCCACTCCCCCCACATCGGTCGCCACAATCGCGCACTCGGCCGCCATAGCCTCCAGCAACACCATGGGCATTCCTTCCCAGAGCGAAGGCAATACATAAACATCAAACAATTTTAAAAGCGCCGGAACATCAAGCCTCATGCCGATGAACTTAACATTGGGCAATATGCCAAGATCTTCGGCTTCTTTTTTTAAATTTTCCTCAAGCGGCCCCCGGCCGGCAATAACCAGCGTGCAATCCGGAAAATCCTTAATAATCCGGGGCATGGCTTTAAGTAAATAGGTAATGCCTTTCTGTTCGCAAAGCCTTACGCCGATGCCGATGATAGGTCCTTGATTGGTTATGCCAAGCTCATCACGTTTCTTATTTTTGTCTATTGTTATTGCATACTTGCCGCCGTCTATGCCATTCGGGATTACGGCTATTTTGCGGGGAGAGATTTTTTCGTACTTAATAAGGTTTTGGGCGGTATGCTGCGACACCGCTACCACCTTGTAAATAAAATGGGATAAAATCCATTCGGCAAACATATAGCGGCGCTTATCGGGAAATGCACGGGCATGATCGGTGTGGACGATTGTCTTTACGCCGGCGAGCAATCCGCCGATAACGCCGTCGATAAAAGGTTGCGTATTGTGGGTATGTAATATATCGATCTTTTCCTGTTTTAAAATCTTTGCGGCTTTTAAAAAGGCGAAGTAGTCTACCCCATTTTTATTATGCGGAAGGAGAATTACTTTTATTCCCGCTTTTTCTAATTCCGGCGCATAATCGCCAAGAGTTCGCAGGCACAGGACAAAAACATCAAAGATGTCCCTGTTTATTTTATGGCAAAGATTTACCACAACTTGCTGCAAGCCACCCAGCGCAAGATCGTGGGTAATAATCATGAGGCGTTTTTTTTTTAAGATCTCCATACAAAATTAGACTTTATCAAGAAGAAAAACATTTACTGCGTTTCTGCAACAGCATGAGCTTTATCTTTTTCAAACCGCTGATAATCAAACAACTTTTTGTTATCGTAATTCTGGACCAGAACTTTTCCCGGATTCCCTCCCACCAGGCAGCGGTCCGGAATGCTGCGCGGGACAACGGAACCGGCCAAAATCGTCGTGCCGTTTCCAATGGTAACCGCGCCGGTAATAATCGCGCCGGTTCCAATCCATACATTATCGCCGATGGTGGGAACGCCGGCCTTGTCTTTGGAATAGCCCCAGCCAAGGGTAACGTTATGCGTAACGCTGAAGTTATTGCCTATTTTGCACGGCCCCATGTAAATGGTGCCCACATGGCCGATGTAAAACCCAGGACCTATGGAGGCGGCATCGATATCCACATGATGAATTCCCTTAATAAAAAAACTTATTATCCGGTGCGCAATGCCGGGTATAATCCCCAGCAATTTATTTTTTTTATACAATCGGCTTGCCCACTGGCCGAACCGGTAGATTACCACGCAGTGCAAACCAAAGTTATTAACCCATAGTTCGAGTTTTTTAAAAAGCGCGGGATTTTCTTTCCCCAGGTCAAGCAGGTAATATTTGCGCAGGTCCTGTTTTAAATTGCCGATCATTTTTTGCATAAAATTAAAATTTACTTTTTAAATCCTCTTTTGGTGCCCCCTGCGGGGGAACTGTCAAGGAGGGGGCGAGAGGAAATTTGCCTGTATGGCAAATCTGCATCTTATCGCTCAAACTGAACTTCGTCGGGGATTCCGAATTTACGGTTTTCTTCGATTGCCTTTTGAACTGCCTTGTTGGCGATACGCCTGTTTTCCGCAAATTCGCGCAAAGCCCTCGCGCTGATCTTCTCCTTGAAGGGCTTTTTTATTTTATTCATTTACACAACTCCTCAAAAGTGTTATAAAATTCTTCCTCGAAAACCAGGGTTTCCTTTTTTTGGCCTATGGCCACTTCTATGGGTCTCTTTAATCCATTATAAAATATTTGCCATTCATCCGATAATGGCATATAAACCTTTTTAAAAATTTTAAGGCTTCTATGGAATCTTCTTTCTATATCAATGCTTGGCACGTCATGCCCGCCTTTTTTTACCCGAAATTGAATGCGCTTTTTGCAGATGTCAACATCATTCAAAAAGACATAAACAATACGAATAGAGTAGCCGATGGATTTAAATTCCCGGATTTTCTTTACCAGGCCAAGACCGGATAGCGTGGATTCGATTATGACGGACCGGTTCCTTTTTAAATATTCCTCAAGCCGTCTGAAAAATTCCTTACCCGCTCGTAATTCTATATTTCCCGAAAAGGCATTCGATATTTCTTTGGCAATCTCGTCGGCGCCGAGGTAATCTATTCCGTATTCCTGTTTGTATTGATAGGCAAATGTAGTTTTCCCAACGCCATTGGCCCCGCCCACAATTATCAACCTATTTATCATTTTATTTATCTTTAAACGTTTTCTATAAATCTATAGGTAAAAATCTCTCCGGTTTACGGCCAAAAACTTCTGCAAGCTTCCTGGCCATTTTTAACGACACGGACCTACGCCCATGCTCCAGATCGCTTATATACTTGCTGGTAACCTCCAGCCGCTTGCCAAGTGCGCCTTGGGACATATTATTATGACTCCGCAACAACCGGATAAGACCACCATGGTGCAAGCGCTCCTGGGATTTTGTGTACCAACCGGTCTTGGTCACGTCGATATAGGAATTGTCTTCCGACTCAATAACATAGTCCTTTTTAAGGGCATTCAAAATAGATGGCGTAATGCAACCAAACATTTGCAGCCGATGCCCCCGGTGATCACTTGCATAAATCAACAAATCACCGCTGTGATTTTTTGGTATCGTAGGAAGCGCCTTCTCTGCTACCGGCATAAATCACCTCAACGATAATTATTCCTTGTTTCCATTCCCAACATGCTACATACCTGTACGACAAGTGGCAATGGTATTTGTTATTGCCCAATGGACTATAATTCGGCCAATCAGCTTGATAAGGTCCTTTTTCTTCCAAATCGTCGCGGAGCACCGCAAAAGCATCTCGCACCGAAGGCGGCACCGAACGCATTCCCTTTTCGATATTCTTTTTAACTAAAACTTGGTACGTTGGCAAGTCCATTCCGTTGCCACCTGTTCAGAGTATATAACATTTTAGGGGAAAAGTCAACTTGGTTATTTTGAACCGACTTGCTTTTTACCAGTCAACCCTGTTAAACACTCCAACAATTTCTCCGCAATTATCTTCTCCCCAG
>JAQUOQ010000035.1 GCA_028717005.1 Minisyncoccota bacterium
AATAAAGTCAAAGCAATTTTAAAAAATGGAGCAGAGCAAAATAAAATCTTTTTCTGATTTGATTGCGTGGCAAGAGAGGCATGCCCTTGTTTTGATGATTTATGAAGAATTAAAATTTTTCCCGGACGAGGAACGGTTTGGGCTAATTAGCCAAATGCAACGAGCGGTTATTTCTATAACAAGTAATATAGCCGAAGGCTTTTCAAGACAAAGTTATGCGGACAAGATAAGATTTTATTATATTGCCCAATGGTCAGTTACTGAACTGCAAAACCAGATAATAATTTCAAAAGATTTAAAATACATAAATAACGAAAAGTTTAATAAGATAATACAAAAATTAATATGTGTTCATAAATTAATAAACGGATTGATTAAAGGGGCAAGAATAAAAGAGCGCGCGTAGAGCATTTATTCTTAATTCTTGATTCTTTATTCTTGATTCTAAATTATGGCAAAAATAACACAAATAATAGGCCCGGTCATTGATGTGGAGTTTGAAGAAAACAAAGTGCCGGCGTTATATAACGCCCTTAAAGTGGAAGATAAGGGCTTGATCTTGGAGGTGGAACAGGAGCTGGGCGAAGGGAGGGTAAGGTGCCTGGCAATGGGAGCCACGGAAGGGTTAAAAAGAGGCGACAAGGTTGTTGATACCGGCAGCCCGATTTCCGTTCCCGTAGGCAAAGAAGCCCTGGGCAGGATTTTAAATGTTTTAGGAGAGCCGATAGACAAAATGGGTGAAATTAAAACGAGCGCGAGATCGCCGATACATAAGCGCGGACCGGATCTTAAATCCCAAAAAGACGAAATAGAAATATTGGAAACAGGCATTAAAGCAATTGATTTGCTGTGCCCTTTGCCGAAAGGAGGCAAGGTAGGTTTGTTTGGCGGAGCCGGCGTGGGCAAAACAGTGCTCATACAGGAATTGATTACGAACGTTGCGAGAGAGCACCAGGGTTATTCCATATTTGCCGGAATCGGAGAAAGATCAAGGGAGGGAAACGATATTTATCGGGACATGACGGAATCAAACACGCTAAAAAGCACTTGCCTGGTTTTCGGGCAAATGAACGAAGCACCCGGGGTTAGGTTTAGGATTCCTTTTACCGCCCTAACTATTGCCGAACATTTCCGGGACGAAGAAAAAAAAGACGTGTTGCTGTTTATGGATAATATCTTTAGGTTTGTTTTGGCCGGCTCCGAGGTTTCCGCTTTGCTCGGAAGAATTCCGTCGCAGACTGGTTATCAGCCGACCCTTTCTTCGGAGGTGGGCTTGCTTCAGGAAAGAATCACTTCAACAAAAGACGGATCAATAACGTCAGTGCAGGCCATTTACGTGCCGGCTGATGATTTGACCGATCCGGCAATTGTGGCGACTTTCTCGCATCTTGATTCTTCTTTGGTGTTGTCCCGGGCGATTGCTTCTCTGGGAATTTATCCCGCGGTTGATCCGTTGGAATCGACATCGTCTTTATTGAATCCGCGAATCGTTGGCGAGAGGCATTACAAAGTTGCTAACGCGGTAAGAAACATTTTACAGAGATATAAAGAACTGCAGGACATTATCGCCATCTTGGGAATAGAGGAGCTGGCGGAAGAAGACAAGATAGTTGTGGGCCGCGCAAGGAAAATCCAAAAATATCTTTCCCAGCCGTTTTTTGTAGCCGAGATATTCAGCGGCATTCCGGGAAAATATGTTACCATCGAAGAAACCATTGAGGGTTTTGAAAAAATAGTAAACGGCGAATTGGACAGCCGTGCCGAAGAAGATTTCTTTATGAAAGGAAATATTAGCGAAGTTTAATTTTATGAAAATAGAGATTTTAACACCGGAAAAAATAATGTTTCAGGGAGAAGCCGACTCGGTTAACTTGCCGACGCCGGCCGGATATATTACCATTTTACCGAACCATGCTTCGCTTATTTCCGCCGTTTCCGACGGAAAAATAACCGTTAAAAGTGGGACGGGCGAAAGCAAGTTTTTTACTCAGGGCGGGGCCGTGGAGGTTGCGGCTGATAAAGTTACGATGCTTCTGCGCGTGCCGAAAACGGATTAATTTTTATCAAGCAGGGAGGCGTCTCCCTGTTTTTGATTGCCTAAAAATGTTATTATCTAAATATAAAATATTATTTTAAAAAACATGAAAGTAAAAGAAATTTTTGATTTAAGCACGAAAATGGGCATTGAAGCTGATTTTCGGGGAAAAGGGGGGGTGCAGAAATTTTTGGACAGAAAAAAGAAAAAATACGAAGCCTTGCCTGAAACAGGAAAAGATGATTTTGATGTTGAGGCGCTCGTTAATCCTTATCTTGATTCCAGAATCCATAATATCGCGGAAGACAAAGAGATTAAAAAAATAATGGCAGGGATTGATATTGATACTGCGGAACTGCTTTTAAGCCGGCAAGTGGACAATATCGATTTGGTTATTTGCCACCATCCCATCGGCCGGGCCTTGGCAAGCCTGGGAGATGTTATGGAGCTTCAAAGCGATATTCTCAGCCATTACGGCGTGCCGATAAATATTGCCGAAGCTTTAACTTTTCCGAGAATGAGCGAAGTTGCCCGGGGAGTCAGCCCCGGCAATCACCAAAAAACGATTGATGCCGCGAAGCTTTTGAAAGCGAATTTAATAAACACCCACACTTCGTGCGATAATTTGGCCGCCAGTTTTTTAAAAAAGGCCGTTGAAAAAGAAAATCCGGAGAGGGTGGAGGATTTAATGGAATTATTAAAATCAATACCCGAATACAGGGAAGCGATTAAGGCCGGGGTCGGCCCGAAAATTTTCGTAGGCAGCCCGGACAACAGATGCGGGAAAATAGTTCTCATAGAAATTTCCGGGGGCACGGGCGGTTCGCCGAAGTTATACGAAAAAATGGCGCAGGCAGGAATCGGCACTACGGTTGCGATGCACATGTCCGAAGAAAACAGGAAAGAAGCCGAGGCTGCTCATCTGAACGTGGTTATCGCCGGCCATATTTCTTCGGATTCTTTGGGCATGAATTTATTCTTAGATGAATTGGAGAAGCAGGGGATTGAGATAATTCCCTCAGGCGGACTGATCCGCGTCAAAAGAATCTAATCTAATGTTTGGGGACGAGGTCCCCAAACGTTAGTTAGAGTGGTTTTATCATATAGCCGGAGAAGAAATGTTTGGATTCCAGGAACCCAAACATTTTGTTTTTAGGCAATTTTGATATAATGTTAAAAAGAAGTAAGCGCTAAGAACAAAGAATGAGAAAAATAAAAAGAAAAGCCTTCACATTGATTGAGTTATTAGTAGTAATAGCGATTATTGGCATCCTTTCCGGTTTGATTATTGTTACGATGAGTAATGCGACGCAGAAAGCAACAGTTGCAAAAAGCCAGGTATTCGCTAATTCTTTGCGTAACGCTCTAATGACAGAAATGGTTTCCGAATGGAAGCTGGACGGTAACGCTAACGATACTTGGGCAGCAACATACGCAAACAATGGAACCTGGTCTGGCCCAACCGCGCCGAACACGGTTGCTACGTATGGAACAGCATCCGAATGCGTTTCCGGACAATGTATGGATTTTGACGGCGTAGATGATTTTGTTGATTGCGGAAATAATGCATCTTTGTCAATGGGAACTAAAGATCACACAGTTTCTTTGTGGGTTAAGTTTGATAACGTGACGGCGCCGCAAATTGAAATGTTGGTCGGTTGTAGCACTACAGGCTCAACATCCGCTGGTTATTGGGTTTATAGAAATTTGGGAACAAGCACATTGTATGTTTTTTTCAATAACGGTGTTTCTGGTAATAGCGGAGCTTTGTCTGTAGCGGGGGCGATAGTGGACAGTGCTTGGTATAATATAGTTGTTACTATGGACAGAGATGGATCGGCCAAAGGATACCTAAACGGTGCGCAAACAGCAGGTTTATTAAATATTTCCCCATATCAAGGAAACGTACAAAACGCCGTTTCTTACAGAATCGGAGGCTATAATGCCACAAATTACCGTCTTGCAGGCAAAATGGATGAGATAAGAATATTTCATGCCATAACAACAATATCTCAAATCCAGCAAGACTATTTTGCCGGACTTAATAAGCTTTTAGCCAATAGGGAAGTCTCTGAAAAAGACTACGAAAATCGCTTGGCGGAATTAAAGCAAGGCATAGGGAAATACTAGGGGGACTTTATCATATAGCCGGAGGAGAATTTGTAGCCGAGTTTTTGCCGGTAATAATCCCGCACCCCGGCGCCTGATATTACGGCGATTTTTTTTATGCCGAATTCGCGTTCAGCGATTTTTTCCGCCTCTTTTATTAGTTTTTGACCCATTCCGCGATGCTGGGTCAGCGAATCTTTGCCGGAAATCTCGGCTGCCTGCCCATAAGTGTGCAATTCACGGATAATCGCGCAATTTTTCAATGTTTGGTCCTTGTGCGCCGGCTGGCGCAACCAAATATGTGCAGGATCGGGTTTTTTGAATAATTGGGAGGGTATGCGCAACCGGAGCAGGCTGTATAAATTTTTTCTGGTTTTATTTTCAAAGCTTAAAAGAATTTCCCGCCCGCCCGAAGCTTCGTAATCTTCGCGGAATAAATATGTTTTTTCTTTTTTATCCTTGCCCCGTATTTCCCGGCACCTGATGCATTCGCATTGGGTGTTTTCTTTTTCCATTTCTTCCGCGACAATCTGCCTTAAGTTGGAAATCCTGTCCGGGCTTTCGATAATCAAAGAAGAGGGGATGTCCCGTATTATCCTTTCAATCCGCACATATCTCGGAACGATTTTTTTGATTGCTTTTATCGTGTTAATGAGTGTGCGTTCTTTATATGGTTTATATTTTCCGTTTAAATATTTTTTATGCAATGCGGCTTCTTTTATGAGGGCGCACGGATAAATTTTTAAATAATCAGGCTTGTAATCAGGATTATTGAAAATTTCCTTAAACATTTTTATGTCTTTTGAGGGAGTCGATCCGTAAAGGTTTAACATCATTTGGTAAGCCACTTTAAAACCGGCATCTTTTAAAATTTTTGTGGCGTTCGCGGTTTCCTTGTTTCCGGCTCCGCGCAAATTAAGCGCGAGCACGTATTCATAAATCGACTGCACGCCCAGCTCTATTTTTGTTGCTCCCATTTTTTGCATCTCCGCAGCTTCATCCGGATTCACGAAGTCCGGCCTGGTTTCGAACGACATTCCCACGACGCGGCATTTGGCTGTTTCGTTTTTCTTCTGCGCTGCTGCCAGCTTTTTCCACAAAGACTCTTCGCTTAAATTTTTGTCGTCCGGGTCGTTTTTGGTTTTATTGCAAGCGTCAAAACACTTTTTGCAAAACCAAAGCCGGTACTTTTTGGGGTAATAGGACCAGGTTCCGCCAATGACGCGAATGTCTATTTTATCGATCGGATGGCCGGAAATTTCAAGCACTTCTATCCTTTTTGCCGTCTGTTCGTACGGGTCAAAATTAAGCTTTTTAGCCCTTTCCACCGCTGGCTCACCTGATACATAACTCTTGGGTATGCCAGTCTCGGTGGGGCAATATAAGCACTTACCGGGGCACCTATACGGCTTGGTTAGGACGGAAACATTAACCACTCCGGCGAGCGAGCGGATAGGCCTTGTTCTTAGCAATAAAGCCAGTTTTGGGTTTGGTTTTATTCTTTTTTTATTGACCAGATTATGGTAAGATTTTAACAAGGCAATATTACTCGGGCAGGATATTTTTTTTAACCGGGCAATCCGCCTTTTCGCCGAAGACAAATCATCAGAGTTTTTAGCTTTGATTTTGAGGAGCTCTTCGATTACCAATTCATTATTTTCCATGGAAGCTAATTTAGCAAAAATTATCTGGGAGAAAACCATTAAAGATTACGACAAGATCGCCGATAAATACGCCGAAGTAAGGGAAAAAGGCTGGCGTGAAATGGAATTTCTTTTTAAGGACTTTATTAAGCCCGATGATTTTGTTTTGGATTTAGGCTGCGGCAACGGGCGTTTTTATGAAGCTTTTCGCGATAACAAAGCCGATTACATCGGAACAGATCCGTCGGAAAAACTTATCGAGATTGCGAAAAAAAATTATCCCGAGGCAGATTTTCAAGTAGCCGATGCTTTTAGCCTGCCGTTTGACAATAATTATTTTGACGGCGCTTACAGCATAGCGGTTTTGCACCACATTCCCTCGGAAGAGCTGCGTTTGAAATTTTTGGCGGAAGCGGCGAGAGTGCTGAAAAGGGACGGCTATCTAATCCTAACAGTTTGGGATTTAAATGAAAAGAGGAAACAAAGAAGGTTTAATTTGCTCGCTAAATTATGGGAAATGGACATGGATAAAGGCGATATGCTTTTGCCATGGTATGGCGTAAGGGATGAGTATTTCCACGCTTTTGATTTGCCGGAATTGGTGAACCTGGCGCAGAAAGCCGATTTGAGGGTTGTCGAAAAAGGGGA
>JAQUOQ010000036.1 GCA_028717005.1 Minisyncoccota bacterium
CCAGGATGTTTTTTCTAATGATTATTTCAGGGTTTACACAAGCACGGACGTTGAAGGGGTGGAACTGGCAGGCGCTTTGAAAAATATTATTGCCATTGTGGCGGGTATTTCCGACGGGCTTGGGTTCGGTTCTAATGCCAAAGCTGCAATATTGGCCAGGGGAATCGCCGAGATACAAAGATTGGGATTAAAAATGGGCGCTAAGCAAAAAACATTTGCCGGCATCGCGGGATTAGGCGACCTTTCCACCACCTGTATTAGTCCAGAGAGCAGAAACCGGACATTGGGCGAGAGAATAGCAAAAGGTGAAAAACTTAAAGATATTGTCAGCTCAACGTCCAGTATTTTTGAGGGAGCTACGACAGTAGAAGCGGTTTATGAATTAAGCAGGAAATTTAAAGTTGATATGCCTTTTACTGAACAGGCGTATGCCGTTTTATACAAAGGGAAGCCCGCCAAATCGGCGTTTAAAGAGCTGATGGGCCGGAAACGCAAAGCCGAATAACGCATTGAAAAAAAAATCGTTTTGGGGTAAAGTATTCATATAAATAAATTTAACTTCTTTATGAAAATAGACGTTATCGTAGAAAACATAAAAGGCAGCATCAATAAATACGAGATGGATAAAGAAACAAACCGGATAAAGCTGGACAGGGTTCTTTATTCGCCGATGTATTTTCCCTTTGAATACGGATATATTGAGGGGACATTGTCGGACGACGGCGATCCATTAGACGTGATTCTTGTTTCGGAAAATCCGACGTTCCCGGGCTGTGTAGTGCCGTGCAAGGTTATAGGCATGCTTAATATGGAGGACGAAAGCGGTTTGGATTACAAAGTAATTGCCGTACCGGATGACAAAATCGATCCCAGGTTTAAAAATACAAACAGCCTGGACGATCTTAACGAACACACGAAAAAAATGATACAAGAGTTTTTCGAAACTTATAAAAGGCTGGAGCCGAATAAATGGGTAAAAGTTTCCGGGTTCGAACCCAAAGAAATCGCGGAAAGAATAATCGAAAAATCAAAAATTCACCCGGTTAAATAATTTTAAATAAAAATAAAATGGAAGGTAAACAGTATAAAGTAAATAAAGATAAATGCGTGGGTTGCGGGAGCTGTATTATCGCTTGCCCCGGGGGCACGGAAATGGAAGCGGCCGACGGCAAGGCAAAAGTGGTAAGCTCGGCTAAATTGGAAGAATGCGGAGGAGAAGAGCTCTGTCCCTATAGCGCCATTGAGCAAATAAACGGAGTAGGTGGGGACGAAGACAGAGAAGATTAAAACACCAAACCAAACAGGCGGCCCAAACAAACAAGTTTGGGCCTTTTATTAAAATGAAGCAGCAAAAAAAAGTTTTAGTCGCGCTTTCCGGAGGGATGGATTCTGGAGTTTCGGCTTATCTTTTAAAAGAAAGAGAATTTGAAGTTTCAGGCGTGTTTATGAAATTAAACGATTCTCGCGGAAACGCGGCGGCGCAAAGAAAAGCAAAGGCAATTGCCAGATTTTTAGGCATTCCTTTTTTTGTTTTTGATTTTCGCAAGCAATTTAAAAAAGAAATAATAGATTATTTCTTTAGTGAATTAAAAGAAGGGAACACGCCCAATCCTTGCGTATTTTGCAATGAGAAAATAAAATTCGGCGTGCTTCTGAAAATGGCGGAAGATAAAAAAGCAGATTTTTTAGCCACCGGGCATTATATAAAAATTAAAAAAACCGATGGCGCCGTTAAAATATTAAAACCGAAAGATAAAAACAAAGATCAGACATATTTTTTGTGGCGGTTGAAGCAAAGGCAGCTGAAAAAGCTTATTTTTCCCATGGCTGATTGTGAAAAAAAAGAAATCAAAAAAATGGTAAAGAAAATCGGCTTGCCCATACCAGACAATGTCGAGTCGCAGGAAATCTGTTTTATCGAAGGAAAAACAGAGGATTTTATAAAAAAACACATTAAGCTGAAACCGGGCAATATTGTTGATAAACAAGGCCGCATTTTAGGGAAACACAAGGGCTTATGGTTTTATACTATCGGGCAGAGAAAGGGCATTGGGCTTGCCCAAGGGCCTTATTTTGTGGTAGAAAAAGACAGGACAAGGAATAACCTGATTGTAAGCAAAGACGCAAAAGATTTGTATAAAAAAGAGATTGGAATAAAAAATATCAATTGGATTTCAGGCAAACCTTTATTTAACGCAAAAGTAAAGGCAAAAATACGCTACGGCCACAGAGAAGCCGCGGTTGTAATTAAAAAGGGCAAAGCCGTGTTTGATAAGCCGCAAAAAGCGCCGACTGCCGGGCAATCAATAGTATTTTACAAAGGCAACGAGCTTCTTGGCGGCGCAATAATAAAATAGAAAAACACTATGGAAATAACAAGGAAAACAGTTTTGGCGGATATAGTCAGCGATCCCAAAACGGAAAAAATTTTGGCAAAACACAATGTGCCGTGCCTTTCCTGCCCTTACGCAAAGTATGAAATGGAAGAACTGGAATTGGGGCAAATCTGCGATACCTACGGCATCGATTGCGAAAAATTAATTGAAGACCTAAACAAAGAAATAAATAAAAAGAAATAATGAAGAAACCAGCATTAGCCGTTTTTTCTTTGTTAGTTTTGGCTAATGTTTTCAGCTGGGCGGCTTTTTCCGAAGCCAGGCAGCCGAAGCCGCTAACCGCGGATTTTTTTAATATCGGACAAGGAGATTTTTCATTTATTGAAACTCCGGAAGGCAACCAGATTGTTGTTGATGCCGGGCCGGATTACAATAAAGCAGCAGAAAAATTATCCGCAATTATGCCTTTTTGGGACAGGACGATTGATTTGGTTATCATAACTCATCCGGAAGAAGACCATTTCGCCGGCGTATTCGGCATTTTGAAAAGCTATAAGATCGGCAAAATAGCCTGGACGGGAGTGGCAAAGGAAACCGAAAAATTTAAAGAATTAGAAGGGCTGATTAACGAGCAAAAAGAAAAATACGGGACCGCTATTTTTGAAATAAAAGCCGGGGACAGGATACTCGCGGGTTCGGCGCAAATTGATGTTTTGTTCCCTTTTTTCGTCAACAAGGAAGCGGTCGGGGACACGAGCAATGATTCGTCTTTGGTGTTGCGCCTGGATTTCCAAAAAAACAGCATGCTTTTTACCGGTGATATTTCTTCAAATGAAGAGGCGGAAATAATGGCGCGGGGAGAAAATATAAAAACAGATATTTTAAAAGTGGCGCATCACGGGTCAAAATATTCCACCTCTGAAGAATTTTTGGCCCAATCCACTCCAAAATTAGCGATAATCCAATCCGGTATCAACAATCCTTATGGCCATCCGTCCGCCGAAGTTTTGACACGGCTTGATGATTTTGGTATTAAAATAGTTAGGAACGATTTTCAAGGAGACGTGAAAATATTGTCCGACGGAAAAAACTTACAAATCATAACCCGCCCAGTGGCGAAAACCGGTTCTGCCCTTTAGGCTGCAGCGCTGTATTTATCCCATAAGGCTGACAATAAAATGGATTTCCCGATATTTAAAACGAAAACAGAAAGCGGCAGAAAATTCAATCTGGCCGACCTGAAAGAAAGGCACGAATACTTTCAATTTAAGTGCGGGCCGGAAATAGAAAAATTGCAGGAATATCTTACAACCAACACTTTTATGGCCTATTTGCTCGGAAAAAAGAATTCGGGCAAGGGGACTTATTCAAAAATGTTTGCCGAAGCGGTTGGCGCCGATAAAATAGCGCATCTGTCCGTGGGCGATATGGTAAGGTCTTTGGATGAGGAATTGCAAGACGAGAGCAAAAAAAAAGAATTGGTAGATTTTCTGGCAGATAATTATCGGGGATTTTATTCTTTGGAAGAAATAATGGACTCGCTTCAAAGCCGGAGCACGAAAAAACTTTTACCCGATGAATTGGTATTAGCCCTGCTTAAGCGGGAGATAACAAAAAGAAAAGGCAAGGTGATATTGCTTGACGGCTTTCCGAGAAATCTGGACCAGGTTAGCTTTTCTTTGTTTTTTCGCGACTTGGTTGAATATCGAGACGACCCGGACTTGTTTATTTTAATTGACGTGCCGATGAACATAATAAACGAAAGGATAAAATGGAGAAGGATTTGCCCTAAATGCCAGGAATCAAGAAGCTTAAGGCTGTTGCCGAGCTCAAAAATCGGCTACGACGAAAAGACGAAAGAATTCTATCTAATCTGCGACCAGGCGGGCTGTTGCGAGGCCAGAATGGTAATGAAAGAAGGGGATGAAAAAGGCATTGAGCCGATTAAAGAAAGGCTGCTTATGGACGAAGAGATAATAAAAAGGGCGGATTCGCTTTATGGAGTCCCAAAAGTTTTGTTGAGGAATGCCATACCGGCGGATGTGGCAAAAGATTACGCAGATGACTACGAAATGACGCCGGCCTATTCTTATAAAATGGGAGAAAACGGCAAGGTGGAGATTATAGAAGAACCGTGGATAGTTAACGATGATAACGGGGTGCCATCAGTAAGTTTGCAGGCTGCGCCGGTTGTTGTCGCAATGATTAAGCAATTAGTCAAGGCTTTAAAAATAGGCTAATTCTGATATAATATAGTCGGCCCTATTCTTCAAAAAATTCCGAACAGATTTTCCGCGGGAACCAGATACTCGGCCGCTGTGGCGATCGAGTGAGGCGCCCACTTATTTCTTTGCGGATTATTTGCGAAGAACGGGGCCATGTTACCCTCCGCCGAGACCGGCGGTTTTTGTTTTGCCGCGGTTTTAGGGCGCGTGGACAAATAAAAATCCGAATGGTAAAATTAGCTTAGGATATGCCAAAGCAAACAATCCAATTAAAAAGGGTTTATGACAAGCCGGAAAAGAAAGATGGCCTAAGGATTCTCGTGGACAAGCTTTGGCCGAGAGGGCTTTCAAAAGAAGCCGCGAAAATAGACCTATGGATTAAGGAAATTGCCCCTAGCAATAACTTGAGAAAATGGTTTAAGCACGATCCGAAAAAATGGGCGCAATTCCAGACAAGATATGCCGAAGAATTGAGAGACGAGAAAGAGGCAATTAATAGGCTGAAAGAAGCGATTGATAAAGAACCCATAATAACATTGCTTTTTGCCGCATCAGATACTGAACACAATAACGCTGTTGCCTTAAGAAAGATTTTAAAGCTCTAAAAATTTTCCGCCTTCAATTCCCAGCAGAAACAAAAAACACCATTAGGTGTTTTTCTTTTGTCGGGCTGCTGGGAATTCCCTCGGATAAACTTCTGCTGAAGCTTTCCTCGGGCCGGGCTCGGGCTCGTCAGCCCTCCGCCTTCAATTCCCAGCAAAAAAACACCATTAGGTGTTTTTCTTTTGTCGGGCTGCTGGGAATTGAACCCAGATCTTACGCACCCCATGCGCAAATAATACCGTTATACGACAGCCCGATAAGGGCTTTTTATCAGGCTATTTAGCAAGCGCCTTAATGCATTTGGCGCAAGCGATTATTCTTTTGCCGGCAAAGTCTTTATACTTCTTTTTTGTTGTTCCTGTAGGAACAGTAACCCATTGAAGATTGGGGTATTTTCTTTTCTTTGGTCCGGGATTATATCTTGAAATAAGTTTTTTGTATTCTCTTCCCAGAGATGATGATTTTCCGCAAATTGCGCATGTTTTTTCCATATGTAAGTATATTAGCAAAAAATTAAATAATTTCAACCCCCTCAGTTAAAGGGCTGTATTTTAGCCGTATTCTATGATATATTGCAAAATATATAAAATACGCTTATGGATTTAACAATTATTTTTGCTTTAATAATTCTTTTCTTTTCCATAATGATTCACGAGATTTCCCATGGCAGCGTCGCGCTGGCGCTGGGCGATCCGACAGCAAAAGAACAAGGCAGATTAACGCTTAATCCGATAAAACACATTGATCCCATCGGCACAATCCTTTTGCCATTGCTTTTGGTTATAGCAGGAACAAACACGATAATAGGATGGGCAAAGCCTGTTCCTATTAATTTTAATAATGTTACGGACAAGAGATGGGGGGCATTAAAAATATCGCTTGCCGGCCCGGCGGCAAATTTTGCTTTGGCAATAATTTTTGCCCTGATAATCCGGTTTATTCCGATAGTGTATTCCGGGCTGTTTCCGATTTTTGAGCTGGTTGTTATCTATAATTTGGTTTTAGGAATTTTTAACCTTGTGCCGATTCCTCCTTTGGACGGATCGCATATTTTATTAGATTTGTTGCCGCAAAG
>JAQUOQ010000037.1 GCA_028717005.1 Minisyncoccota bacterium
GGGCTGAAAAAAATAGAAGGGATTCTAGTCCAGGAAATGGTAAGCGGCAACGAAATAGCCATAGGAATGAAAAGGGACGAGCAATTCGGCCCGGTTTTAATGGCGGGATTAGGCGGAATATTTATTGAGATTATAAAAGATGTAACTTTTCGCGTTGCCCCGATAGAAAAAGCGGAAGCAATGGAAATGATTAAGGAGCTGAAGGGCTACAAGCTTTTGCAGGGATTCCGCGGCAAACCCGGAGTTAATATAGACAAGCTAGCCGCGTTAATAGTGAATGTGTCCAATATGGTTGTTAAAGAAAATAAAGTGATGGCCTTGGATTTTAATCCGGTTATAGCCAACGATAAATCCGTGGTGGTGGCTGATTTTAGGGTAATTATATGAGCGCAAAGAAAACAGAAAAACTTAATCGCATTTTCAACCCTTCAAGCATTGCCATTATCGGCGCGAGCGATAAAGAAGGAAGCGTGGGTTTTGGATTGGTAAAAAACTTAACAGGAGCGAAAGGGATTGCCGTGTTTTTAATAAACCCGTATATCAAAGAAATTAATGGTGCAAAAACTTATCCGGACATAGCAAGCACCAAAAAGAAAATTGAATTGGCGATTATCGCCGTGCCTGCGCCGATCGTTCCGGAAATATTAAAACAGTGCATTGTTGCCAAAGCCGGCGGAGCAATTGTCGTGGCGAGCGGGTTCGGAGAGCTTGGTCAGGCGGGAAAAATTACGGAAAAAGAAATCGCCGAAATGTGCCAAAAAGCAGGCATGCCCTTGATCGGGCCGAATTGTTTGGGGATTATAAACAACTCAATCGGTCTTAATGCGTCTTTCGCTCCTATCAGCCCCAAAAAAGGAAATATCGCCCTGCTCTCGCAATCCGGAGCGTTAATCGACGTGATAATAGACAGAGCCGCGGAAGAAAAATTCGGCTTCTCAAAAATTATTTCTTACGGCAATGAGGCAGACTGCTCCCTTGCCGGCTTTTTGGAATATTTAAAAACGGACAAAGATACAAAGGCGATTATTGTTTATCTGGAATCCATAAAAAACGGCAGGGAATTTATGGATATCGCGAAATCCGTTTCTGTTGTTAAGCCGATAATAGTTATTAAAGCAGGCAGAGGCGAAATAGGGCAGCAGGCTGCGGCCACTCACACCGGCGCCCTTTCTACTAATTACGAAATTTATAAAACCGCGCTGCGCCAGGCGAATGTAGGCCAGGCCGATTCATTAGACGAACTTTTGGATTCGGCGAAAGCGCTGTCGCTTTGTCCGCGCTGCGCCAACGGCATCGGGGTAGTAACGAACGGCGGCGGGCTTGGCGTTCTCGCGGCGGACGCCTGCGAAGAGAACGGGATTGTTTTGCCGGATATCCAGCCGCAAACAATAAAAATTCTGGATAAAGAAAAATGCCTGGAAAAAATATCCATAAAAAGGAATCCGCTTGATATTATCGGCGATGCCCTGCCCGAACGCTATGAAGCCGGAGTGGGGGCGCTGCTCCAGCAGAACGATATTAGCGGATTGCTGGTTTTGCAAAGCGTGCAAATAATGACACGGCCGATGGAAAATGCTAAAATTATCGTATCACTCAGGAAAAAATTTCCAACAAAGCCGATCATCTGCTGCTTTGCCGGAAATAAATTAGTTGCTGAAGCAGCGGATTATCTTGAGTCAAACGGAATTCCCAATTACAACGATCCAAAAAGGGCGGTTAAGGCTTTTAAACACCTTATTTTCCCGAAATAACAAAAATATTAAATAAAACAACCGTTTCCATTCAGGCGGTGGATTGGTTTTAATTAAAATGGATAAAAAATCGAATGTTCTCTGGTTTTCCGAAATTAGAAAAGAAGATGTCGGTTTGGTTGGCGGAAAAAACGCTTCACTCGGGGAGATGTATTCACAACTCGTGCCTAAGGGAATAAATATTCCGAACGGTTTTGTTATTACGGCGGACGGATACCGTTATTTTTTGCGGTACAACGGATTTGACAAAGAGCTGGAAAAAATATTTTCCAAAATGGACCCAAAAAAATTGAGGAGCGTCCAGGAGGCCGGAAAAAGAGCGAGAAACCTCATATTAAGCGGCAAATTGCCGGCGGATATGAAAAAGGAAATTCTTGAGGCGTACAAAAAACTGGGGGAGGAATACGGAAAGAACACGGACGTGGCGGTGCGAAGTTCGGCTACGGCGGAGGATTTGCCGACAGCTTCGTTCGCCGGCCAGCACGAAACTTTTCTTAATGTCAGCGGAGACAAAAAAGTTTTGGAAGCGGTTTTAAAATCATTTTCGTCGCTGTTTATGGACCGGGCGATTTTTTACCGGCACGAAAAAGGGTTTCCGCAGCTGGGCGTTTATCTTTCGAGCGGAATTATGAAGATGGTAAGGAGCGACCTTGCTTCTTCCGGAATAATGTTCACGCTGGACACGGATAGCGGATTCCAAAAAGTGGTTTTGATAAGCTCAATTTACGGGATCGGAGAATTGATAGTGAAAGGGCATATAACGCCGGACGAGTTTTTTGTTTTTAAGCCCACGTTAAAACAGGGATACAAATCAATTTTTGTGAGAAATATGGGCCGGAAAGACAGAAAATATATTTACAAAAACGGCGGCGGGCTGAAAGAGGTGCCGGTTCCGCGGAAGGAAATGGAGGAATTTTCCATCACCGATGAAGAAATTTTAACATTGGCGAATTGGGGCTGTATGATTGAACAGCACTACGGCAAGCCGCAGGATATCGAGTGGGCGAAAGACGGAAAATCCGGCAAGCTTTTTATAGTTCAGTCCAGGCCGGAAACGGTTCACGCTTCCAAAACAGAAAGGGTTTACGAAGAATACTCAACCAATGAGAAAAAAGCGCCGATCTTAACCGGAATTGCGATTGGAGAAAAAATCGGCATGGGCAGGGTTCGCGTAATTTCGGATATCAAAAGAATGAATGAGTTCAAGCAGGGAGAAGTTTTGGTTACCAAAATGACCGATCCGGATTGGAATAATTTAATGGCAATGGCAAGCGCGATCATTACCGATGAAGGGGGGAAAACCTGCCACTCGGCTATTGTTTCGAGGGAGCTTGGCGTGCCGTGCATTGTCGGCACGAAAGACGCGACCGAAAAATTAAAGAACGGAATGGAAGTGACGATTGACTGCACCCAGGGGTCAAAGGGATATATATATGAAGGAAAAGTGAAATTTGACGTAAAAAGATATAATTTGGACGAAGTGCCCCAGCTTACGACGAAAATAATGGCCAATGTCGGAACGCCGGAAATAGCTTTTAAATCTTCTTTTTTGCCGGTGGATGGCGTAGGTTTGGCGAGAGAAGAATTTATTATAGTTGATAAAATAAAAATTCACCCTCTGGCTTTATACCATTTTGATGATTTAAAAAAGAACCGAAAGCTTCCGCCGGCGGAAATAAAACAGATAGAAGACATAACCTTCGGATACGATAATAAAAAAGAATTTTATATCAGCGAATTAGCCGAGGGAATTTCCCAGATCGCCACGGCTTTTTATCCCAAGCCGGTTATTGTGCGATTTTCCGATTTCAAAACCAACGAATACAAAAATCTTATCGGCGGCCGGATTTTTGAAGGCGAAGAGCCGAATCCGATGATAGGCTTCCGGGGCGCTTGCCGCTATGTTGATCCGAAATTCCAGCCCGCTTTTAAAATGGAATGCGAGGCCATAAAGAAAGCGAGGGAAGAATTCGGCCTTACGAATATAGCAGTGATGGTGCCGTTTTGCCGCACACTCGAAGAAGGGCAGAAAGTCAGGAAGCTTATCAATGAATCAGGCCTTGATAAAGATTTGAGGGTTTATGTGATGTGTGAAATACCGTCAAACGTGGTTTTGGCCGATAAATTTTTGGACATCTTTGACGGAATGAGCATCGGCAGCAACGACCTAACCCAATTGATGCTCGGATTGGACAGGGACAACGGCGAGATTGCTTACGTTGGCAACGAAAAAAACGAAGCGGTAATCGAAATGATTAAAAAAGTGATAGCCGCTTGCAAAGACAGGGGAAAATACTGCGGCATCTGCGGCCAGGCACCGTCGGATTATCCTGAGTTTGCCGAATTTCTGATGAAAGAGGGGATAGAAAGCATTTCTCTAAATCCGGACACGGTTATAAAAACAATTTATAATCTTTCGAGAATCAAGAAGTAAGAATCAAGAATTAAGAGGTAAAAATAATTAAGAAATAATTTAAACAATATTTTGCCGAGCCTTATTTAACCGGGGTTGCCCTGTTAAACAGCGCTTCGTGCTAATTTTCAAAGCAAAATTGTTTAACAGAGTAAATGTTCGACATAATCACTTTCGGCTCGGCGACGCTGGATATCTCAATGCAAATACCCGGCAAGAATATAAAAAAAGACAGAAGCTTTATTTCCGGGAGGGGCTACGCTTTTAATCTTGGTTCGAAATTTGATATTGAGGAGATGTATTTCGGTTTCGGCGGCGGCGGAGTGAACACGGCAATTACCTTCAAAAAACAGGGTTTTAGAGTGGCTTACTGCGGCATGGTGGGAGATGATATCCCGGGCAAGGAGATTATTGATTATCTGGACAAGCAAGGCGTGGAAACGGGAATGGTAAGAAAAACAAAAGCAAAGCTGACCAACAACTCTGTAATATTGGATAATCCCAAAGAAGACCGGACAGTTTTATCTTATCGGGGAGCTTCGGAACTGCTGGATAGAAATGATATCCCAAGCGACTTAAAGGCCAGATGGTTTTATCTTGCTCCTTTATCGGGAAAGTTAAGCAACATTACCGAAGAGATTATTTTTTTCGCTGCGAAAAACAGGATTAAAACCGCGGTGAATTTCGGCAATTCCCAATTAAAAATAAAAAAAGCGAAAATGGACGAATTGCTAAAAAGAATAGATATTCTCATATTAAACAAGGAAGAAGCCGCCATTTTAACCGGAGTTGATTATAGAAAAGAAAAAGATATTATTACCCGGATAGCCGAAATGCATAACGGAATAAATGTGATAACAAAGGGCGAACAAGGAGTTACGGTTGTTGCCGGTGGAAAAATATACAGCGCTAAATTGAAAAGATTTAACGTGGTGGACGAAACTGGCGCGGGCGACGCGCTTGGATCCGGTTTCGTATCCGGCATAATGAAAACCAATGATATCGAACACGCCATAAAATTAGGATTGGCCAATGCCAAATACGCGATTAGCGAAAAAGGCGCTACTACGGGCATTTTGTCCGAGGAACAAAATAATCTCGTGGAAAAAGAAAAAATCGCGGTTAAAAACCGCTCCCTCTAATTGCCACTTATGCATATTTCACGATGTTTGGTCTCTCCGAGACCAAACATTTTTTTCTTGACTTTTAATAAAATTTGGCGGACTATTTAATCAGCCCTTTGTCAGTTAAATTTTGGGCTGAGGTACTGTTGTGGAATCAAAAACAGCAAGCAATCAATCGTCGGGACTTGAGAACCCAAACACAGAGCCGTTCTTCTATATCCCTTTGCTTGAAAGAGTGATTAATCTGGGAAAGCCTTATCCAGATATCCCAGTTCGGCAAAAGTATGTCGAAATCGGTGGAATCGGCGCATTGATCAAGTACGAACAAGAAAAAGATCTTGCCGAAGGATGGATTAAAAAGTGGATAAAGAATAACGTCGGGTTCAGGATGTGGGATTTTTGCGTAATCCAAGCAGCAACCCCGGAAGACGCTATTAAGAAGTTCTACGAAATATACCCTGGCGCAAAGATCGGGAAAAAATCAAAAGCGCTTATCATTAACCGGAAAAAAAGGATAATTGAGCTGCCTCGTTGCTATCTTCTTTACCAGGGCAGCAAAGAAGGCCGTTTTGTTTGCGGTCCGTTGAAAGAAGGCATCGATTACGACAGCGGAGAATTCGGGATGTGCGTTCTCGACTTTGCCGATTATCCGGATGGCTATTGCGGATTAAGAGATGTCGGGGTGGGCAATTTCAGTTTCCCCGAAGAATTTCCGGAAATCAAAGCCAGAGAAATATTTGTCAATAAAAAAAAGTACCTTTTCATCAGCTTGAATTAAAAATAGACCATAAGGTCTTTTTTTAATGCTTAACATTTTTATTTTATGCAGTTTTTGGTATAATGTTTTTAATGAATAAAAAATTATTC
>JAQUOQ010000038.1 GCA_028717005.1 Minisyncoccota bacterium
TTTAATTGCAAATTATTATTAACATTGCTGTTGAATTTTTCTCCCAAAATATTAAACCCTTTCTTGATTATAAAAGCCAACCCCGTTAAAGACACAAGCACCTCACAGCCTCTTATTATCATCGTAAACGCCGTTGCCGTCGCAGCCGCTAGTCCTATTGATGAAAAAGCCACGATCTGGATAAGCTCGTGCGAACCAAGCGAGGCCGGAATCGGAACCATAGCGGAAAGATAGCTGAATCCGAGAATTGACAAAGATTTAACAAAACCCACTCCGATGCCGGCCAAAAATAAAATCAATATCCATGTCCGGAGCTGCATTACGCTTGCGCGCAGAATCGAAAGCAAAAGCCCGACCTGAAACGCTTTATTTTTCGGCTGAAAAAATTTGAAAACAATTTCTTCCGTCTCCAAAAGCCCGCTGTCATTGCCCATTTCTTTTTTGCTTAATGTCCGCACAATTCCCTGGACAATGCTTTTTTGCCTAAGGGCCTTAGAATAAAAATAAGCGAGCGAAATAATAAACAAGCCCAGAGCCACCCCGAAAACTATAAGAATATTGTTCGGCAGAATATTAAGCTTGAAAGCGAAAAGAAACAAACCCAAAAAAATTACGAGCAAATTTATCGTCCACTCCAAAATCCTCTCTATAATTACCGATGCCGCGGACCGCGGAAGCCTTACTTTTTCCTCCCTTGTTAAGGCATAAGCACGGAAAATTTCTCCGGCAAGAAGGATAATCGGGACGAGATACATTATCGCGTATCCGCCCAGATAAATGCGGAAAAGTTTTGAGAAAGAAATTTCGCTGCCGGAATCTTTTAAAATCTCCTGCCACCGCCAATTGCCGACGATCGCGATTAAAAAAGTGAGCGTGATTATAACCAATGCCTGCCACCACATAAATCCGTGGAAAGCATCAAAAAATTGCTGCCATCCGATCATTTTTCCCAGCCAAATAAAAATCCCCACCCCGACCAAAAGGGAAACTATAACCAAAATAGCATTTCTATAAAAAGAATTTATTCTTTTTAACATGGCTTTATTTTAATATAAAAAGGGCTGCTTATCAAGCAACCACGGCGCTGTTTCGCAGAATGCCCCAAATAAAAAACCGCTTAGCATAAAGCGGGAGGATAACACCTACAAAAATATTTTCAGGCCTAATTGTTTACAAGCTCCCGATCAAGGAATCCGACAACCTGGGGCTGGACTTGCATCCACGAATATTGATGCCCGTTCACGCTCATCGCTTCCGGATAAGAGATAGGCTTGCCTATTATCTTGGTATAAATCATCACAAAAGGCGCCCTGACCATTGCCCCGAAAAGCTGCGGCAGCCCGCCTAACTGCGAAACCGCGTCTCCCCCATTATTAGTTAAAATCAAAACATTGGATTTATTGTCCTTGCTGCTCCAAAACGGAAGGCCGAATTCTATAGCCAAAATCCGATCCCTGCAGCATTCTATTTTTTTCATCGTCACATTAACGAAAGTCGCCCCGTTGCTTAACCCCTCCATAATAATCGTTTTCTGGGGATTGGCTTGCGAAAATTTTTGGAGTTCTCCCGCAAGATAACTTGATTCTTTGGGAAAATTAAAAAGCACTTCTTTAAAATAGGCAGCCTTGCCGATTAAGCTGTCCGTCGTGCGGTAATACGGCACTACCGAAACTTTGTAATTAAGCCGTTCCACGAAATTTTGCGTGCCATCTATTATCGGCTTAAAATCATAAGCCCTATCAAGAGGAACGGTGCCGAATCCGCCGGAATTGAATATTATTATCACATCGCTCTCCTGTGCCGCATTTTCCAAGGCGCTTACAAACGCCCGATTGTTTTCCGCCCAGAAAAAATAATCAAACCAAAAGAAAGACGCGATAAAAATAACTGCGACAAAAACTAAAAATATTTTGAGGAATTTATTCATCTATACGTCTTCGTACTGTATTTTTAATATTTTGTAATTCGCGTTCGGACCCAAATAAACAGTATCCCCCACTTTTTTTCCGATAAAAGCCATGCCCGCTGGAGACTCGTTGCTGATCTTACCTTCAAAAGGATTGGCTTCGATTGTGCCGACTATCCTAAACTCGGCCTTCTGCGAATCGCCATCCTTCAAAACCACCTTCGCGCCCAGATTTACCCGATCCCGATCTTCCTGTGGGGGCGTTTGTATTATTATATGGTTTTTTAGGATATTTTCCAGCTCTACCAGTCTGGAATTAACCTCTTCCAGATTTTCCCGGTAAGTCGCGAAGTCGGGATTTGGATTCTCCCCTTCTAAAACCGTAGGAACCTCCTGGGACTCCTCTCTCAAAAAATTTTTCAGAGAATCGTATTCTCTCTGCAACCCCTCTATCTTTTCTTTTGTCACATAATATAGCGTGGACATGTGCATTTTAATTTAAAAATCCCCTGTAGGGGGGATAGTTTTTATTACAAACCTTTTGGAAGCCCCCTATAAAAAACACAAATTAACGCAAAAAACGGCCAACTTATTTTTTTTGTTAGAAACTTTTCTGCTATATATTCTTATGTTTATTATTCCGGACTTTTCCATGCTTTAAATATATTTTTAAATGCGCAAATTGTCAACTAAAATTATTCACTATTTACCCACAAATTAATCACACCCCTTTTTCCTATTTGACCAAACGCTTTTTGTCGCTTAAAATGTATTAGAAGTAACAAAAAAATGACCACTTTTTTCAAAACAATCGTAACAATCCTGGTTTTGCTTATATTTTCCTGCACGGCTTATTATTTTTACGACGGAATCTACAATTGCCAGGAATTTATACCGGAAACCAGCAATATATTCGAGGTTGGCAGGGGCCAAAGCGCCGCGGAAGTAGCCGCGGATTTAAAAAAAGAAGGCGTTATACAGGATCCCTACCCTCTCCTTGCCTATTTGTTCGTAACCGGAGAGTATAAGGAAATAAAATCGGGAAAATACCTGTTGAGTTCCCGCATGGCAGCCAGGGATATTGCCGCCGCGCTCGTAAACGGCGATACAGCCAAAGTTAATCTGACTTTTATCGAAGGCTGGGACCTGCGGGACATGGCCCAATATCTTCGGGAGAAAAATATCGGAACCGAAAATAGCTTTTACGCCATCGCCGGCTTCCCGGGAGAAGATTACCGGGAATCAATAACGCCGGCAAAGGAAATATCCTCCAAGTTCGACTTTTTAAAAGACAAACCGCTAAAAGCCGGATTGGAAGGCTATCTGTTTCCGGACACATACCAAACCAGCACAGGAACAGACAACAACGAAATCATTTCTTTGATGCTCGCTAATTTCGGAAACAAGCTTACTTCCCAAATGAAAAATGACATCAGCGCCAGCGGGAAAACCATTTACGAAACAATAACCATGGCGTCCATCATCGAAAAGGAGGTTAAAACACTGACCGACAAAAAAATAGCTGCAGGCATACTATGGAAAAGGCTTGATTCCGGAATGCCGCTGCAAACCGACGCCTCGGTTTTATACGGATTAAAAAGAGACAGCGCGGACAAAATTTACCTGAAAGACCTGCAAATTGATTCGCCTTACAATACATACCTGAACCGCGGCCTGCCGCTGGGCCCGATCTGCAACCCGGGAATAGAAAGCATCAAAGCCGCGATTTACCCGGTTAAAAGCGATTATTGGTATTACTTGTCCGCTCCGGACGGAACCACGATTTGGAGTAAAACCTTAGCGGAACACAATGCCGCCAAAAACCAATACCTAAAATAATCAGAGTAATTTTTGCTGCCTTATTGCCTCTTGTTTTTCCACTTCGGAAAATATTCTAACTTCCCCGAATACGCCGTCGCAGCCGGGTTTAATGCTCACCTCTCCGTCTCTCGCCCGCCTTATCCCCTCCGCCAGCCGTTCCGAGGCGATTTTTTTTATGTCCTCAATCGGAACGTTTAAAAGAATATCAAATTCTGAATACTTGCTTACCATTTTTTCGTATTCTGCCTTAACTTTTTTTGAAATTTCTCCAACGCCCAAAGCTTCGCCAATTATTTTCTTCAGCCCAACCGCGTTTTTAAACGGAATCGCGTTTTCCGGAACAAAACCCTCCTCTTTGTCCGCCAATTTTTCCGCCCTGTTTAAAACTCCTATCACAAGATACCTGCCGCAAACAGGGCAAAGCTCGCTGTAGGATTTTGATTCTTTCGGGCTCATGCAAACATTGCACAGCCGGTGGCCGTCGTAGTGATATTTTCCTTCCTCCGGATAAAACTCGATAGTGCTCAAAAATTCTTTCGGGTTTTTTTCTTTGATAGCTTTGATAATGGACGGATAATCCATTTTTGTGTCAAAAATATTCGCTTCCCGACCGATTTTTTCCGGGCTGTGGGCATCGCTATTGCTTATTATCGCGACCCGCCGTCCGTCCGGTATGCGCCAGATCATCGACGGATCCGCGGACAAGCCGCTTTCTATCGCGTAAATATTTTTCGTTTCTTCTTCAAAACATTCTTCTATGGAATCGAATCCGGATTTGGATCCGAATATGCTGAACCAGGGAGTAAGGCAATGCGCCGGAACAAAAAGGCATTCCGGCGAAACTTCCAAAACCAATTTCAAAAGGTCTTTCGCGTCCAGGCCGAGAATCGGACGGCCGTCAGACCTTATGTTGCCGATGCTGCCGAGCTTTTGGTTTATTTTTTCCACGGCCTCAAGCGACGGAGCGAAAACAACAACATGAATTTTCCGCACCTTGCCGCCTTTAGTGTAAATGCAGCTGATCTCGGTTGTAAGAATAAATTTTACTCCGCTTGAAGAGCCTTTTAAATTAAAAAGGCCTGGTTCGGCCGGCTCCAGATTGTCCTGTAAATTTTTAAACCACTGCGGATGCGTAAAATCGCCGCAGCTTATCAATTGCACTCCTTTTATTTTCGCCCACTTGTCTATATTCTCAAGGTCAGTCGCTTTGCTTGTGGCCCGCGAATATTTGGAATGGATATGAAAATCGGCGATAAATTTCATTTTATTAAACCCTAAAAACCAGATAACCGTCCCTCGCCCGCTCTTTCACTTTAATTCCTATCTCCTGCCCTTTTTTCCCTTTTGTAATCTTCTGGCCCATAAGCTGCATGGATGTTATTTTTTGCTTGAAATCAGTCCCCTCGCCCCCTTTTATCCTGATTGTATCTCCCACGGACAGGGTGTTAGAAATTCTTATCGCCGCCACTTTTATTTTGTCGAAATAATGCGTTACCTTGCCGATTTTCGCACCAAGCTCGCCGAGATTTTTTTTGGCCGGCGGAATTGCTTTTTTCTTTTTTGCCGGTTTTTTGATTTTCTTTTTCGCTATTTTTTTCGCGGACTTTTTAACCAAAGGTTTCTTTTTTGGGGCGGCTTTCTTTTTTTTAGCTGTTTTTGCTTTTTTTGCCATATTATTTTTTCTGTTTTGCTCTTTTAAGATGCGCTATGTTATGCTTTTTGTTTTTATCTATAGTTTCGATCATTTTTTTAACTAACGTTTTCGGATCGGATTCAAAAATTATTTTTTCGGATTCCCGGCTATACACTCTTTTTATCAGGCTTCTGATTTCATCGGCCACCCCGCCCGTCCTCTCCAAAACTCCGATTGGTTTTTTCGTCTCCACGGCGGTGGCAAATTCGTGCAATGTGCCCATGCGCCCGCACACTATAATAACCGCGTCCGCTGATTTAGTCATGGTAATATCCCTGCCGCTATAATCTTCGCCGGTGTAAACCATAATATCAAACGGCTCAACCGGCAGGCAATAAGTTTTGATATGCGCCAGTTCGGATTCGGCCGGAGAAACCCGATATTAAATCCGCCCGCCTCTTTGCATCCCAATGCGCAAAAATACGGAACTCCGGAAGTTGCTCCGGTAACAAGAGTGTGTCCGCTTTTTGCTATTTCTTTGCCGACCGCCCGGGAAAGCTCTTCGATATCATGGCAGCAAGGAGCAATATCGGCGGCACCGGAAACGACTATATTATATTTTGCACTTTTGGGAATTCTTGGGCAAGCGTTTTTCATAATTTTATTTTATTTATTATTTTCTTGTTACGATATAAAAATTGTTGTAC
>JAQUOQ010000039.1 GCA_028717005.1 Minisyncoccota bacterium
TTTTGGCCGGCATCGGGGTGGGTTTTGTTAAATCTTTGTCAATTCTCGGATTCAGCTATCTTTCCGCCATGGTTCCGATTCCGGCCTCGCTTGGTTCACACGAGCTTATCCAGATCGTGGCTTTTTCGTCAATAGGACTAGCGGCTGCGACAGCCACGGCGTTTACAATGATAATCAGGGGTTGCGAGGTGCTTGTGTCTCTGACAGGGCTGGCTTTTATAATCAAGAAAGGATTTAATATTTTGGGAGAAAAATTCAACAGCAATGTTAATAATAATTTGCAATTAAAAAATGAAGATTAATAAAATAGTAAAATATTTGATTCTGGCTGATCTGGCTTTTTGGAGCGGATGGGGGTTTGTCACTCCGGTTTTCTCCATTTTTGTTTTGGAAAAAATAGTCGGCGGTTCGGCGCTGGTTGTTGGTGTGGCCACGGCGATTTATTGGATAACGAAATCCGGACTGCAATATCCGACCGGATTATTTTTGGACCACCACAAAGGCGACCACGATGATTATTTTTTTCTCGTTTTCGGCTTTCTTGTGGCTTCCGTAATTCCTTTCAGCTATCTCCTTATTACAGAGCCTTGGCAGCTCTATATCACACAATTCTTTTTTGGCCTTGGCATGGCAACTTCTCTTGCCGGATGGAGGGCGATATTTACTCGGAGCATTGATAAGGGGCACGAAGCCACGGAGTGGAGTATGGACGATTCTATGCTCGGATTCGGCACAGGCATTACCGGATTTGTTACCGGTTATTTGGTTTATAAATTCGGATTTGCCCCTTCGTTTATTTTTGCCGGATTGCTGGGCGTTGTGAGCATATTTTTCCTTCTTTTCCTAAGGGAAAACATTGTCGGAGATTACCGTATCGGCATTTATAAGGACATTCGCGAAATTTTTAAAATCAAGAAAAATACGTTAAAATAAGGCGGAAAACTATATTATTTAGAATCAATATGAAAAACCAAGAAATTGCCCGGATATTATTTGAGATAGGCGATATGTTGGAAATAGGAGATATCCCGTTTAAGCCGAAAGCGTATCAGCAGGCAGCGATTGTGCTGGATAATTTGGAAGAAGAAGTGGAGGAAATATACAAGCGCGAGGGGATAAAAGGGCTTGAAAATATTCCGGCCGTGGGAAAAAGCATTGCCGAAAAAATAGAAGAGTTCCTAAAAACCGGAAAAATAAAATATTACGAACAGCTTAAAAAGAAATCTCCGCTTGATGTGGAATCCCTGAATAAAGTGGAGGGGCTGGGGCCGCAAAAAATAAAAAAACTCTACCGCGAATTGGACGTGAGGAATTTAAGCGATTTGGAAAAGGCGGCAAAGGCGCACAAGGTTGCGCCTATTTTTGGCTTTGGCAAAAAAACCGAGGACAATATTTTGGAGGCCATAGAATTTTTGAGGCAGTCTAAGGGCAGATTTTTGCTAAGGTTGATTTTTCCGGAGGTACAGGAAATAGAGCAGCGGATAAAAAAGATGGCCGGAGTTAAAAAAGTTTCGGTTGCCGGATCGACCCGCCGCCGCAAGGAAACGATAGGCGATGTTGATTTTTTGGTGGCCGTCGCGGACGCGGCAGACAAAAAAGCGATTGATAAAATAATGTCCGCTTTTACGGAAATGGAAAATGTGGTGAAAGTGGTTAACAAAGGCGAAACAAAATCTTCGGTTAAAACAAAAGAAGGCCTGGATATGGATTTGCGGGTGGTTCCCGAATCGTCTTTCGGGGCAGCCTTGCAATATTTTACCGGAAGCAAGGAGCACAATGTGGCGACCAGGCGCATCGCGATTAAAAAAGGGCTGAAGCTTAATGAGTACGGATTGTTCACCCGGGCGGGCAAAAAGGTGCGGGGCGAAACAGAAGAGGGCATTTACGAATACCTGGGAATGGGCTGGATGCCGCCGGAAATCAGGGAGGACCAGGGAGAAATAGAGGCCGCGATAAAAAAACAATTGCCGGAACTAATCGAGCAAAAAGACATTAAAGGAGATTTTCATTGCCACAGCAGCTGGGATGGAGGAGAAGATTCTTTGCGCGAGCTCGGGGAGCGGGCAATCGAGGTGGGTTATGAATATCTGGGAATCACGGATCATACAAAAACTTTAAAAATAGAAAACGGGCTTGATGAAAAAGAATTAATAAGGCAGCGGAAAGAAATAGATAAATTAAATAAAGAATGGAAAACGCAGGGCAAAAAATTTCGGTTGCTGCAGGGCGCAGAAGTGGAAATCCACAAAGACGGCTCGCTGGATTTTAAAGACGAAGTTTTGAAACAGCTTGATTTTGTTTCGGTGAGCGTGCACTCTAATTTCAAGATGGGAAAAACGGAAATGACAAAGCGGATTGTAAAAGCCATCAGCAACCCCTATGTGGATATTTTAAACCATCCGACCGGCCAGATCCTGGGGCAAAGGGATTCTTATGAGGTGGATATGGATGAAGTAATGGCAACCGCTAAAAAATATGGCGTGGCGTTGGAAATAAATTCTTATCGTGCGGACGTCGGTTCGCAAAGCGCGCGGCGCGCCAAAGAAATGGGCATAAAGATGACTATAAGCAGCGATGCCCATTTTAAAAAAGAATTAAATGATCTGCAATTCGGCGTTTTTCAGGCGCGCCGGGGCTGGCTTACCAAAAAAGACGTGATTAACGCCCAGCCGTTGGAGAAATTAGGACTTAAAAAGACTTTATCATATTAAGGGTAATTAAAAATGAAAAAGAAAGTTAAGGCGCTATTGCTGATGTCCGGCGGGCTGGATTCCATGCTCGCCGCGAAGATTTTACAAAACCAGGGCGTACAAGTTACGCCGGTTTGTTTTAAAAGTTTTTTCTTTGATTGCGCGATGGCGCAAAAAGCGTGCAAGCAATTGGGCTTGAAATTAAAGGAAATTGATTTCGGGAAAAAACATCTGGCAATGCTAAAAGCGCCGCGGTTCGGGCGGGGCTCGGCGATAAATCCCTGTATTGATTGCCACTTATTAATGTTCAAAGAAGCAAAAAAAATAATGAAAGCCGAGGGTTATGATTTTGTCGCCACGGGCGAGGTGCTGGGCGAGCGGCCGATGTCCCAAAACGCCAGAGCGCTTGAATTGCTGGAGAAAGAGTCTGGATTAAAAGGTTTGTTGTTGAGGCCGCTGTCTGCTAAAGTTTTGCCGGAGACATCGCCGGAAAAAAAAGGATTAGTTAATAGGGAAAAATTGTACGGTATTAGTGGCCGTGGCCGCAAGGCGCAGCTGGAATTAACGAATCAATTTCACATAAAAGAATTTCCGACTCCGGCTGGCGGCTGCATTCTTACTGATAAAAATTATTCCGATAATTTAAAAATACTATTGTCTTTCAAGAAAAACATAAACGAAAATGACGCCTTAATTATCAGACAGGGGAGGGTGTTTTGGGAAAACAATGTTTTAATCGTTGTGGCTAGGGATAAGGCCGAGAGCGAAACGTTAAAAAAAATGCGGACAAAAGGCGATTTGTACGCGGAGCCGAAAAATTTTACCGGCCCGTCCGTAATCGCAAGGCCAATGAAAAAATCATCCCTGTTGGAGATGACTTCTTTTGTGAAACAATATTTAATTAAATACTCAAAGCAAGTTCCTGCGGAGCCTGCTTTTACGCTTTGGACGCTTCCAAAACCTTAGCGAATATGGCGGGGTTTTTGTTCGCGAAATCGGCTAATATCTTTCTGTCAACTTCGATGTTGTTCTTTTTCAGTCCGGCGATAAATTTGCTGTAAGAAGTTCCATTTTCTTTGCAGACGGCGGAGATCTGAATCTGCCATAGCGAGCGCCTTTCTCTTTTCTTCCGGCGCCTGTCCACGTAAGCATGGGTCCATGCGCGCATCAAGGCCTGTTTAGCGGCCAAAAATTTGGACTTCCTGCTCCAGCGGTATCCTTTTGTTTGCTTGATTACGTTTTTTCTTCTTTTGTGCGCCGCGACGCCTCTTTTTACCCTTACCATAATATTTTTATAAACCTAATATTTTTTTAATCTTTTTGGCTTCCGGTTCGGACAATTTTACCATCTTGCGAAGCTCTCTCTTCTTCTTAGAGCTTTTTTTTGATAAAAGATGGTCCTGCCCGACGGCGCGCCTTAAAACAATTCCGTTTCTCGTTATCTTAAATCTTTTGGTTATTGATTTTCTTGTTTTTGGTTTTGTTTTCATTTTATTTCTTTGAGATAATCATCGATGAGCTCTTCATCTCTTTTTTTACCTCTTTTTCGATTTTTATTTCTATTTTTTTTCCTACAGATTCCAGAAATTTTTGTATTTTTTCTTCGCCCACCTTGGCGAGAGCGTTTTGCCGCCCTTTCAGCCGCAGATCTACTTTTACTTTATCTCCCTTTTTCAGGAATTTTTCCGCTGCCGCCGCGCGCGTTTCGATGTCGTTGTCGGAAATGTTAACTGTTAGCCTTATTATCTTAACTTCTCCTCCCTTTGTCCCTCCGCTTGCTTTCCTTTCTTTCTTTTGGAGAGAGTAAAGATATTTGCCGTAGTCGCCGATTTTTGTGACGGGCGGTTCCACTTTTTCCGTTACTTGTATCAAATCAAGTCCTTTGTCCCGCGCCATTTGCAGCGCTTTGTCTGTGGCAATCACGCCTAACTGCTCGCCGTTTTCGGCAATCAGTCTTACTTCCTTTGCCCTTATTTGGTTGTTGATTAATGGTTTATTCAATGGTTTGTGGAGGTGGCGAGTAGTGAGCTCGCGTCCAAAAATTATCCTAATAATAATTCTACAAGCGTATTCCGGCTTTAATAGGCGATAGGCAGGTAAGCCGGACGAAATGCCTAAAGCCTTGATTTAATAAGTTTTGGCGAACAGCCCTTAAATCGGAAGCTGCTGCCTATCCCGCGATTTTATGCCCTGTTCCGCGGGGCGGGAGCCCGTCGGAGAGGACAGCATTAAGCGTAAGCTAATGCAGGTTGTTCAAATAAGTTCGCACTTAAATTGATTTTCTCTAAGTTTAGCGAGATTGGAGAATACTCGGCTTGCATATTATTTTTCAAATTTCTGTCGAAGCGGTTCACCCCCTCTTTTTTAATTCACTCATTATCTTTCTTTCAATGTCCCGTTTTTTGATGGTTTCGCGCTTGTCAAAGGCTTTTTTGCCCCTGCCCACGCCTATAGCCATCTTTATTCGGCGGTTTTTAGTATAAACCGATAAGGGCACTAAAGTCAAGCCTTTTTCCGCTGTTTTACCTACCAAATACGCTATTTCTTTGCGGTTTAACAAAAGTTTGCGATCGCGTTTCGGATCGTATGATCCCACGATGTTTTGGGGCTGATAAGCTGGAATATTGCCGCCAAGCCAAAAGATTTCCGGATTTCCGGATTTATTGCGTTTTGCGACAACATAACTGCCGCTAAGGCTTGCGCCGCGCTGGCGCAGGGATTTAACTTCCTGGCCGTTCAGCTCTATGCCCGCCTCTATTTTTTCCAGGATTTCGTAGTCAAACCCGGCTTTTTTGTTTTCCGCTATCGTCGCCATATTTTATCTTTATATCCTATGTTTGGGGACCTCGTCCCCAAACATCCTTTGCCTGCTCTTAGTTTTAGTTTATCCGATTTCTAATGCAAATGAAAGAGAGATTGCAATCGCAATCTCTTTGTTCTCTAGTCCTTTCTGGCAAGCAGATACGCTATTGCCACGAGGCCAAGTACGGTCATCGCAAGTCCCCAAAAATTCATTTTCTCCTCCAATCTCTTTGTTCTCCTGGCTATACCAGCAGACTTAAGTTGATGGCAGCAAGAATTATAACAAGACCTATCATGGCCGATAGGCACACGATTACGCCCGCAGAGGAATCAATCTTTATGTTAAAGACTTTGAGTGGTCCAAAGATGATACATGCTAAGCCCATCAAAAATCCCAAAAGCATTGTGATAGAAATTGCTGTCAAGGCAATGGCAAAGA
>JAQUOQ010000040.1 GCA_028717005.1 Minisyncoccota bacterium
AGAACTGGCGCGCAATTGCTGAAAATGAAGGGCATTAAAACAGTCGTTTTGATTGACGATCCTATTGGTGACAGCCCGAGTGCCGCGAGGATTAAGGCCTGCAAGAAAGCGCTTAAAGACGGGGCCGATGATTTGGATGTTGTAATTAATATTCCGGACATAAAACACGAGCGCTGGGCGAAAATAGAAAAAGACTTGAAGGCTATTTGCAGGCTTGGCGACGCGAAAATAATAATCGGGAGCGGCTATCTTACTGATGAAGAAATAGCAAAAGCGTCCCAATTAGTAAAAAAAGCCGGGGCAATCTGCGTTAAAACCGCCACGGAAAAAGATCCGCTGGAAAACCGGGAGCTCGCGGAAAAAGCAAAGCATTTAAAAATAATGCGGAAAAACGCGCCCGGACTGTTGATTAAGGCTTCTGGAAAAATCAAATCACTGGCCGACGCCAAATTAATGATAAAATCCGGAGCAGACATTATCGGTTCTTCAAACGGCGTTGCTATTATGAAGGCCGTAAAATAAAATTATGTATAAAACGACAATCGGATTGGAAATCCACTTCGAGGCGAAAACAAAATCCAAAATGTTTTGTTCTTGCTATAACGAAGCGAATAGTTCGCTCGAAGAAAAGCCAAACACTAATATTTGCCCAATCTGCACCGGCCAGCCCGGGGCGATGCCTGTTATAAACGAGGAGGCTATTAATAAAGTAATAATGGCCGGCTTGGCATTGGATTGCGAAATAGCAAAACAATCGAAATTTGACCGAAAGAACTACTTTTATCCGGACTTGCCGAAAGGCTACCAGATATCCCAGTATGATTTGCCTATCTGCAACGACGGATTTTTGGATATTTCTTTAGGTGATGGCCGCAAAAAAAGAATCAGGATTACGCGCGTGCACATGGAAGAAGATACGGCAAAATTATTCCACGCGCCGGACGGTCCCAGTCTTGTGGATTTTAACCGGTCCGGGGTGCCTCTTTTTGAATTAGTGACCGAACCGGATATAAACTCGGCGGAAGAAGCAAAGAAATTTTCCCAGGAGCTTCAGCTGATTTTTCGCTATCTCGATATTTCCAACGCGGATATGGAGAAAGGCCAGATGAGGTGCGAAGTAAATATATCTTTAAATAAAGAAGGCGATAAAGAACTTGGAATAAAAGTCGAAATAAAAAACTTAAACTCTTTTAAAGCGGTGGAGAAATCCATTGAGTATGAAATCAAAAGGCAGGCCGATCTTTTGGATAGAGGAGAAAAAATAGTCCAGGAGACCAGAGGCTGGCACGACGATAAACAAATCACTATAAGCCAGCGGGGGAAAGAAAATGCCCACGAGTACAGGTATTTTCCGGAACCGGACTTGCCGCCATTGGAAATATCCGCCGAAAAAATAGAAGAAATAAAAAGCCATATGCCGGAATTACCATCACAAAAAAGAACGCGGTTCGCGGAAGAATACAGCCTTGCCGAAAAAAACATAGAATTTTTTATAAGAGACGAAGCCTTGGCCGAATATTTTGAAAAAGTGGTTACCGAATTGAATTGCTGGAAAAACGAAACGGAAGCAGCCAAAAAACAGCCCGCGAAAAGCTGGCCGGAAATGATAAAATTGGCTGCGAATTACATAATTTCCGATTTGCAATCTATGATTAAGGCGGATAAAGCGGAAAATTACTCTGCGGAGTATGTAGAAAGCAAAATTACGCCGGAGAACTTCGGAGAATTTATTTGCATGATTTCCATGGGGCAGATATCAAGCAAAATTGCGAAAATAGTCCTTTTGGAAATGTTTAAAACCGGGGCAGACCCGTCGCACATAATCGAGGAGAAAGGATTAAGCCAAATTGAGAGCGATGAAGAGATATCAAAAATAATAGACGTGGTTTTAGAGAAAAACAAAAAAGCTGTGGAAGATTTCAAAAACGGCAAGCAAAACAGCTTCGCTTTCCTGATCGGCCAGATAATGGCGGAATCTAACGGAAAAGCCAATCCCGAGAAATCAGCGGAACTGCTCAAAACAAAACTAAAATAAAATATATGGCATCGGTTAAAGAAGACACTACGATAAAAGAATATCAAGCTTTTGTGCAAGAGGTTTATGGCCTCTCGAATGACCGGTATTTCAGTTTGGGGGACATGTTAAGCAATGTAGAACGATTTTTAATGAGGGGATTGAAAGGCATAAGAAAGGGGAATAAGGAAAAAACAACAATAAATCTTTTAATAGCTTTTAGCTGGTTTATGTCTATGATGAATCAGCTTCATATTGATATAGAGGAGCGAATATGGAAAAGATTTCCCTACTTATGTTCTTATTGCGGAACAAGCCCTTGTTCTTGCGTCAAAGAAAAAATAGTTAATAGGTTAAATGTGGTTATTGATGAAAATAAAAGGCCAAAAACGCTGAAGGATTATCAAGATATGTTTAATAAAATATATCCAGCCGAAGGAAGAACGCTAGAGCACGCCGGTGTCCATTTGGCCGAGGAAATGGGAGAGTTTTCGGAAGCACTGTTAACTTACCGAGGAGGCCACCAGGACGAAAGTTTTAAAGAGGTCGAGTTGGAAGCCGCTGACTTCTTTTCCTGCATTTTAACCACGTTTAACTCACTTGATATAAGCGTCGCAAAAGAACTTTCCGCTACATTTTTTGATAATTGCCATGTCTGCCATAACGCGCCATGCACTTGCAACTTCGATACCGTAACAACGTTTAAATCCTAAATTAATCTTATTTTTTTAGAAATTCTTGAATTTCTTTTTCGGCTTGTTTATAATCAGAAATCCACTTAATGTGGTTTTCTTTTTTAAACCAGGTTGTTTGGCGTTTCGCGTAAGAAACAGTGTTTTTAACTATATCCTCTTTAACTTTTTCTTTGCCTATTTTACCGGAAAAATAATCTTTCCATTCCGAATAACCGATAGTGTTTAGGTTCTTGTTATTTTTTCCGTATTCGGCAAATAATTTTTTTGCTTCTTTTTCCAGGCCCAATTTAATCATTTTTTCTACTCGTGTTTTAATCCTGCTTTCTAACTCGGTTTTGCTGGTTTTAATTCCAAACCGCAAACAATTATAAATCGGCTCTTCTATTTTTCTTTCCTGCCAGAACGGCTGGCCGGTTATTTTACAAACTTCTATTGCCCTTATCAGCCTTCTTTTATTGTTTTTGTCTATTTTTTTGGCGCCGGACGGATCTAATTTTTTATACAAGCGAAACAGTTCTTCCGTCGTTTTCCTTTCCAATTCTGCCCTCAATTTTTTGTCCGGTTTGATCTTCGGAAAATCAAGGTTATCGATTATTGCTTTAATATATAAACCCGTGCCGCCAACTAAAATCGGCAATTTGCCCCTCTCAAGCATGTTATTAATCGTTTCAATTGCCCGTTCTTTGAATAGCGCCGCGTTAAAATCCTCTTTTAAATCCAAAATATCAATCAGATGATGCCTTATGCCTTTTACAAAATATTCTTTTTGCTTGTAATCTTTTAACGGTTTGGCCGTTCCGATATCCATTTTTTTGTAAACCAAGCGCGAATCGGCAGAAATGATTTCTCCGTTAAATTTTTTCGCTAATTTAATAGCCAAATCGGTTTTGCCGGAAGCAGTCGGACCGGCTATGGTGATAAGCTTTGCCTTATCGCAGCTTCCTTCCAAAGACCAGGCAGTGGCTTTATTCACTTTAACCTTTGCTATTTGTCCGATAAGGCCGTTCTTATCAGCCTTAAATCTTATCGGCTTGTTTTGCCTGGTGCGCGCCAGGTAATAACCGCCTTGTTTTTCGTATGTTAAAACCGGAATTGTTTTTGCTAAAAACAGCTGGTTATTTTTTAAAGCAGTGGCTTTTAAAATCGCAGTTAAATCTTTTTCCCTTTTTCGTTTCTCGTCTTTCGGCACGCTGTCCGCAAAGTTTTTATAGCAAAAAGATTGGGGGCGGGGAGAATACTGCGCGATAAACGCCATATCAAAACTTACGGCGCGCATTAATTTGGCTGTATTATTAAATTGAATCCGGTTTTCGGCCGGGAAGCCGACGATGATGTCCGTGGAAATTCCGATAATCTGTTCTAATCCGGTTCGATACTTCTTAAACGCCAGACGGATTTTCTTGATTAGTTTTATATAATTTTCCGCGGTATATGGCCGGTTCATTTTTTTTAAAATACTGTTGTCGCCGGATTGGGCCGGCAAATTAAGATAGGGCGCGAATTTCTGCGATTTTGCCAGAACATCGATTAATTTGTCGGAAAAATATTTAGGGTGCGGGCTGGTAAATCGCAGCCAAAATTCTCCATCGATTTTATCTATTTCTTTTATAAGTGCGGCAAAATCAATTTTTTTATCCGCAGGGGACAGGTATCCGTTAACATTCTCGCCCAAAAGCCATATTTCTTTATATCCTTTTTCAACAAGCGCCTTTATTTCCCGCAATATGCTTTTGTGTTTTCTTGAAACAAGATTGCCGCGGGTGTAAGGCACGGCGCAATAGGTGCAAAAATTATCGCAGCCGTTTGATATTGGCACGAATGCTTGGATTCTGCTTTCGTAAATAGGCGTAATTTCCAAATAATCTTGCGGTTTTTTCTTTTCGCACTTATTAGTAATAATCGCCGGCCAATTGGCGAGATCGTTTTTATCCAGCACAAAGTCAAATTTTTCGGCCATTTTAGCCTTATCGGGACCTAAAATACAGCCAGTTAATATGGTTTTTAGCCCCTTTTTGGCCCTTTTTAGGCCTATAAGGTTGTTGATCTGGCCATAAACCCTATCAACCGCGGATTGCCTCACAGAGCACATATTTACAATTGCAAAATCAGCCTCTTTAATGCTAAAGGCCTCTTTAAATCCCATAGATTGCATAACTCCGGCGATCCTCTCTGAGTCTGATTTATTCATTTGGCAGCCGAAAGTAATTATCCAATATTTTTTCATACATTGACATACTACAAGAAAACAGCGGCTTTGAAAAGCCGCTTTTCCTTAATGTTTGGGGGCGAGGTCCCCAAACATGAGATTTGTTAATTTTTAATGTATCCTGAGCCGCATTGGCCGCGGTAAAAAGACCACTCTTCACATTCTTTGCCATCGGCAAACATGCAATATCCGGTTTCATTGCCTTGCGCGTCTTTCCTTATTTCCAATTTATATCCCTGACCGATGCAGAAAGTTGAAGCCGGATTGGCCAAACCGGTTGCACTGGTTGCACCGGCATTGGTATTAGTATCGGAAACGGTTATTTTTTCCAATATTTTGTTTTGAACTTCCGAAATAAGAGCCCTGCCTTCCGAAGAAATATTGAGTGAGTTTAATCCGTTTATGGCGTTTTCAAAATTTAAATCTTTTTCGGTTAAAATAGTTTGCATATAACCAGTCAATTTCTCCTGGTCTGCGGCTGATAATTGGCTTAGCTGTGAAAATTCCTGCTGGTTATTGCTGATTATTTCGTTGGCAATGTCTTCCAATACGACTTGTTTGTATTCCGGAGCATTCTTTAATTCGGTTATATAGCCTTGGATTGTTTGCTTTTGCTCCGGAGAAATCGCGGCGGAATTAACTTGTTCCGCAAAAACATCATTTTGCAATTTTATTATTTCTTTTTTGTATTCCGTAGGAACG
>JAQUOQ010000041.1 GCA_028717005.1 Minisyncoccota bacterium
AGAATGCTGTGAGTAAAACGGCGTACACAACTGTTATTGTATTGCAATCGGGGCAGGCAAGGCTGTATGGCGCGACAAGAGCTTTTGCGATAAGCAAAGCTATAACACCTTTGCCCGCGTCCAAAACTCCGACCAAAAGGAAGGACAAAATTCCCGGAAGCATTCCCTTTTCTTTGCTGATTATCCGGAACGTGTTTAATGCTCCGGCGTTTTTAGAGCCTGATTCCCGCAAGTCTTTTTTTATGACCAATTTTACGAAAACAAGGGAAAAGGGAATTGAGCCGATCAAATAAGCGATAAAAACAGCTAATATTAATTGAAAAATCATAGTTTGGGTTACCCGATTAAATTACAATTTTAATTTTAGCGCGGACACGATTTATTTTATTATTTTTGATAAAAGCGGGACAGGAAAGGGGAAAATGAGATTAATCGGGTTAATCTTGCATATAGCAGCAAATCAGGGCGCCGGGGCCGACATGGGCGCCGATTACCGGACCGGTTAAAGTTGAAAAAAGAATTTCAATTTGGGGATATTTTTCCGTTATTAGATTCCTTAATTTCTCCGCTTCGGGCAGGTTGTTCGCATGGCTGATGACAACCGTTATTTTTTTGCTTTCTTCAAGGGGTTTTTTGGTATCGCTTTCCAGTTGTTTAAACAAGGCACCGGCAGTGTCTTTGGCTTGCATTTTCAGATTTACCGGCTTAACCGCTCCGTCCACTATTGATAATAGCGGCCGCATTCCTATTTTTTGCATTTGGGACATAAGCACCGAAACGGCGTGGCTTATTCTGCCGCCGGCCTCAAGCCAGTAAGGGCTTTCCAGCAATCCAAACAGTTTTACAGCCGGTTTTAATTCTTCAAGTTTTTTAAAAATTTCTTCCATGCTTCTCCCCTCTTGAGCCATTTGGGCGGCTTTAATTGCGAATAGGCTTTCCGCGGCGTCGGCATTAAAAGTATCAAAAATATAAATTCGTTTCTGGTCTTCTTCCGGAAACATTTTTTTAGCCTGGATAGCCGAATTATAAGTGCCCGATATAACAGAACTGATGGCTATGGCAAGAACACATTCGGAGGTTGCAAGAGCTTCTTCGAAGGCTTTTTTATAAGTGCCGATTGAGGGCTGCGAAGTTTTGGGAGTGGCTTTCATGTTGATTTTTTGGGCTTCCCGCATTTTCTCAAATATATTGTTTCCCTGCAGGTTTTCCCCGTCAGGCCAGTCAAGCACAAAAGGGACGACAACAAATCCGTATTTTTCTTTTAACTCTTGCGTTATCGGAGCGCTTTCCCCCAAAAGAATGGTTAGTTTGTCCATATTTTTTGTTTGCTAAATTATTATTAATTTTTATTTATTACAAAAAAGCATTTTTGGATGCCTTGTTTAAATTATTCCTGCCAGGCAAGTATTAAAGATCCTGGCCCGATGCTTCCGCCGACGACAAAAGAAGCAATGTTCGTAAAAGAAATGGTAACGCTCCCGAGCGATTGCAGCATTCTTTTTAAATTGTTTGCTTCTTCCATATTGTCCGCGTGAATAATTGAAGTTTTAATATTCTGGCCTTTTTCGCGCAATGTTTCGGTTTCGGATTTAAATTCTTCGAACAGGGTTTCGGCGAGGCCGCTGGTTATTCTTTTTAATTTTTTAAATGTTATTTTCCCGTTTTTAAGGGCAAGGATCGGCTTGATTTGCCACTTTTCCACCTGTTTCAGCCCGGCCGGAATTATCTTTGGCACGCGCCCGGTTGCCTCAAGCCATTTTGCATTTTCGTAAGTGCAAATTAGCTTAAAAGACGGTTTGGCTTTTTCTATTGTTTTAATCAGCCAATCAAGGGGTTTGTTTTGTTTAAAAATATCAGTCGCCCATAAAACCAGCAATCCTTCGGCGCCTGAAGCGCTCGCTGTATCTATTACTTTTACCCTGTCCTGCTGGAGCACCGGCAAAAATTTTATTGCCTGCACAGCGGCGTTATAAGTGCCGGAAAATTTACTGGAGAGAACGAAACAAACGGCGTAATCATACTGCTCTAGTTTTCCCCGAAATGCTTTTAAAAAATCATTTAATGCCGGCTGGGATGTTTTTATTGTCGTTTTAATCCCTCGCCTTTCCCCTTCTTTCATTTTTTTGTAAATATTGCCCGGGATTTGTTCAAGCTCTTTCGCGTCAATCCTGAAATTTACCAGTGAAATCCCTTTTTCTTTAACTAAATTATCGGGCAGGTCCACCGCCTCATCCGCGATTATCCCGATAGTTCTTTTCTTTAAATCTTCCATGCCAGGCCAAGATTATTTTTCTATCAATCTCTTTCCTTTGGCCTATTATATTTTATTAGAAAAAAGGGGTTTCCGCAATTTTTTTATCACCACTTTATTGCTGCCAGCAAAGGATTAAAGACCCCGGTCCGATGTGCGCCCCGATGGGGAAGCTGGCCAAAGCCACGGAAACCACTTCCGCCCGTTGAGCCGAGTTAACCAAATTTTTCAGCAGCTGTGCCTGTTCCGGGTTATCGGCATGGCTTATTGCGGCCCTGATTTTTTGCCCGCTGTTCCTTATGCCTTGGGTTTGTTTTTCGAATTCCTGGAACAAAAGATCGGCTAGCCCGTTCGTGATTTTCCTGATGCTTCCGAAGGTAAGTTTGCCATTCCGGATTGTAAATATCGGCCGGAATTTCATTTTTTCTGCCTGCCTTATGGCTGCGGGAATAAGTCTTGGCAGCCGCCCGCTCGCCTCTATCCATTTTAATTGTTCGTAAGCGCCGAGAAGCTTGAAATTATTTGCTATTTTTTCCAAATTTTCCTTAATCTTTTCGGCGGTTAAGCTTCCTTCTTTTATCTTTTCGGCAACCCACAAAGCCATTAACCCCTGTCCGCTCGAGCCGATAAGCGTGTCCACAACGGACACTTTCGGCTGCTGTTCCGCGGGCAAAAATTTTATCGCCTGCACAGCGGAGTTAAAAGTGCCGGAGAGTTTGCCTGATATCGTTAGGCAGATAATTGATTCAAATTCTTCCAGTTTTTTCTTAAAAGCGGTTAAAAAATCATTAATGGATGGCTGGGATGTTTTAATGGTTGTGGTTAATCCCCTGCCTTCTCCCTGCCGCGCTTTTTCGTAAACATTGCCGGGCAGATCGGCCATTTCGCCATAATCTATTTTAAACCGGACCAGAGTAATATCGTGTTCATTGATTAAGTTTTCTTCCAAATCCACCGCCTCGTCCGCGACGATGCCGATCGGTTTTTTGTTTTTATTATCAATATTCATTTGTTTATTTTACTATCCATCCGGCGATTAAGCTTTCTGGGCAGACGTTAATGCTTGTCACCGGATCGGTGATGCTTATGAAGGAAATTTCGGCTTTTTTGGTTGCTTTCAGTTTGCTTTTCAGCTTTTCGGCCTGCTCCAGATTATCGGCGTGGGCGATTACTACCCGCAATCTTTTGCCGGATTTTGCCAGGTCCCGGCGGGTTGACTTTTCTATTTTTTGGAACAGAACTTCGGCAAAATCGTTGGACCTTACCCTTTCGGAATATATTATTTCGCCGTCTTTATTATTCATCAGCCAAAAAGAATCTTCCGGAGTTTCTTTTGAAAACCAGGATTTGGCCGTTTTCTTGTTGCGGTAAGGATTTTTTAAAACGCCCAGGAATCCGATTTGGGGAATTATTCCCTCAATCCGCTCCTTGATTTCCTTTATCCGCCTCTGCTCCCTTATAAGCTCTATTGCCTCAAGAATAACTATTGATTGCCCGGCGCTGATGTTTCTGGAATCAATAACGAACACTTTTTCCCTTTGGTTCCAGGTTAGCAATTCCCGCGCTTTCAGGGCGGAATTATAGTTGTCCGAAAGCTTAGAGCTGCTGACAATGCACAAAACCGCTTCAAATTTTTCCAGTTGTTTTTTATAAGATTCCATGAAAAACTGCGGCGAAATAGACTGTATCTGCGGCCTCGCGATTGTTCCCTTTTTTTGCGCGTCTTTTATTTTTTCGCAAACACTGACCCCTGCCAAACCTTCTTCTTCGGGCCAGTTAATGCGCAGCGGAATAACCTCAATGTCGTAATGCTGGATTATCTTTTGGCTTAGCCCGGCGCGTTCATCAATAACTATCCCGATGGAAACATTTTCTACCGAATCCTCCCCCACCACTTCTCTGGCCATGTCCTGGATTTTTAAGTTTTCCACTATGCCTAATTCGGAAATTTTGTCCCTAGTTTCGTAAGGGCTGTCCGTGTGGATGTGTATTTTTGTGCGCCCGCCTATCTGGATTATATCCAGGCAGTTCCCCATAACTTTTAATTCGTTTCTGATTTCGCTTTCTTTGGCATAAGTTGTGGACATAAGCGCCACTACCTCATAGCGGTTTGATAATATCTGCACGAATCTGCGGGTGGCAGCTTCTTCTTCGGCGGACAAGATCGGTTTTAGGGTTAAAGTTTCCGCGGTTTGTTCCTTTAATATATCAAGGTATGTTTCCAGTATCATCAGGAAGCCCAGCCCGCCGGCATCAACCACGCCGGCTTTTTTAAGCAGTTCCATTTTATTTGGGGTTTCCAAAAGGGCCTGATTGGCTTTTTCAAAAGATTCAAAAAATACTTCAATTATGTCGGTTTTTGTGCTGGAAAGCTTTTCAAATGTGATTGCGAAAGCCTTGACTACGTCGAGAATTGTCCCCTCCTTCGGGTTTTGGATTGAATCGCGAGCCCGCTCGTATCCTTTGCCGAAAGCCATGCCCAGGTCTTTAGCGGTTAGTTCTTCTTTATCGTTTAACATCGGCAAAAAGCCGGCCAGAAAGCCGGTATAGATAATGCCGGCATTGCCCTGGGCCGCGGTTAGGGCGGCATCCAAAACCGTGTCGACAAATTCGTTGATGCTCGCGAAATCTTTTTCTTCGATTGCGTTTTTTATGCCCTGGAGGGTCGCAGCCAAATTATTGCCCGTGTCCTGGTCAGGCACCGGAAAAACGTTAATTTTGTTTATTTGTTCTTTGTCTCTTGTAATCCTTTCGCAGGAAAACAGGATCATTTTTTTCAGTTCTTTGTAGGTGATTGTATCCATACATTAAAAAGAGAACCCAATAAAGGCCCTCTTTTATTTAATCCGATCTTCTAAGTTTTCTAACAATTTTCTTGCGATTTCTTTTCCACCGAGGCCGAAAGCTAATCCAAAAACCAAAACAATCAAAGCCACAAAACCGATAAACAGCGTCAAAACTATCACCGGCACTATGTTCAATTGGTATAATATTGCCAGCCCTCCCAGTATCCACGCTATCCACGCTACGATATTTCCCAACACTCCGGAATAGGTAATCCTTTCTTTTTCCAGGCTTACCACAACTATTTTTTTAGAAAAATCCGACACAAAAACAGCCACGATAAAGATAATCATGGAAATAAATATGTTCGGGAAGTAATTGACAATAGCCGTTAAAAGCTGGTTTATTTCTACAAATCCGATAATGTCAAAGGAAAGGATCAAGAAAAGTACGATGAAAAAAATCTCAATCAGGGCGCCGAAAAATTTCGGAAT
>JAQUOQ010000042.1 GCA_028717005.1 Minisyncoccota bacterium
GTCGCATTCTTTAAGCTGAAGCCTCAGCGATTTTATCTCGTCTTCTTTTTGGTTCTTTTCCTGCTCCACCATATATCTTTCGTCTTCCACTTTCCAGCGCTCTTTTTCCGCGTCTCTTTTCTCTTCCGGAGTTGCGGCAGCAGATTCTTTTTCTTCGATTTTGTGCTTCAGTTCGTCCAGCCGCTTTCTTCTTTCCAAAATCAAATCCAGCCGCTTACGGTTTTTTTCTATCTCCTTGTCAATGTCTTTTTTACGTTCCTCAAAAGGAAATTTTTCTTCGGTAATCTGGTTTATGTTTTGCTCAATTTCGAAAATGAGGTCCGTAATTTTTCTCAGCTTTTCTTCTTTGCTTTCTTCTTTTTGCTCTGCCTGGGGCTCGGCCACTTCTTCTTTCTTTTCCTCTTTTTCTTCTGTTGCCGGTTTTTCAATAATTTCCGCCTTAGCCTCGGTTGCTGCAGGTTTTGTTTCGGCTACGGGCAATTCGCTTACCAGTGGCACGGCTAATTCTTCTGTTTTTTCAGTCTCCAGGGCCGGAGTTTGTTCTATCGGCAGATTGGGAATGGATTCTTCTATTTGCTGCGGCATGGGAACGGGAATGTCCGCCAAATCAATCGGCGTAGCCTCTGGTTTTGCCGGTATGGCAGCTATTCGGGGCATTTCTCCTAACGTTAGCTCTTTTTCTTCCGCTTCGGGCGTTTCTTCTTCCACGCTTAGCCGCAGGCTTTGTTCTGCTTCCGGAATAAATATCGTTTTTTCCCTTTTCTCCTGCTTTTCGCCGGCAGACAAATCTTCCAATTCTATGCCGACTTTGTTTTCGACGCGGGCTTTTCCGCTGGCCCTAAAGTCGTCTAATTTTTTTAAGTCTATCGATGAGATTTTTTTTTCTTCCACAACAGCCGAAATACCGGACGACGCAGCCTCCAAATCTTTTTTCATTGTCCTTATTTTGTCGGCGACTATGGTGAAAGTATTTTCCGCCATTCCTAAAATATTTTTAAGAATTAAATTAAAATTACTTCTTCGCTTCTTTTAATGATAGATTAATCCTGCCTTGATCGTCAATAGATATTACTTTTACGGGAATTGTCTGTCCGAGCTTTATCACATCTGTTACTTTTTCAACCCGCCTGTCGTCCAACTGGGAGATATGAACCAAGCCTTCCTGGCCGGGCAGGATTTCCACAAAAGCGCCGAAATCCATTATTCTTTTAACTTTACCCTGGAAAACTTCTCCGACCTTAGCCTCGCGGGTGATGTTTTCTATCCAGTTGATGGCTTTTCTGGCCGATTCTTCGTTTTCCGCAGTAACGTAAACCTCTCCATTATCCTCGATATCAATGGAAACATTGCATTCGCAGATTATCTCGTTAATGGTTTTTCCGCCGGTGCCGATAACTTCGCCGATTTGTTCCGGCTTGATGTGGATTATGTATATTCTCGGAGCGAACGGAGATAATGTTTTTCTCGGTTCCGGAATAACAGCGAGCATTTCTTTTAGTATCTGCAATCGTGCCGGTTTGCTTTGTGCCAGAGCCTCTTTTATTATTTTTGAAGTGATGCCCCTTACCTTCAGATCCATCTGGAGGGCGGTAATCCCCTGTTCCGTGCCGGCGACTTTAAAGTCCATGTCTCCGTAATGGTCTTCTTCTCCCTGGACATCAGTTAGTATCGCGTACTTTTTGTTTTCCGTGCTTTTATCATCAGCCATTTCCATCATCAGGCCCATCGCAATTCCGGACACGGGCCTTTTTATCGGAACGCCGGCATCCATCAGGGCCAGGCAGGCAGCGCAGGTAGACGCCATCGAGCTTGATCCATTGGAACACAAAACTTCGGAAACGATTCTGATAGTGTAAGGAAATTCTTCTGCGCCGGGTATCATCGGGCGCAAAGCTTTTTCGCCAAGCATTCCATGCCCAATCTCTCTTCGTCCGGGTCCGCGCATCGGGCCGGTTTCCCCCACCGAGTATGGCGGGAAATTATATTGGTGCATAAACCTTTTTTTGCCCTGCAGTTCCATTTCTTCAAATATTTTTTGGTCGCCGGGCGATCCCAATGTCAGCAAAGACAAAACTTTTGTCTGTCCTCTCGTAAACAGTCCGGTGCCATGCACTCTTTTGAACAAGCCTACATCGCAGCCGATGCAGCGGAGTTCGTTGGTTTTCCTTCCTTCGGCGCGCAAGCCTTTGTCGATAGCTCCTTCATGGATTATCCGCTCGGCTTCTTTTTCAAAAAAAGCCAAACCCTGCCTTAATTTTTCCGGATCATCGGAAACGCCCCTTAGATGTTCGGCGAGCCGGTTTTTTAAATCATCCATTTCTTCCTTGCTGTCAAAAATGACCTTGGACAGGTTGTCGCCTAAAAATTCTTCCACGCTTTTTTCGAGAGCTGCGTCTTTTTCTGCTTCTTTTATTTCCAGCTTTTTTTTGCCCATCTTGGCGCAGATTTGTTTCTGGAAAGAAATTAAAGATTCTTGCAAAGGCTTGGTCGATTCAATTGCTTTTAAAATAAGTTCTTCCGGCGCTTCTTTCATTCCGGCTTCAATCATATTCACGAGCATTTCTTTGCCGGATTCTGATTTTAAGGTGGAAATTACCAGATCAAGAGAACTTTCTTCCCGCTGTTTGATTGTCGGGAACGGTATTATTTCGCCATCCTTTTCCGCGATCCTTACCGGCGCTACCGGCCCGTGCCACGGAATGTCGGAGCAAAGCAATGCAGCCGAGGCGGCAAACAAGCTTAAAACAGCCGGGTCAGATTCCTGGTCCCAGGCGAGACAGGTTATAACAACCTGAACTTCGTGATGCAGGTTTGCGGGGAAGAGCGGCCGGATAGCCCGGTCAATCAGCCTTGAGTTAAGCGTTGCCTGTTCCGACGGCCTGGTTTCTCTTTTTACGAATCTGGAGCCGAGTATTTTTCCAGCCGCGTAAAATTTTTCTTCATAGAGAACTGTTAACGGGAAAAAGTCCGCGCCTTCAATTTCTTTTTTTGCGATAACGCAGTTGGCCATTACCGCCGTGTCGCCGTATTTAACGAAAACAGAGCCGTTTGCCCTTTCCGCCAAATTATTAAACTCCACTACGAGGGGCTTCCCGTTTAAATCTAATTCGAATGATTCGGTTTTCATAAACAAATGGCCTTATGCTTTAAGGCCGACTTTCTTAGCGATTTCTTTATATTTTTTTTCGTCAGTTTTTTCGAGATATTTCAAAAGTTTTCTTCTTTTGGAAACCATCTTCAAAAGGCCCTTTTTTGAGTGCAGGTCTTTTTTATGCTCTTTAAGGTGCTCTAAAAGCCTTTCTATTTCCTGGGAAAGCAAGGCGATTTGCACTTCAGCGGAACCCGTGTCTTTTTCGTGGGTTTTGTATTTATCTATTATCGCTGTTTTTTCTTCTGTTGATAACATAGTTTTATATTACAATTTGTTATGCGCCTCATCCCAGTTTTATACCAAGATGGGTGTCTGTTCATTATTTAATTTTTACCTCACCGTAGCCTATTGGGCGAAGGAGGGCGGCTTCGAATTCCTTAATGATTCAAGGGTGTCCCAGAACTAGAGTTGCCCTTGGCAACACAGTTCGGGACTACCCTAAACCGTGCTTCGCTCTGGTTTAGGGTGCCCCGTGAGGGATTCGAACCCACGACCTTGAAGTTAAGAGCTTCCTGCTCTACCGGCTGAGCTAACGGGGCGAATCTTTTAATTTATTTTCGGAAAAATTGCAACAACCATTCTTTTTGGTTTGCTCCGCCAATGATGCCTACAAATTCGTAAACGATAATCCAGGCGCCGTAAACCAAAATAATTCCTATAACTCCGTAAGTTATCATTTGTTTGCCTTGCTGGACTTTGCTAGGGTTGCCCGCGGCCGTGAGAATCAGGAAGCCGGCTATCACGAAGTAGATAACCGCCAAAGGCGGTATCACTTGTACGAGTATGAATTTGACAACCCGATTGACAGTGCAGAATGCCGCGTTAAAATCGCAGGGCACAAAACCCGGATCGGTTGGGTCGCCATTGCCGCAATAAACAATCGGATCGCCCGCTTTGAAGGCTGGGCAGGAAAAAGTTGTTGTATTGCTGCTGGCGGAAACCACCATCGGCAAGGAAACCGAAAATAAAAAAAGAATAGCGGCGGCTAGTGTTAAATATTTGTTTTTAAAGCTTGGATTCATTTTTGTATCTGCTAATCTTTTTTGAAGTATAGACCTTTTTGCTTAAAAAATCAAGCCATTTTGGGCGGCCCAGAAGTAGGGCAAAGCGCGCTTCGGGGCTACTCTGAACCGTGTTTAATCGCGCTATTGCGAAATCTGGTTTAGGGTGTCCCAGAACTAGAGTTGCCTTTGGCAACACAGTTCGGGACTACCCCAAACCGTGCTTCGCTCTGGTTTGGGGTGCCCCCGGCAAGACTCGAACTTGCACCACTAGTTCCGAAGACTAGTACTCTATCCATTGAGCTACGGGGGCTGATGGTTATGCGGATATTTAACCCTTTTTTCGCAAAAATTTCAAGCGTACGGGCGGTATGCCGTCCTGGTCGAAAAGAAACCTGTTTCTTATTAATTCTGCCTTATTTTTTGCTGAAAAGATTTCTTTGATCGGGCTGAATTTTTTGGAGAAAACCGGAACAAGAGAAAAGGCGAGTATCATGCCTGCCCCAACGGTTGCCGGGTTGTTGAACCCAAGCCATATGCCTAACAGCAGCGAGATAATTGAGCCGATAGAGGCTGTCCATGCGATGGCGAATAAAATCGTGGGAATGAGGATTATCAGCAAAATTACGGGAGAAAAAAACACGAGCCCGCCGATTAATGTGGCTAATCCCCTGCCCCCGCTGAAATTTAAAAATATGGACCAGTTGTTTCCGAGGACGGCAATTGCTCCGCATAAGGCCTCAACATAAACCGGCGCACCCAATTTATAAGCGATATAAACAGACGCAAAGCCTTTCGCGACATCAAGTATCATCGTGAGAGCCGCTTGCCATGCCCCCACGTTCTTAAAAACATTGGAACTGGAGGTTTTCCGCCAGCCCACCTCCATTATGTTTTTTTTAGTGGATAGTTTTGTGACGAGATAGCCGGAGGGAATTGATCCGAGCAGATAAGCTACTATAAAAAGAGAAAGATACAGAGGGAAATACATCATTTTTTTAATTAGTTAAATATGTTTTGTCTTTAATTTTTTGGAATTGTTCTTGAAGCCTGTCTTTGTGGGCAAAAACAATCAAAAGTATCGGCAAGAAAGAAATCAAAAAAATATTCGGGTTTACGGAATAAATCCAAATCAGGGCGGCCAGTTCTCCCAACACCCTGCCGAAAATCTGGTTCGAGATTGCGGCAAGAGCGAATCTTTTGCCCAGCTTTCGCCCGGATAGAAGCTCGGCAACCAATATAAAAAAAATTACAATTCCGAGAACCGCGAGAGCTATCTTATAATCCAGATATAAAAGGATGCCAAAG
>JAQUOQ010000043.1 GCA_028717005.1 Minisyncoccota bacterium
TTACTGCATCAACGCCTTCCTCTTTTGCCAGCATCAAAAATTTCTCACGTTCGGCATTGGAAATTGTCACTACAAGCGAACGGTGGCCTTTTTGGGCAAACCGTTTGCATGCTCTTGCAATTTGGCGCAGGGTTTTTGTCATATCTCTTTTGCCCCGCGCTTTCATTGCAAGGTTTGGCGTATTAGAAGGCATGTAAATCCGGGTGTGGTCAACTGGAAACGCGGAATCCAAAGAGAGATATGCACCCCTGATGCCGGTTTCGTAGCCGAACACATCGGGCTTGCCGATTGTCGCCGAAAATGCCGCAGTAGAACGGGCAAGGATTTTTCGAATCAGAGGTGCCACGTAGTAGCACTTGATTACCAGTTTGTACTGAACCTTGCCGTTTTCTCCTTTCTCTCCTTTGTAAAAGGCGCAGGTGTAGTTCAAGGGTTTTCGGCCTTCGGCTTCCAAAGAGTATTCAAACGAGTGGATATACCTGCGCAAATCGCGCACCAACATTTCCAGTTTTTTGAGCACTACCCGGTCGTTAACAGGGTCGATTTCCCTTTTTCTCACCGCTCTCTCGACTTTCTCGATCAATGCGTCGGGATCAATCCCTTCGAGGATTGAAATCAGGCGCCTGATTTCGTCGTCGTCTAAAAGCGTTTCCTCGTAGGCCGCCCGTTTTTTCGCTTTGGCTATGCGTTTTAGGGCAGTTAGAAACTTCTTGAGGATTTTCGCTTCGCCTGCGCCGATTTTTTCAAGCAGTTCGATGGATTGCTTTAAGTGCCAGTCAGAAATCTCGTAGGAAAGAGAACTTCTGACAACATCAGCAATCCGATGCGCTTCATCAATGACCAGGCATGCTGGATCATCAAAAGCGCGGGAGAAAAGCTGGGAGAAAAGGTAAAACGCCATGGTGCACGCAATCATGCTTCCCTGTCTTGCTTCGTACTTTTGCAAAAGATACGGGCACGGCGAAACGCCGGGCTCTGAAGTTTTGCCAGTGCTCTGGTCTATTCGATGGGGGCAATCCCTAAGCATTGAACAGGGCACTTCGTCTGCGCCTACGTCTTCTTTGTAGTAGAGGCACTTGTGTTCGTTTCTGCCGAGCGCAACCTTAAGGTCAGGAAATCCTTCTTGCATAATCTGCTCCAAGATCGTTTTGTTTGGAGTGACCAGAAATGCAGGGCCTTTTTCGGATTTCCGGCTGGCTGCGATAATCGCGTATTCAACAGCGGTTTTGCCGCTGCCGGTAGGCGATTCAATAATAACCGTGCCGGGGTGTTCGGCCACAAACTCCATTATTTGCCCTTGGCTTTTCCATGGGCCGTTTTTATACTTTCCATTCCTTGGAAAGCACGCCTGCAATACGGGCAGGCTAAGATGTTTCTGATGTTGCATTCGCCTTTTCCTTTTGAATAAGGCATTACAAGACAATCCCATATTTCCGTATTGGGTTGTCAAAGGACAAATTAAAACCTTAATCCGTTAAGGTTTTTTCGAATTCAAAATAATAACATTTATAATTTATTATGTCAAACGTTTAATATAAAAAAAGTGGCGTCCTCGATTAAGAAATCGGGACGCCCTGAACTGGGCTGCAATCAACTGAGCACTAGTCTGCTCTGCAAACCTTTGCAAGACAGCAATGCTTTTATGATTCCAACGGCGTCCTCGATTAAGAAATCGGGACGCCCTGAACTTTACTGGTATACAGTGTACCCAGCTTTGCTCTGCGAAACTGGACTTGGCTGCAAGCAGATTTTATGATTCCAATGTCCCGCGTCAAACGCGGGACCTGAACAGTACTCCAGTCGACGTTACTGCACGCTGCTACACGATGCGGGGCCATACTGGGCTACGCAATGCTCTACTGAAATTATTATATTTCAGTAAGATTGCTAGCCCCGTTTGGCGGGGCTCTGAACAGCACTCTGCTATACTGGAGAATGCAGCAGTGCGCTCAACTTAGCGGAGGGGAACTGGGCAACGCAATGCTCTACTGAAATTATTATATTTCAGTAAGATTGCTAGCCCCGCTTAGCGGGGCTCTGAACAGAACTCGACAAAACTGTACAATGCTCTACGGTGCACTGGGGTGCTAAGCCAAACTGATGGCTGCTGGAGTTTGCCGAATAAACAAGCAAATCTGCTGGACGACACGACACTCCAAGGATTTATAACCCAAGAAATGCCGGCCCCGTTTGGCGGGGCCCTACACTGTGGGATGCAAAGCTTTGCTGGGCAACACCGTGCCAAACTGGAGTTTACCAAGCTGGGCTTGGCGGGGCTTGATTCCTGTAATATGAATTATTTCAACGGCCCGCTTAGCGGGCCCAGAGCTGTACCGCTCTAAAGCGCGGTTTACCTGGCAACACGGTAGTAAGCCCGGCAGTGCTTAGCTGAACCGGAACAAATTATTTTGTATTGCCGATAAGTTCAAATGGCCCCAAAACAGTTCCGGACTCGGGAAAGAACACGTCTTTTTTGAGCCGGTATCTTCGGCCATGGAAAAGCACTGTCAAACCCGCCTTGATTGTTTCATTGGCAGCTCCATCTAGAGGAAGCCACCGAAATGATTTATCTCGGGGGTTATATAGTTCGTGCCTGGAGGAACAGCCCGCATATTTATTTGCATGCGTCCCCCTTTTTAGAAATCTTTGCTTCCTGCTCGATTTCTTGCGTTTGCGTTGCTTGCCGCTTTTACCTGTAAAGTGGGTGAAGTTGTGCGCCATAGCGCATCTCCTTTTTGCTGTTTTTTCAAGAACTGAAAAAAATAATATCACGCTATTATAATTATGTCAAATAAAACGCCCCTATTCCTTTTAAAAAGAATAGGGGCCTGGACTGGAGGGTGCGTAGGAACACCACGCGTTGCTGTGCGATGCGCAACATCGCGGTATAGAATCTAATCTTATTATGCATTGCCTCCGTTTGGCGGAGGCCTGGACTTTGGTACACTCAACTTTTCTGCAATGAACTATAGTTGAGCGTGCTCTGCGTTGCTACACGGCGCTGTATAAAAAGCGCTATGATTCCTGGCCCTAATTCCGCTTAGCGGGAAAGGGCCCTGTACAATGCACATCTGTGGTGCAGTAAGCTCTGCTTTGCGAAACTTTGCTGAATTGCAAATGATTTCCGGCCCCGCTTAGCGGGGCAATGGCCCCGCTCAGCGGAGCCCTAAACTATGCGGAGCTCGGCTTTAGAGCACTCGGCCTTTCGGTGCTGAGCACTGCAATACTGTGCCCGAGTTAGCTTAACTGCATTATAGATTAAGAAAATGCCCAGCTCCTTTCTCAAAGAGTTGGGCATTGTATTTGAAGTATACGGATTTCGCGATATGGCAGAATTACTTCTGCTCCGCGAACTCCACCACCTCGAATTGGCCGAAGATGCCCCGGCAGTTCGGTCGGAAAGCGCCCAGGCCTTGGCCGCCGCCGGCTTCTTCGAACAGCGCCTTGATCGTGGCGGGCTTCACCCGGTTGTCGTTGACCTCGATGGGCACTTCGAATTCCCATTCCGAGAACTTGGGCCGGACGATGCACACGGCGGTGCCGTCCCGGAGCCGTCCCCGGCGTTTGTCGGGTTTCATGGAGCTCTCCCAGTCGCCGTTCATGTTGTTGAACGGGAAGAACGTGCCCTTGAGTCGCATTAGCGACGGCAGGGTCGTGGTCTTCTGGGTGCTGATCTGCTTCTTGCCGTTTTTCACGTTACATCCGGCGGAGATCAGGCTGGCGAGCATCATTTCGGCAGTGATGCCGATGTGCTTGCCGGTTTCCGGATCGAGCACGACCTTTTCGCGAGCCGTTTGGACGATCGGTTTGTCCTTGTCCAGCGGCTTTCGCACTCCGGTGCGCAGGCTCTCGAGCACTTCGTCGCTCATGGGATCCATCAGAATCGGGGTAACGCCTCGGCACTTCACGAGAAACTTCGACATAGCTGTACTCCTTAACTGAAATGAAGGGTACTGTATTATCCAATAGGGAAGTCCTATTGGAATAACTCCTATATATTAATATATCATTGACAAGTTGTCAAGCATATCGTGTTTTATTTTTAAACTCCGAAAGCGCAGATAAGATGTTTGACCTTTTATTTTAAGTTTTATAAAATAAATAAATATTCATTTTTATGGCCCTTAAATTTTTAAACAAAATTTTTCATTTTCCTCTTTGAGGATTTTTTTATGAGAGTTTCTTGTTTTATTGATGCTTCAAATCTTTTCTATGGGGGTGAAAAAAGCTTGGGCTGGAAAATAGATTACAGCAAACTTTTATATTATTTGAAGGATAAATATAAAATATCTAGGGCTTTGTTTTTCGGCGGCGTAGAAATACATAATTTTAATTTTAATTATCTTAGAAACGATACGGTTCCCATTGAAGATGTAGATAAATATTTATCAACGATAATAAAAGAGCAGGGCAATCAAATGAACGACGCAATGCTTTTATTGTTAAATCGCCACCTGCAGAAAATACATTTTTACTTGAAATTGAAAGAATTCGGATATGAACTTTACTTAAAACCAGTGAAGTTGTTTGAACAAGAAGATGGAACGATGAAAAGAAAGGCCAATTGCGATGTTGATATGGCTTTTTATTTAATGAAAGAGAAAGATAATTTTGATAAAGCCATTATTTTATCCGGCGATGGAGATTTTTTACCAGTTTTTAAATACTTAAGAAGCCAAGGAAAAGAAATTATTATTTTAGCTAGGGGACCAAGAACGGCGAAGGAAATTAGGCAGTTCGCTGGCAGTAATTTTAGAGATTTCGAATATTTAAAATATAGACTAAAAATGGAATAAAAAAACAGGACAGACTCATATAGAATCCGTCCCACGTCTAGTATTTTTATCTTATCAGATTCGGGATATTATTGTCAAGACCATAGAAGTAGATTGACATAGAGTGTAGTGTTTTATAAAATAAATAAATAAATATTCAGTTTTATGGCCCTGAAATTTTTAAATAAAAAAATATTTTTTGTTTTGGGATTTATTGTTTTAGCTATTCTCCTTGTCGGAGGATTTTTTTTATGGAAGGAGTTAAATTTCAGGCCTGAATCGGTCTATACTATTTTTTTTGATAAGGAATATGCAAACGTCAAAGATTTTAAGATAGAAGATACTGACAAGGGAAAAATATTAAAAGATGAAGATAGCGGATTTAGCTTAAAAATTCCCAAAGAGTGGTTTGTAAAAGAATATCCAGACGAAATTTCCATTTTAAGCCCGGAAGCGGAATTAGAGGCAGACGGCAGTTTTAATATAGATAGTTTTAAGAGCAAGGGGGCCTGCGGTTTTTCTGTCCAAATTATAAAAACAAAGAAAGTAAGCCCCGACTTTTTAACAGACGATGAATTCCTGAAAAAAGAAATTTCGGATTTAAAAAATGGCAAAAGCGAATCAGATAAAGATAATTTAAAACAGGAAATTATATCGGTT
>JAQUOQ010000044.1 GCA_028717005.1 Minisyncoccota bacterium
GAAATCATCCGAACAGCTGAAAACCGAAGCACGGCAGGCATCGTTAAACTTTTGGATGCCCATTTCTTCTATCTGTTTTTTGTTTTTGATATTAAGTTCTTTTTCAATCAGGTTTTCGATCGGCAATCCATGGCAATCCCAACCCACGCGCCGGGGCGCCTGAAATCCTTTCATTGTCCAATAGCGCAAAACCGTGTCTTTGATGGTTGTAGCCAAAATATGGCCGTAGTGCGGTTTGCCGGTGGCAAAGGGCGGCCCGTCGTAAAAACTAAAAAAAGGAGAACCTTCCCTGTTCTTTATGGATTTGTGGAAGATGTCTTCTTTTTCCCAAAATTCTAATATTTTTTCCTCGTTGTTCATATTTCCCTTACTTCTCCGGTATTTATTATCTTTTCCCTGTCTCTTAACGCTTCTTCTTTTCCCAAGCCCTTAATATATGACTCCAGTAGCCACAAAGGGTCGCCATGCGAAACAATCAAAATATTCTTGCCGGCGTATTTATTTTCCAATTCCACCAGCACTTTTACCATTCTCGCCTGGCATTCGCTCCAGCTTTCGCCTTCCGGCGGCGCAAAGTCAAATTTTTTCATTGCCTCGCCGTTATAAAACTCCCAGGCCTCTGCTTTGGTTTTGCCGCCAAATATCCCCCAGTTAATATCCCTCATCCGCTCGTCATAAACTATTTTATTTTTATCAAAACCGATAGTCTCCGCTACAATCGCGGCGGTTTGTTTGGCGCGGCACACATCGGAGCAGAATATCAAATCAATATTCTTATTTTTCAATAATATTCCAGCAGCTCTTGCTTCTTCATTCCCCTCTTCGATTAATTCGCATGGGGACGGATCGTCCGGATAGTAATAAACAATATCCTGTTTCTCGGTCTGGTGGATGTTTTTTCCGTGCCGCAAAAGAAAATATTTGTTTTTAAAATCCGTATTCATACTGCTAAATTAGCATTTTTCGTTACTTTATTCAACTTCTACAAATTGATAAATATTGCTTTAAATTATCGCCTGTATTGGCATTTTTATTTACCCTGTTAAACTATTTATTTATGCTGTCCAACAAAAAAAAGAGTAAAACAATTTAGTTCTACTCTTATCCGGAAGGAAACACCCTGCTGAAAATATAATCAACATGGATCAGTTTCTTTTCGATTTCAAAACAGCTGCGGAGATCTTCTTCGGTAACATACCGCATAATTGTCTTGCTTTTGAGAAGAGCTTTCAGAAAATCTTCGCCGGTATCAGCGCATTTAATCGCGATATCCCGGACGAACGTGTGCGCTTCTTCCCTGGGCAATTGGCTTTTTTCCGCAACAAGCATCATCACGTCCTGGGAAAAAATCAAGCCTTTTGTCAGAGAAATATTTTTCTCCATCCGCTCGGGAAACACGTTCATCTTTTCGATGATATCGGCCAGCTTCGTAAGGCCATAATCAACGGCAATTGAACTATCCGCCACGGTCACCCTTTCGGCCGAGGAATTGTCCAGGCTGCGTTCGTGCCAGCAATTAGCCAAATTCTGATAAGCAATTCCCACATTATTCCAGGGCACGCGCATCAGGCCGCAAAGCTGTTCGCTCTTGCTCGGGTTTCGCTTGTGCGGCATTGCCGACGAACCCTTTTGGTTCTTTCCGAACGGCTCCATCACCTCGCCGATTTCTGTCTCCGACAGGAGGCGGATATTCATCGCGATTTTGGAGATGCTGGCAGCTAAATTACCAAGGACTGCCATATATTCGGCAATAATGTCGCGGGAAATTATCTGCGTGGCAATAATCGAATGCAGCCGAAGTTCATTGCAAATCGTTTTTTCCACTTTCGGATCAAGAGTGTACATGCCGACCGCGCCGCTTATTTTTCCCACAGAAACAGCGATAAGAAGGTTTTCCAGGCGAACCTGATGCCTTTCAAATTCTGCGTGCCAATTGGCAAGCTTAACGCCGAAAGTTATGGGCTCGGCATGGATTCCGTGCGTTCGCCCGATTTCCGGAGTATATTTATATTTTTTGGCCTGCGCCTCAATAGCAACCATTAACCATCGCGTCTTGTATAACAACACGCGAATGCTTTGCGCAAGCATAAGGCTTAGCGCCGTATCTTCGATATCATATGAGGTTAATCCGCGATGCACCCACGGCCGAAGTTCTTCCGGGAATTGCGGCGAAATATGTGCCAGATACGCAACCATATCATGGTGTGTAATCGTATCCTCGATGCGCTTGATCTCTTCCGGATCTATGGTGATTGCATCAGCCAACCCTTGAGGAACAGGATAATCCAATTCCCCAAGCATATGCCTTGCTTCCAAGACGGCAACCTCAACTACTGTCCATTGGCGGAACTTATTTTCGTCCGACCAAATTTCCCCCATCTCTTTAAGGGTGTAACGTTCCAACATCTTACTTCCTCCGTTTTATAACCATAAAATTGTTAAGTGGCTTCGCAAAACAGGGCTTTTGCCAATTAATTTTGCACCAAAACAATAACAAAAATGTTACCCGTTGTCAAAACGACCAGGTCTTTTTAAAAATAATCTCTAAAACTACCTATTGTATACGATAAAATATGGTAGTTTATCTAGCCCAACATAATTAAACATTTTATAGTTTGCCCTTCTCGCGGATGATGAGAGTTGATACTTTCGTAAATTATCTTTAGGCACAAATGGATAAAATCTGATCTCCTGTTTATTTTTGTCTTTTTCTCGCCATTTAAAATTAACAAAAATTGGTGGCGTAATAAAACCAGATTTTAAAACTTTTTCCATAATATCCCATCCTGCACCAAAAATAACCGCCTTGGGCTTGCTCGCACTGGTTTTTACTTGAGCTCTAAAAGAACACCCAACACACTGGATGTCGTATAATGGATAGTTCGGTGGTAATATCATTAGTCTTTTACCGCAATTCGGACAAGGCACCAAATTCACTATCTCTAATTCTCCCTTATCTCCATTTTGTTTATTGGTCATAAAATTAAATCGTTAGTCAATCTTCTCTTCTTGCAATAACTCCATCTTTTTTTTGGTGCCGCCGTTGTAGCCGCCGGGAGTTCCGTCGCTACGGATCACGCGATGGCATGGTATTTTTGGATCGCAATTTCTATGCATAATATTCCCTACCGCCCGATAAGCTCTTGGGCTTCCGGCCAGCTTCGCCACTTGTTTATAGCTCATTGTAGAGCCTTTTGGTATTTTTTCAACAACCCTTAAAACTCTTTCTTTAAACGTTTTCATGCTACATTTTTTCCGGAGCAGAAACTCCCAGTAAATCAAGTGTGTTTTTCAAAACAATCTTTGTGGCGAGAACCAATCCCAGGCGCGCTTGTTTTAATTTTTCATCGTCAATAAGTACATGGCATTCGCCATAAAATTGGTGGAAAGAGGTAGCGAGGTCAATCGCATATTGCGTAAGGCGATGCACCTGATTATCCTTAGCCGTATCCTCCACAATTTCCGGCAAACGGGCAATTTGTTTAATTAAGCTAAGTTCCACTGGCTTGCTTAATAAATCCATTTGGAACTTACCCCGCGAAGTCTTGACGAAGTGGGGCTCCACCCTCTCTAAAATACTCGCAATCCGTGCGTGCGCATATTGCACATAAAATACCGGGTTTTTGTCCGACTGCTCTTTTGCCAAATCCATATCAAAATTAAGGTGCGTGTTCGCTGATTTTTGCAAAAAGAAAAATCTGACCACATCCGCCGGCAATTCTTCCAAAAGATCATCCATCGTAATCGCCGTGCCCAAGCGCTTAGACATTTTAACTGGCTTGCCATCCTTCATCACAGTTACGAACTGCAACAAAACAATATCCAACTTGTTTTTGTATCCAAACGCCTCCACTCCCGCCTTTAATCCGACAACGTCGCCAAAATGATCCGCTCCCCACACATTAATGGCTTTATCGAATTTCTTTTTTTCAAATTTATATTTATGGTAAGCAATATCTCCGGCCAGATATGTTTTTGCTCCGTCGGATTTTATAAGCACGCGGTCACGCTCATCGCCGAACTTGGTCGCTTTGAACCACTGCGCTCCATCTTTTTCATAAACAAAATTTTTCTTTTTTAGTAAATCAATTGTCTTGTCCACTTCCCCGCTTTCCTGAAGCAAAGCTTCGGAAAACCACTCGTCGTATTTTATATTCAGTTTCTCAATCGTTTTTTTGATAATCGTTTCCAAAATAATTTTCGCGGCTTCTCTGCCTAATTGATATGGATCTTTTATTCTCGGAACCAGCTGCTTGTTTAATTCGTCGATATATTCGCCCGAGTATTTTGCTTCTTCGTCTTTCAGTACGGAATGACCCAGCGCTAAAACTTGCTGGCCATAGTCGTTTACATAATATGCTTTTTCCGTTTTATAGCCGGCTTTTTTCAAAACATTGGCAAGCACATCGCCGAACGGGCCGCCCCGGCCGTTGCCCACGGTCAAAGGGCCGGTCGGATTTGCGGAAACAAACTCTACCTGCACTTTTTTGTTTTTGCCCAAATCCAAATTGCCGAATTTTTCTTTTTCGGACAAAACCTGCTTAACAATATTGTATAAATATTCGGGAGATAAATAGAAATTAATAAACCCGGGCGCGGCAGTTTCTATTTTTGAAAAATATTTCCGGAAATCTTTTTCGGAAGATATCTCTTCTTTTAACAATTCCGCCAGCTCCATCGGATTTTTCTTTTCCAGCTTCGCCAGTTCCATCGCGACGCTGATGGCATAATCTCCCCTGTCTTTTATCGCCGGTTTCAGCACCTGAAAAACGGGCAATTCCGCGCAAGCCAAAACGCCTGCCTTTTGCATGTTTCTTATTGCCCGATCCGAAACGATTTTTATATATTCCCTGGTGTCCATAATTGCCTTTATTCTAACAGAAAGTTGAGGAAAATAAACATTGATAATCTATATATTTAATTGTATAAATATGCCGGAGAAACTATGTTCCTTGCAATTACTGGTTTGAACTTGGTAGCGCTTTTGCTGGTAGAATTTGCTATTGTCTTCACCGGCGGATCCCTCGGTTTTGGATATATCAAATTCTGCGAGAACGCACGAGTTAGCCTTTATACCGGAATGGTCATGTGGTTATTCGGCATGATGAGCCTTATCATAACCCTTGGGACCAGCTAAGTACAGATAGGAGAAAAAAATGACCCTTAACATCTTTGCCATTGCC
>JAQUOQ010000045.1 GCA_028717005.1 Minisyncoccota bacterium
ACTCTCCGCTTTGATTATTGTAGGAATGAGTTCAACAACACAGAAAGCAAATATTGCTAAATCTCAAGTGTTTGCTAATTCTTTGCGTAATTCTTTGATGTCGGACATGGTTTCGGAATGGAAATTGGATGGCAATACCACTGATACTTGGGCAGCTTCGTATGCAAACAACGGAACGTGGTCTGGCCCAACCGCACCGAACACGGTTGCTACTTATGGAACCGCATCTGAATGCGTTTCCGGACAATGTATGGATTTCGATGGTGTGGACGATATGGTTAATTGTGGAAATAATGCGTCCTTATCAATGGGAACAAAAGATCATACAGTTTCTTTATGGGTCAACTTTGATAATGCGACGGCGCCACAGCTTGAAACTTTAGTTAATTGCCACGATACTGGCGGAGGAACAGGAACCAATGCTGGTTATTGGGTCAGAAGGTATACCGGAACAAGCCAATTATATGTAACATTTTCTGATGGAATATTAGCATCTACCGGCGATTATTTATCCCCAGCAAACTCTTTAGTCGCTAATAATTGGTATAATATAGTAGTAGTTTTCGATAGGGATGCTTCTGCACAAGCGTATATTAATGGATTAAAACAAAGCAGTTCATTAACAATTTCAACTAGAACCGGAGCTGTACAGAATACTACAAGTTATAAGATTGGAGCTGTTGGCTCCAATTATTATCGTCTTGCCGGCAAATTAGATGAAATAAGAATATTTCACGCGCTAACATCAATATCTCGCATCCAACAAAACTATCTCGCCGGTATTAATAAATTGATGGCAAAAGGCGAGATTTCGGCCCTGGACTACCAAAATAGGCTAGCCGAATTATCAATAAGTTCCGCCCAAAACTAATGTTTGGGGACCTCGTCCCCAAACATTAAAAACAATGAAAAAATACAGAGCATTTACTTTAATAGAGCTGCTTGTGGTTATCGCGATAGTCGGCATCTTGTCCGGCTTGATTATTGTTGGGATGAGCGGCGCCACAGAAAAAGCAAGGATTGCCAAATCACAAGTTTTTTCCAATTCTCTACGCAATTCGTTATTATTAAATTTGTTCTCGGAATGGAAATTTGACGAGGGGAGCGGAACAACAACAGCTGACTCGTGGAGAACCGCTACCGGGACGCTGGTTGGCGCCACGCATCTGCCCGTTTGGAAGACATCAGCAGACTGTATTTTTAACAACTGCCTTCAATTCGATGGCACCGAGGATTATGTTAATGTCGGTGTAGTAGGTGTTAGCGGCGATTATAGTATCGATGCCTGGATAAAAGTGGAAACTGCCGGCGCCGGCGCGACCCGATCATTAATAAGCTTTAATGGGAATAGTTTTCCCAGGTTTCTTGTGATTCTTGGTGCAAACCAAAAACCTATTATATATTTAAATAATTCTAATTATCGATACGGTTCGACCAATGCAGCTGATGGCAAGTGGCACCATTGGTATTTTGGCATTACCGGAAGCGGGCAAGCAGATATTTCAACCGCAAAAATCTATGTTGACGGCAAAGAGGAAACCTATGGATCCACCCTTGCCAACGATAGCCCGACACAGCCGACCGGAAATGTTTATATTGGCTCCCAAGCCTATTCTTCTATTGACAACGTAAGGATCTACGATTCTATTATTTCTTCTTCAAACATAGAAGCGATTTATTACTGCGGGCTTAATAGATTATTGGCAAAAGGCGAAATTAATGCATTTGACTACCAAAACAGGCTAGCCGAATTATCCATCAATTCCGCCCAGAACTAATGTTTGGGGACCTCGCCCCCAAACATTGAAAACCATGAAAATATCACAGCATATTTATGAAAAAAATTAAAACCATTACCCAATTGCACAAAATTTGCAACGATTTCCGGAAAAAAGGGAAAAATACCGTGCTCGTAACCGGAGTTTTTGATGTTTTGCATTATGAGCATATCGGACTTTTATGTTTTGCGAGGAAGAAAGCGGATGCTTTAATTGTGGGCGTAGAATGCGATGAAAACGTAAGGTTGTTTAAAGGGAAAAAGCGCCCAATTTTTGATTTTAAACAAAGATCTTCTGTTTTAGAGGCGATGGAGCCGGTGGATTTTATTTTCAAAGTTCCCAAGATCAAAAAGGATAATTCGAACCATCCTTTTTATCCGGAATTTTATAAAAAAGTTACAGAACAGATAGGGCCGGACATTTTAGCCACAAATATCGCCCAAGACAGCTTTTGGGAAGAAAAAAAGCAAAGAGCAAAGAAATTGGATATAAAATTCGCTGCTTACCGAAAAAAACCAAAAACTTCCTCGTCTGAGGCTATTTTCCGGCTTAGGGCAGCCAGATAGGTATTTGACATTTCGCCTTTTATTTGCTAACTTTATAGGCACATGCTTCTCAAGTATTAAATTTTTAAATTGCAGATTTTTCATGCCAACGATTAGACAATTAATTAAGAAAAAAAGGAAATCCATAAAAAGAAAAAGCGCTACCCCGGGCTTGTCTTTTGGATTTAATCCTCTAAAAAACAGGCCGAAAGTTTACGAATCTCCTTTTAAAAAGGGAGTTTGCCTTAAAGTTTTTACGGCAACGCCTAAAAAGCCTAACTCTGCCTTGCGAAAAGTGGCCAGAGTAAAGCTGACCAATGGAATGGAAGTTACCGCTTATATACCCGGCGAAGGGCACAATTTGCAGGAACACTCCATTGTTTTGGTGAGAGGCGGCAGGGTAAAAGATTTGCCCGGCGTAAGATACCATGTTGTCAGGGGAGTTTTTGATTGTACCGGAGTGGAAGGCAGAAAGAAAGAACGCAGCAAATACGGGGCTAAAAAACCGAAATAGAAAAGATTATGGCAACCAAACAAAAATTCAAAAAGAAAGTAATAATGCCCGATCCGGTTTATGACGACATTATAGTCGCCAAATTCATTAACCAGCTGATGTCAAACGGGAAAAAGACCGTAGCCCAAAGGATAATGTACGGGGCTTTTGACATTATAAAAGAAAAGACCAAGCAAGAACCATTGGATGTTTTCAGGACGGCGATACAAAATGTTTCCCCGCTTTTGGAGGTTAAACCGAAAAGAGTGGGCGGAGCCACGTATCAGGTACCAATGGAAGTTAAAGGAAACAGGAGATTAAGCTTGGCGATGAAATGGATTATTATCGCCTCCCGAGCCAAAAAAGGAAAAGCCATGAGAGAAAAATTGGCCGAGGAATTAATGGAGGCTTCGGAAAATAAAGGAGCTTCGGTAAGAAAACGGGAAAATGCCCACAAAATGGCGGAAGCCAACAGGGCATTTGCTCACTTCGCATGGTAGCAAGAAAATAAAACCTATTTTATTGCGAAATAGGTTTTATGTTTTTTAAATCTTAAACTAATAAAATAACAAAATATGCCCCGACAATACCCAATAGAAAAATACCGGAATATCGGAATAATCGCCCACATTGACGCTGGAAAAACCACGACAAGTGAGCGGGTTTTGTTTTATACGGGTGTTTCCCATAAAATCGGGGAAGTGCATGAAGGCGCGGCGGTGATGGATTGGATGGCCCAGGAAAGGGAAAGAGGCATAACAATTACATCCGCGGCGACCACTTGTTTTTGGTCTCCCGGAGAATATTTGCACAAAGAAAAAAGCAACGAGCACCGGATCAACCTTATTGATACGCCCGGACATATCGATTTTACCGCCGAAGTGCAGAGAAGCTTGAGGGTTCTTGACGGAGCTGTTGTCGTTTTCGACGGAGTTGCCGGAGTTGAAGCGCAATCAGAAACAGTATGGAGGCAGGCGGATAAATACAATGTGCCGAGAGTTTGTTTTATAAACAAGCTGGACAGGCTGGGCGCTTCGTTCGAAAAAAGCTTGGAATCAATCTGGAAAAAGCTGACCCAAAACGCCGTTGCCATGCAAATAAACATCGGCGAAGAAGCCAATTTTGAAGCGGTGATAGACCTTTTGGAAATGAAAACGGTTAAGTTTGAGGGAGAGATGGGCAAGGATGTGGTCCAGTATGACATTCCGGAATCAGAAAAAGCCAGAGCCGCGGAATGGAGGGCCAAAATGGTTGAAAAAATAGTTTCCGAGGACGAGGCGCTGATGGAAAAATATCTTGAAGGAAAAGAAATATCGATTGATGAGCTTAAAGCGGTTTTAAGAAAGGCAACCATTGCCTGCAGATTGGTGCCGGTGCTTTTGGGGAGTTCGCTTAAAAACAAGGGCGTGCAGCTGGTGCTTGATGCAGTTGTTTATTACCTGCCAAGCCCGATTGACTTGCCTCCGGTTGTAGGAATCGACCCGAAAGACGAAACAATAAAAATAGAAAGGCATCCGGACGATGACGAGCCGTTTTCCTCCCTTGCTTTTAAGGTAGCGACCGATCCGTTTGTCGGAACCCTTACGTATTTAAGGGCATATTCCGGGCAATTCAAAAAAGGAGGCTATCTGCTGAATACGGTAACTAACGAAAGGGAGAGAATCGGGCGGATTTTGCGTATGCATGCCAACGAAAGAGAAGAGGTGGAAGACGTTTACGCCGGAGACATTGTTGCCGTAGTAGGGCTAAAAAATACATCAACCGGGCATACTTTGTGCGACGAAAAGGCGCCGATTATTTTGGAAAAAATAACATTCCCAGAACCGGTTATTTCCATAGAGGTGGAACCGAAAGCGAAATCAGACCAGGAAAAAATGGCGGTCTCCTTGAAAAAACTACAGGACGAGGATCCGACTTTCAGAATGGAAACGGACCAGGAAACAGGCGAAACGATATTATCCGGAATGGGCGAACTTCATTTAGACATTATCGTTGACCGATTGAAAAGGGAGTTCGGAGTGGAAACCAATGTCGGCAGGCCGCAAGTTTCTTACAAAGAAACTATTTCAAACGAAGCTGAGGCTGAAGGAAAATATATTAAACAGAGCGGAGGCCGCGGCCAGTACGGCCATGTAAAGATTAGGGTTGAGCCGAAAAACAGAGGCGAAGGATTTGAGTTCCTCAACGAAATAAAAGGAGGAGCAATACCGCGGGAATACATACCGGCAGTGGAAAAAGGAATAAAAGAAGCAATGAGCAAGGGAGTTGTTGCCGGATATCCGATGGTGGATATGTCGGTGGCGCTT
>JAQUOQ010000046.1 GCA_028717005.1 Minisyncoccota bacterium
AAAGATTAAGGATATTATTAGTTATTTTCCAGCTCTCTTCTTTATTTTTTCTCTGGTATTCGGAAAACAGCGGCAGAAAAGAGACGAGAACCCCTCCGGCAAAAATAATACTATAAATCAAATCCGGCAGGCGGAAAGCGGCAAAATATATATCCAAGTCTGCGGATGCGCCGAAAGTTCCGGCCAAAAGCCTGTCCCGCAGCAATCCCAAAAGCCGGCTTATCAAAACCGCGCCAACCATAATAAAAGCGGCTACTTTAACGCTTTTTTGTTCAGAATTAAAAATGTCTTTAATGGACATATAGAACCATAATATAACAATTCTTACCATTTGACAAAGTTGAAAATAAAAAAATGGGCATCCTGATTGTAGGATAACCCAATATGTTTAACCGCCACCAAGGGCGGAAGGTAGAAACCAATTCGGTGGGACAAAGGCCGTTGCTGAACCATAATAATCAACTGCAGTTTTTGCGCGGAGTATTCGGATTTCGATCCAGCAACAGTCGAGAATAAAACTGGGTACGTTTGTAAAAATTCCATCGTCGCGAAGAGCATACTCGCTGCCAGCGCAAATAACCCAGAGATTCTCAAAGCTCAGGCGCTCAGGATGCGTAAGAAGCATGCATCCGATCTCGAATACTCCAAGCCCGAACTCGTTTTCCGAGAAAACCTTGCGAGCCCGCCTAACGGAACGGCCCTTATGGCACAGCCCGAATTGAGCTGGGACAATAAGAATATCAAAGCCTACTTGCTGACCGCCGATTATTCGGAGACTCCTCTCTGTGCGCTCTTGCTGGCGAAGATGTTTTTCCCCGATTTCGAATCCGTATTTATTGAGTTTTCCATCGTGCTGCTCAGCAAGCAGATTGAACACTTCCCGCAATGCCTCCTCATAAGTTTTCCCGACCGCCTGCCAGCGCGGAATAGCAAACCATCCCTCGGCGTTCGGCGGAAGCGGCTGCTGCTCTATCTTCTCGAGAGCAAGTCCAAGATTGGGGAAGAATCTCCGCAGGATATTTACCTGTTCCCCGATACCTTTGATTTTGTAATCAAAGGGGTATCTATAATTGGATTTGACTTCCTCGTCAATGAAATCGTCCGATATCGAAAGGTTTTTCATGGCGGCAGCAACGCGAGCCTTGAATACATCCCCATTCTCAATTATTCTCTGAACGTCTTTCTTGTCGAAGAAACCCTCGGCAATTGCGCAATCTACGGCATCTTCCGCGAATCGCTTAATTTGTTTCCTTTGTCCATCTGTTATGTCGGTGATCGATGTTGACATCGTCATCCTCCTTTAAAGTTGCTTGATTATACCAGGGCTAGCCTTAGTATAAGCATTTATATAATACAATATACTAGTTATTATGTCAATAAAACGTATTAATAATTTGACAAAGCTGGACAAACATAATAAAATATGTGGTGCCTTAATGAATCGGGCGGTTGCCCCCTTTGTGCCTGCAAAGGCGCAAACGGGGAGGAAAGTCCGAACTTCTATTCCCTCCGCCAGTTGGCGGATTGGGTCTAAAAAGGTAGCGGGTAACGCCCGTCTCCCAAATCGTGTCCGAAAAAGGGCTTTTGTTTGGGAAGAGATGCGAACAGAGACGCTTTTTCTTGAAAAAGAAAAAGCTCCCCTGCCGAAAGGCGTGCGGGAGAGCCTCGGAAGAAATCCCGAGGGTGAAACGGCTAAATTCTTACCCGGAAGCAAGAACAAACCAAGCACTTATAGTGCATGGTAAAAGTAGTTCGCTTGAGCCATTGAGCAATCAATGGCCTAGATAGATAACTGCCTAAAACAGAATTCGGCTTACGGATTCGTTGAGGTAAAATAAGTATAGTGTTAGAGTATCGTGTGTTAGGGTATCGGGGTGTTAAAGTATGATGTGTTAGAGTGTCGTGTGTTAGAGTATATCTGAAAAATCGGCCTAAAGCCGATTTTTTAGTTTCCCTTAATGTTTGGCAGCCAGGCTGCCAAACATTGTTTAAATTAAAAAATTAGAAAAGGGTGGGCGGAGATTGCTGGTCTAGGGCCTCGTTTACCAGGCGATCAGCCTCTTTGTTTTTTTCCCGCGGAATGTAGACGAAATTAACTTTTTTGTAATCTATTTTAAGATTCCAAACTGTGATAAAAAATTGCTGGATTCGCTCGTCCGTTAGTTTATACTCCCCGTTCATTTGATTTACCAAAAGTTCGGAATCGGATCGCACTTCCACTTCAGCTGATTTTATTTTTTCTTTGCCGAGAAGCGCTTTCAATTTTTTCAAAGCGGATATGACCGCGTTATATTCGGCCTCGTTATTGGTCATCTCGTCTCCTAAAAATTGCCCATATTTCTTAAAACACTCCCCTTTCTCGTTGCAAAAAACAACTCCGATGGCGGCCATGCCCGGATTGCCCCGCGCTCCGCCGTCCGTATAAACGATAACTTTCATAAATATAAATAAAATTATTCTTAACAAAATAATACCACACAAGAATAAAAGAATAAACCCTACTTGACATATATTTATAATAGTATATAATATAGGCAGTAAATTACCAAGGTGCAAAATGTCTTTATGCCCGATTTGTGGAAAGGCGCTGTGTGACCACACGGCCGCCGAGAGAGGACAGACAGAAGAAGAAACGCATCGACCTCTAACCGCAGAGGAAGAAAGAAGAGTCAGCGAGGACAATTTGTTCTTGTACACGATGATTCAAGAGAGCTTCCGGCTTAGAGGAAAGGTGTAAAATGCCTGAAACGAAAGACGGCGGATTTGTTGCCAGGGGATTATTCGACATGCATAAAGCCATCAAAGACGAAGCATGGCAACGAATCGGCTGCCAAAAACACGCCGAAAAAATCCTAAGAAACAGGATAACTCCGCTTGAACTCGAATTCTCCGATCACCAAAGAGAGAAAGCATTAGATGAAATTCGGAGAGGAATGAGCCTCTTCCGATCGAATCCACAGGCCCAGCAATACACTATTGCCAATCGGGCCTTTTTTTATTCCAAATTAAGATTATTAAAATATTTTTTTAGGCACGCTTCAAATTTTTCCAAATTTTTGTTCACCACGGTAAAGCCTGCTGCCGGCGGATGGCCGCCGAATGTCCGCAATAATTCTTTGCAGGTTTCCATCGCTTTTACCGCATCATACCCTTTCGGCACTCGCACCGTGCCCCGGCTAAAATCATCGTATTTTTGGTAGAGAAAAACCGGCTTATCAAAAAAATTGGAAACTCTGGAAGCCACCGCTCCCAAAAATTCAATATTCCAATTTGCCGATCCCATAAAAATAAAAGGCGTGCCCGGGCTTTCCGAAATAACAGCCTTTATATTTTCGGTCAGCGAATAAACTTCTTTTTGCCTGGATTCGTGTTCTTGCAACAATTCTTTCGCCATTTTTTTCGCTTTGATAATATCCGGCTCCGTGAGATAGGTGTAGGCAAAGGTAATATGGTTTTCCATCCGCGAAGAGTTTAATAACCCGTTTATTTTTGAAACTAAATCTCTCGTTGAATTAAAAATCTCACCCCTAAGCAGATTGCGCAGGGCTTGTATTGCCGGGCGGCGGCTATTCTCTATGTCCGCCAATCCCTCAAAAATAAAAGTTTGGTTTTCGTCCGTTTCCGGCATCATGTCGGCAATGGTCGCCAAAGCGGTAAGCTCAAGAAAGTTCTGGCGCAGCATCGGCGACATTTTTTCTTTTAAAATTTCTTCGGCCAGCTTAAAAGCAAGGCCGGCATTGGCATATTCTTTAAACAAAAAATCGTCCCCGGGCTGTTTCGGATCAATAACAATGTCAGCCACGGGCAGGCGGCCGCCGATGGGCAGATGATGATCCACGATTATAACGGAAAAGCCGCTTTGTTTCGCGTCCGCCACTTCGTCGTAATTGGTAATGCCGCAATCAAGAGTGATTAAAAGCCCTCCCTTTGTTTGAGTTTTAATAAACGCCAACGCTTTGTCATTTAGGCCGTATCCTTCGCTTTGCCGCTGCGGGAAATAAGCCAAAATTTTTGGATAGTCTTTCTTCCGTTCGTCCGGAAGCAGAGATAATAAATTTTCAATACTTTCTTTAATTATCACTACGGATGAAACGCCGTCCAAATCCGAGTCTCCATAAAGCACCACTTGTTCGCCTTTTTCCACGGACTGCCTTATCCGTTCGGCAGCCAGATCCATATTCTTTACATTCATATTCCTTTAATTATTTTCTAACGCTTTAAGTCCGGGCAATTCTACTCCGGAAATAAAATCAAGCATCGCTCCCCCGCCGGTGGAAATGTAATCAAAACCGTTTTCCATTTTTTCCTGGCGGATTGTTTCCACTGTTTCGCCGCCTCCGACAATCGAATAGGCCGGGCTTTTGGCTATGGCTTTTATGATTTCTTTAGTTCCTTCACGAAAATCTTCTCTTTCAATGTAGCCTAAAGGTCCGTTCCAAATTATCGTTCTGGCTTCATTGATAACGGCTTTAAATTTTTCCACTGTTTCCGGGCCAATATCAAAAATATCCTCATCGCTCCTAACCGTCCCGACAGCCCCGATGCGGGAATAATCCTCATCCGAACCGCCGATTAAAGAAATAACTCCGTCAACAGGCAGATGCAATTTCGGGCTGGTTAAGTTTATTTTCCCGGCAAACTCTTCCAGCATCCGCTCCTCGTCGGTCCACTTGTCCCGCACACAAATTCCTTTCACGGTCAAAATCGTATTCGCGATTTTCCCTCCCACGAGCACATTGTCCGATTTCTTCAAAAGGTTTTCAATTAATTTTACTTTGGAAGAAATTTTTATTCCGCCGGTAATGGAAACGAGCGGCCTTGCCGGATCATTTAATGCCTGTGTTAAAGTGCTTATTTCTTCTTCCAATAAAAACCCCGCGTAAGCTGGCAAATACTGCGGCAAACTCGATACGGACGCAT
>JAQUOQ010000047.1 GCA_028717005.1 Minisyncoccota bacterium
CCCTGATTATCAAATCTTTCTTTCTGTGAAAGGTTTGTTTGCTGCGCCGGATATCGGCCCTTAGGCAATCCCACGATCTGTTTGTGTGGTCGTGCGCGCAGCCATGCTGGACGAGATAGTTTTTTCCGTGAATTTCTATAATTTTGTTTTCTTTTTCGACAACACATCCAGTACCGATTTTAATGACGCGCTCTATTACCGGCACTCTGCAAAGGAAATCCATAACTAATTTTCACCCCTTCCAACCGATTTGCATGTAAAAGAGCAAGGACGGCGCGTCTATTTTAAACCGGGGAATTTCGATTGTCAAACTTGTTGCGGAATCTTTTTAATATTGTTATTATGGTAGCAGGCCGGGTTAGCAGCCGCTTATAAAAACTTATTGGAGCGGCTCTCCGGCCGCTATTGTAATTATGGATTTGCCAGAAATAAAAAATTTTATACTCGAAGCGCGGGAAAATGTCCGCCTGGCCGATTATTCCACTTTTAAAATCGGAGGAACGGCCAGATATTTTTGCAATGCAAAAAATAAGGAAGAATTTAGGGCAGCGATCAGCGCAGCCGTAAAATTAAAGATTTCTTTTTTGGTTTTGGGCGGAGGAAGCAACACTTTGATTGATGACGGAATTTTTAACGGACTCGTTATAGTTTTTAAGGGCGTGCCGCAGAAAGAAGATTTTTTCGCGAAACAATCAAGCGGTGATTATTTTGCAATCGAAGCCGATGGCGGATGGCCTCTGTTTTTTTTGGCGCAGTCAGCCGCGGAAAATTCTTTATCCGGGATGGAATGGGCGGTCGGAATACCCGGGACAATTGCCGGAGCGATAAACGGAAACGCAGGCGCTTTTAAAAGCGACATTAGCGGCGTGATTGAAGAGGTTGGCGCGATTAAGCTTAATGCTGGCGGAGAAATGGAAGAAAAGAACATAAAAAAAGAATATTGCGGCTTCGGATACCGCTCAAGCATTTTTAAAAATGATCCCGGATTATTTATTGTTTCCGCTAAAATAAAATTAAAAAAAGATTCAGGAGAAAACATCAGCGCCAAAATGAAAGAATATATTAACAAGCGTAAAAATAAATATCCGTCCGGATTTTCCATCGGCTCTATTTTTAAAAATTATTACGCCAAGCCAGAGCAAAATATTTTTGGACAGCATCCGGAACTTAAAGAGGTTGAACGCGAGGGAATGGTGCCGGCAGCTTACTTGATTGACCAATGCGGCCTTAAAGGAAAGCGGATCGGCGGGGCGGAGGTGGCGAACGAACATGCCAATTTCATAATAAATTGCGGAAATGCGAAAGCGAGCGAAGTAAAAGAGCTGATAAAATTGATAAAAGGAGAAGTTGACAAAAAGTTCGGAATAAAATTGCAGGAAGAAATTAAATTTTTGAATTTTTAAAAAAATATTTATAAAAAGCAGAAAAATTTTCTGTTTTTTTGTTTGAAAAATTAAAAAATAATAAAAATATTTTTAAAAAATTATTTTTTAAGGCAAAATCAGCTAAAAAAATTTGTCAACATATTGACAAAATTATTAAAAGTAAGAAAATGAATATAAGGAAAAGTATTTTTAGAAAACATCAGTGCCAAAATTTTTTTATCGCGTTTGAAAAAATAAATTTACAAAAAAACACAATTCAATATTCTAAAAAATATTGAAACAAAAATATTTTAGCACCTTGTAAAATTTTCCCCACAAAAACAAAAGGTCGATTTATTAAAAAATAACCTTTACTAAAAAAATGCCAGCGAAAAAAGCTAAGAAAAGAACTGCAAAAAAGAAAACTGCAAAAAAGAAGACTGCAAAAAGAAGAAAATAGTCTTTACTAAAACAACCCTGATACAGGGTTGTTTTGTTATATAAATTATGATATTATATCGCTAGGCTTATGGAAGTAATAATCAAAACAAAGGGCCTTTCAATAAAATCCTGCCCGACCGAATTTATAGAAGAAAAGCTTAAAGGGCTTGAAAAATTAATGCCGCAGAATATCGGCGAAAAGATTGAAGTTGAGGTGGGAAAAGTATCAGCCCACCATAACAAAGGGAATATATACAGGGCTGAAATATACGTGGAAATGCCGAAAGGAGCGCTCCTAAGGGCAGTTTCGGAAAAAGAAAATATCAGGACCGCGGTATTGGACGCAAAGAAAGAGTTTGAAATACAGCTTAAAAAATACAAAGAAAAACCTATGGCGGAAATGAACAGGAGCAGGCAGGCGGAAGAATTTGAATAGTCTCACTTATGAAATTATGTCAATTTTAAACGATCTATTTGGCAACGCAAACGAAAAATACGCAAAAAAAGCATCTCCGATAATCGAAAAAATAAACTCGCTTGAAAGTTCTTTCCAAAAATTTTCTAACGACGAATTAAAACAAAAGACAAGAGAATTTAAGGAACGGTTGCAAAAGGGGGAAACTTTAGACGGCATTTTACCCGAAGCTTTCGCCGCAACAAGAGAAGCAGCAAGGAGAAATCTAAACCAAAGGCATTTCGATTGCCAGCTCATCGGCGGCATCGTTTTGCATCAGGGGAAAATCGCAGAGATGAAAACAGGGGAGGGTAAAACTTTAACCGCTACCCTGCCTTTGTATTTAAACGCCCTGGAAGAAAAGGGCTGCCATTTGGTTACGGTAAACGATTACCTTTCGCGGAGAGACGCAGTGTGGATGGGTCAGGTTTATAATGCTCTGGGTTTGTCGGTAAGCTGCGTTAATCACGAACAATCTTTTATTTATGATCCGGAATACAAAAAAGGAGAAGAAGAAAAAGATAAAATCCGCGATACGCTAGGAGGTTTTAGGGTGGTGGAAGATTTTTTGAGGCCATGCTCGAGAAAGGAAGCGTACGCGGCGGATATAACTTACGGCACCAATAACGAATTCGGGTTTGATTACCTAAAAGATAATATGGTTTACGCGCTCGCGGACAAGGTCCAGCGCGGTTTTAACTATGCCATTGTGGACGAGGTAGATTCCATTTTAATCGATGAATCAAGGACGCCTTTGATAATTTCCGCTCCCGACGTTGAAAGTTCAAAATGGTATTCGGAATTCGCGCGCATTATTCCGCGGCTTAATAAGGAAACTGATTACGAAGTTGATGAAAAATTAAGGACAGCCACGCTAACCGAAGAAGGAATAGACAAAATCGAAAAAATACTTAACGCGGGCAATATATATAACGACCGTGGCATCCAATATTTGCATCATTTGGAACAGGCGCTTAAAGCGGAAATACTTTTTAAACTGGACAAAGATTATGTCGTTAAAAACGGAGAAGTGATTATCGTGGATACCTTTACCGGCCGTTTGATGCCCGGAAGAAGGTGGTCCGGCGGATTGCACCAGGCAATAGAAGCGAAAGAAGGAGTAAGGATCCAACCGGAATCGCTTACTTTGGCTTCCGTTACTTTCCAAAATTATTTCCGGATGTATAAAAAATTGGCAGGCATGACCGGAACAGCCGAAACATCAGCGGAAGAATTTGATAAAGTTTACCATTTGGAAACAATAGTTATTCCCACGAACAAACCGATTATTAGAAAAGATTTGCCGGACAGAATATATAAAACCGAAACGGAAAAGTTTAAGGCCGTGGTTGAAGAAATTAAAATCAGGCATGCCACGGGCCAGCCAATCCTCGTAGGCACCACCTCTATTACTAAAAATGAACACTTGAGCGCATTATTAAGCAGGGAAGGCATTCTGCACAAAGTTTTAAATGCGAAGCACCACGAAGAAGAGGGCGCCATTATTGCCCAAGCGGGAGCTTTTGGCGCGGTAACCATTGCCACGAACATGGCGGGTAGGGGCGTGGATATTGCGCTGGGCGGCACTCCGTCCACACCGGAAGAAAAAGAAAAAATAAAACAGCTGGGAGGATTGCATATAATAGGTACGGAAAGGCACGAAGCGCGCCGGATAGATAATCAGCTAAGGGGCCGGGGCGGCAGGCAAGGAGATCCCGGGACTACGCAATTTTTCATTTCCCTAGAAGATGATGTGGTGAGGATTTTCGGAGGTGACAGAATTAAGGCGCTGATGGACAGATTTAATCTGCCGGAAGACATGCCTATCGAAAATTCATTTATCTCCAAAAGCATTGAATCCGCCCAATCCAAAATAGAAGGGGCGCATTTTGACGCAAGGAAGCACACGCTGGAATACGACGATATTTTAAACAAACATCGGGAGTATATATATAAGAAGAGGGTGGAAATAATCGAGCATGGCGACAAAGGCCTTTTAAAGAATGATATTTTGGAATTTGTCGAGAAATACGGCTATACAAAGGAAGATTACGATAAGAAAGAAAAAGAGCTTGGTGAGGAAAATATGCGGCAGGCAGAAAAAATTTTTGCCTTGCGCATTATGGATATGCTTTGGACCGAGCATTTGGAAAATATGGAAAGCTTGAGGGATTCCACTAATCTGCGGGCTTACGGGCAGAGGGACCCGTTAATAGAATATAAAAAAGAAAGTCGCGTCCTTTTTGACAGGATGCTTGAGAACTACGAGAGCCTGCTTTTAAACAATTTAATGAAGGCCAGTGTAAAGGTGGAGCAAAGGCCAGCGCAAAACGAGGTTGTTTTGGGCGAACGGAAAAGCCAGGCCGTTATGGCGGAGAAAAAAGAAATAGGCCGGAACGACCCTTGTCCGTGCGGAAGCGGAAAAAAATATAAAAAGTGTTGCGGGAAATAGAAAAATAAAACCCGATATTAATTATCGGGATTCAATTTATTTTATTTTTAGTTAGTTTTACGGCGGGATATTTCCCCCCGTCTATACCAGTTTGTTTCTCAACAGTTCCGGTTATTTCCGCAACGAGATTATCATTATCGTAAACGAGGACAGAAACCGGAACAT
>JAQUOQ010000048.1 GCA_028717005.1 Minisyncoccota bacterium
TTTTCGGCCTGCCTGATGAGATAGCGGGTGGTTTTGCGCATATTTTTTAAAATAGCTTCTTCGCTCTGTGTAATATCAAGCTCCCATGTCAATTCCGGATGCATATGTATCGGCGCCGGCCGGAAACCGATTTCCTTGAATATTTTTTCGTTTAGCTCCGTCTTTATAAGTATAGGGCTTATTCTTATGAAGGACGCGCCTTCCGCCATCGCCATTGTTTTCAGGTGCTCAAGGATTGCGGAAATTATTTCTTTGGCATTTTTTCTTTCCGCGGAGAAAACCGGGCCATGCGGAACAAACAAAAATTTTCCTCTTCTGGCGGATATTTTTATTGTCTCAAAAACCACGGCAATATTGCTGCCGTCAAAAGCGGCCAAACGCCAGACCCTGTCGCCCATTGCTTCATTAAATTCGCCCCAATCCCAAGACTGGCAAAAAGTCTTTTCTTTTTGCGCCAAAAGAAAATTCTCCCAGATTTTTTTGTCTTTAACTTCTTTGATAGTCATTGCTTTAAAAACCCATGCCTTTGATAAAGTCGTCCCGATTTTTGAGCAAATTTTCGATATAATCAATCGCCATAATCTGTTCCGCTATTTTGTTATGGAATTCCATGGCGCAAAAATCGGAAAAATAATTTAACGGATATCTCCTTAAATAATCCAATTCGCTGTTATCGACAAGCTTATGGTTATCATAATGTATTTTTTCGCCATCATGCACTTCAAAAGTGGTTTTAATCGCGCTTATATGGTTGCACTTTATCGGAAATTTTTCTAAACATCTGGTGTCCAGCATAAATTTTTCCTTATCAACCAGCCTGTCATTTTCCAAATGGGCGAAATCAAGGCAAATGCCGCCGAGAGAACTAAGTTCCTCCTCATTTAAAGCCGCCTTGAATGTGTTTTCAACGCAAATAATGTTTTTGTATTTCATCCATTCCGGATTAAAGGGATATTCGCTGGCCGAGTGGGTGTTAAAAACCTGAGTATTATATTTTTTAACAAAATAATCCAATTCCCATATTTCCATATCCGATTTCAAATGGACAAGGGGTATCGAAGTAATTGTTGATTTTTGCAAAAGATTGTAGAGATTTTTCCTTTGTTCCGCTTCCAGACAGGTAGGAAAAACAGCCACCTCTTTAAGCCCCAAATCCGTGGCTTCTTTTATCTTTTCCGGCCAGGCGGATTTTATTGTAGTAATGGTTGGAAAAAATTTCATATTTTTAAAATCCAAAGCCTGATATTTCGGCAGCCTTTTTGGCCATAAGCATCTTGGCTTTGCCGCAAACCTCGTTAATGCATTCTTTTAATAATTGTTCCTGGCGATCTTTGCCAAGTTCGGAATTCAAAACAATGCTTACAATCTCGCTTTTGCCGTTTATAACCACTTTAATCCCGTCTTTCTCTGTCTCGAGAATTTCGTTGCCGAGCGCGCTGTCCAAATCCCTTAATTTCTTCAAATCTTTTAATTTATCAAACATAATTGTTCCAAATATTATTGTTTATCTTTATATTTTAACGGCTATCAGGCTTTTTAGCAAATAAACTATTCTCTCCGCGTCGGCAGCGGAAACTTTAATGCTCGTTGGCAGGGAGATTATATGCTTAACTGTTTCTTCGGCAAAAAGGCATGATCCGTTTTCATAGCACATTTTCAACAAAGAGGTTTGCGCCGGAACAATCGGCGAATCGCACCAGCCGTCGTTAAGATATATGCCGTTCTCGCGCATTTTTTTAAAAATCTCTTTAGGATTTTCAACAAGAACGGGAAATCTCATATAAATCGCTCCCAGATTTTCCCTTTCCCCGAATGGAAACCCTAAATTCGCGCCTTTAATTTTTTCCATATAAAAAGATGCTAATTCCTGCCGGTGGCGGTTAAAACGCTCCAATTTTTGAAGTTGTTTCAGAGTTAGAATGGCGAGGCCGTTAGGCATTTTTGCCGGGAAATAATCAGGCAAATTGCCTTCGTTTTCCTGCGGCGTAACCGATTTGGAAAGCAGATTAAAATTCATTGCCAATGCTAAAAATATTTTTCCAAGGTTTAAAAAATTATAAAGAGGCAAAACCAAAAATTCCATAATAACCGGATGGAATAATTGCTGAAAAATCCAAAAACCGGACGGATTGCCTGTTTTAGAATAAAAAGCTTCAACTCCGGGGATTAAATCCGGATTATTAATTATAAGCATTCCACCATATACAGAAGAGATTACTTTGTCGCGGCCAAAACTGAAAAAAGCCGCATCTCCCGCAGAACCGCAATATTTACCGTTTTTTTTCGCGCCTAGGGCGTGGGCGCAGTCTTCGATAACCAAAATTTTATATTTTTCGCAAACAGCCTTAATTCTTTCCGCGTCAGCCGGCCAGCCGAAAGTGTGTTGGACAATTACGGCTCTGGTTTTTTCGTTTATTTTTTCTTCCAGTTTTTCCGCGTCCATATTTAAATCGCTTCCGATATCAACAAAAACCGGCCTAGCTCCGGCGCTTAAGATAGGGTTTATGACGGCATTGCAGGTAAAAGATTGCACGATAACCTCGTCCCCTTGCCCGATTCGCGCGGCGCTTAAAATCGCCATCAGACACGATCTCCCGCTATTAAAAGCATAGGCGTTTTTAAAACCGAACTTTTCCCCAAATTTATTTTCAAGTTCCCTTACGGCTGATCCTTTTTTCCATTTCCAAGGAGAAAAAATAATCCCGAGCGCCCGTACCGCGTCGTCCGGTTCCGTGTTGGGAGATAAAGATGTGGAAATTAATTTAGCCATTTTTATTTTTTTTCATCCAGCTTGCGGATTAAATATTCCGGAACCCGGCCCTCGATAAACACAACCGAGCCCTGTTTTGCCAGAGTTTTTATTTTATCATATTGTTTTTGGGCGTCTTCCGTAAGGAAAATATTTTCCTTGTTCATTCCCGCCTGCACGGCTCCTTTTTTAATCTCACGAAAATAATCTTTTGTTGTAACTATCAGAAAATCGCACGTTTCACCTATTTTTTTACCCAATTCAAAATGCGTTTGTTTCGCTTCTTTTCCCAGTTCGATAATGCAGGGCATCACGAATATTTTTTCCGAATTTCCCCATTCTTTCAAGTATTCCAGGTGCGCCGATACGCCCGTGGCATTTGACGAATAGCTCGAATTAACGGCGCATGCCCCGTTAGCGCCTTTTGACAGCGTAATCCCCCCTTGTTCCGGCCGGATTTTTTTAATTCCATTTGCGATTTCTTCGTTTTCCATTCCCAGCCGCTTGCCGATTGCTATCGCCGGCAAAAGATTAATCACGTTCTGGGCGCCGATTAAATTGGCGCTGACGTTAATGGATTCGCCGGTTTTAAAAATCGCCCGGAAAGAGAGTGATTGTTTTTTGATTTTTATTTCCTCGGCCCAGATATCCGTTTCTCCCGAAACAGAATACTTTATGGAATTAATGTTTTTATTGAAATTTTCTTTAACTGGCTGCGAATCCCAGTTTAAAACCGCCAACCCCTCCTCGGGCAAACAATCAATAAGCTCGAATTTAGCTTTAATAATATTCTTTAAAGAGCCAAAAGTGGAAGCATGCTGATTGCCGATGCCGGCCAAAACTCCGATTTTCGGCTTGGCGATATCGCAAAGCAATTTAATGCCTCCGCGGTTATAAGCACCCATTTCGCAGATAAAAACCTCGTGTTCGGGCGCAAGCTTATTTATGATATACTCGGAAATGCCCATTTCGGAATTTTTATTCGCCTCGGTCGCCGCGACGCGGAAAGATTCCGATAAAACTGTTTTCAAAAATTCTTTAACGGAGGATTTGCCGAAGCTTCCGGCAATGCCGATTGTGAGAAGATTTTCGAATTTTTCGCGCTTGGCAATGGCGCTTCGGATAATTTTGTTCCGTTGGAAAACCGTAACCGGCTGAAACATCAAAACCAGGAAAGAAACGATAAGGGGGGTTAAAAGATCAAAAACGATAATGCCGATTACAAAGAAAATATTTAAAGTGATAATATCGTAACCAACAAATCCTAAAATATTCTTCGCGAAAACGTAGGCAAAAACCGCAGTAAAAACTCCGAGGGGAATAAAGATTATCGGCAATAAAAATAAAACCTTGGGCGTTAGCTCCGGCGTTTTAGCGGTTTTTTTCTTAAAGCTTATGAGAGAATAAAAACCCTCGGCGAGGTAAATTAAAAACGCGGCCGGCACGCCCAAAAGAAGATATGGAATCCACTCGGCATTAGCCTCCGGTATAGAAACTACAAAAAACAGCAAAAGCGCCGTGGCCGCAAGGACAATTGTTTTAATGAAAGCCGGCCAGTTAAAAATTAATTTTCTGCCGGCAAAAGTGCTGAAATGCGAACGGAAACGGCCGATATGGTAGTTCTTCAACTGCCAAAGATACGCCCAAAACAAAAAAGATTTTATTTCTTTTATCAGCCAAAAAATCAATATTATTAAACTAATGGCCGGCAGAAACCAATTCGGCAGATAAATCATATTTTGCGATTTTTATTTTTTAACTAAAAAAGCGTGAAGTTCTTTAAAAAATTTTTCGGGATAAATACGGTAAGGATTGTGTCCGGCGTTCTTTATTATCTTCAGCTCGGAACCGATAATAAGGTCGTTTAACAC
>JAQUOQ010000049.1 GCA_028717005.1 Minisyncoccota bacterium
GAAAAAGACGCCAATTTAAAAATAACCCAGACAAAAGACTTGGGCGACCTCAAAGCCTTTGAACAGGTTTATCAGGTAACGGCGGACCGGCATTCTTTTTCCCCGTTTTCTTTTGATTATTTAAGCAATGAACTTGCGGCTTTTAAAGAAGACGACGAAATAAGCATTTTTTCGGCGCGATATAATAACGAGATAATCGCTTCGGCTATGGTAATTTTTTGGTCCGGAATAGCTTTTTACCATCAGGGAGCGTCGTCCTTAAAATATCCGAAAGTGCCGGCATCATATTTGTTGCAGTGGGAAGCCATAAAAGAGGCGAAAAAACGCGGATGTGAAATATATAACTTTTGGGGAATTGCGCCCGAGAAAGAAATGGGGGATAATAAAGATCATCCATGGTTCGGGCTCAGTTTATTTAAAAAAGGATTTGGCGGCCGGGAAAAAGAATACGTAAAAACTCAGGATTATCCTCTGTCTTTTCTCTATTGGCCGACTTATATTTTCGAACAATTAAGAAAAAGAAAGCGTAATTTGTAATAATGAAAAAATACAGGAGAATTAAAAGCAAGAAACGGACAAGGAAGAAGAAAAGCTTCATTTCCCGCTTTTATTTCCCGATTTTGGGGCTTGTTGTTTTTTCGGGAATAATAATTTACAGCTTCTTTTATTTTTCTCCGCGCTTGGAAATAAAAAACCTGGAGATTAGCGGCTTAACCGGCGTGCCGGAGGAGGATTTAAGCAGGGCAGTTAAAGATAAATTTACGGTCTCCTACTCTTTATTCGGCCAAACCGGTTCCATCGAAAATATTTTTCTGCCGTCGGCAGGAAAAATAGATTCTATTTTAAAAGAATTTCCCCAGATAGAAAGCATTAATTTGAAGAAAGATTATGCCACCGGCAGTTTGTATCTGGATGTAAAGGAAAAAACTCCGTTCGCGGAATGGCGGAACGGCAGCTCCAGCTGTTTTTTAGTCGGGGAAACAGGTGACTATATAAAGGATTGCGTTCCGGGAGAAAATTTGGGCATCAGGATAACTGATAAGGATAAAACTTGCGAAGAAAACGGCGAATGCCGAAAAACTATGCTTTCTGCCGCGAAAAAGATATCCGGAGTTGCGACCAGCTTTTCTTTGCAATATGGCGATTTTTATGTTTATTCGGCAGAAAAACTATCATTAGCGGTTTCCGGCGGCTGTGAGTTTATTTTTAATCCAGCCAAGGATATTGATTGGCAAATAGAAGAATTAAACATTGTTTTGGCTAAATATTTTGAAAGGGCGGAGTCTTGCGAATATATTGATTTAAGATACGATAGGGTTTATATTAAATAAAAGCCTTTTAAAAACGGGAAATAATAAAAATAGTTCTTTTATCCCTAAATCCGCGTTTTAAGTGATTTTTTTGGTATGGATTAACGGGGAAAAATCGTTATTGACAAAATAGCATAATTTTGTTATATTATTTTTGAAATCTCTAGTTATCCTTGAATGGTCGGAAAAGAGGATACTATTGAAACAAAGGCAAAAATTATAAATATTATAAAGATTTATGAACAAAATAAATTTTAATGATCGAAATCTGAAGGTATTAACCTTTATTTCAATTGCTCTTTTTGGATTGTTCTTTTGCGCCACTTTTCAAAATCTAGGAGTCGCCCAGGCGGCGGATACCTGCGTTTTTGTTATGGGCGCCCAACAAATAGATTTAGGAAGCACTAAATATACTGGCGATTGCAGCGGAGACAAGTCGGATCCGTTTCATTTAGGCCATTTTAATTACAATTATAGCGGCACCGGCGAGGTTTTCCTTAGCTATAACGGGTCAGCGAACGAAATTCACGTTGACGATTGTTTGCAAGTAAGGAATAACACAACCGGCCAGGTAAAAACATTTGGCCCTTCAAGCCATGAGGTTTACAGAGGACCAGCTTCAATTACCGATATTTTGGTTCCTGGAGCAAATGATTTAGTTTTTACCGCTTATGACGAATGGGGAACATATATAGGCGTACGGCCGATATATGCTTGCACGCCTGCTGTTGTTAACCCGGTAAACGGAGCTTGCGGCAGTTCTAACGGGCAAACCCTTTCTTCCAAACCCACTGCAAATCTTTGCAATATGGGCACAGCATCAGCCGTAATCGGCACTGGTCCTTGGAATTGGACTTGCGCGGGCAGTAATGGAGGCACGACTGCCAGTTGTTCGGCTAATAAAACAAGCCCGGTTTGCCAAAAACCGGTTGTTAATGCTGGCACAAACAAAGAAGTTCAGGAAGGACAATCTGTTCTTATGAACGCCACAGCTTCTGATCCGATTGGTTTGCCATTAACCTATCATTGGACTTGTACGAATGGAAATCTTTCTAACGCGAATGTGCTTAATCCGCTTTTTTATGCTCCGAATGTAAGCTCTGACACTACTGTCACCTGCACGCTCGTAGCCACTGATTCGCAGGGATGCTCAGCAACTAGCTCGGTAAGTATTTTAGTAAAGAAAACAGCCACTCCGGTAAACGGAGCTTGCGGCAGTTCTAACGGGCAAACCCTTTCTTCCAAACCCACTGCAAATCTTTGCAATATGGGCACAGCATCAGCCGTAACCGGCACCGGCCCTTGGAATTGGACATGTTCCGGTTCTAATGGCGGAAGCAACGCATACTGCTCGGCTAACAAAACGATTAATTATCAAAATCCGACAGTTAATGCCGGCACGAATAAAGACGTTCAGGCCGGACAGTCTATACTGATGAACGCCACAGCTTCTGATCCGAACGGCCTGCCTTTGACTTACCACTGGACATGCACAGGCGGCAATATGTCTAATTTCAACGTGCTTAATCCGCTTTTTTATGCTCCTAGCGCAAGCTCTGATACTAATTACACCTGCACTCTTACAGCTACCAATTCACAAGGCCTTTACGCTTCTGATTCGGTAAATATCCTTGTGCGGTCGCAACAGCAAAACAATTTTCCCCCGACGGTTAATGCCGGCGGATCAAAGCAGGTGCAGAGCGGCCAGAATATTAATATGACCGCCGCAGCTTCTGATCCCCAGGGTTCGGCTTTAACGTATCAATGGACATGCACAGGCGGTTCAATGTCAAACTATAACGTTCTTAATCCGGTTTATACCGCCCCTTATATTACAAGCAACACAAATTATACTTGTACTTTAACGGTAACCAACAGTTTGGGATTATCAGCTTCTGATTATGTGAATATTTTGGTAATTGGACAGCAAAACAATAATAATCCGCCAAACGTTTTTGCCGGTTCCAGCAAACAGGTGCAGAGCGGCCAGAGCGTTTATATGGACGCGACTGCGTCTGACCCGCAAGGATTGCCTTTGACTTACCACTGGACATGCACAGGCGGCAATATGTCCAATTTCAACGTGCTTAACCCGACTTACTACGCCCCTTACGTAACTAACAGCACTAGCTATTCTTGTACGCTAACAGCAACTAACAGCAATGGCATGTCTGCTTCAAGCAGCGTAAGCATTTGGGTAATCGGTTCGGGCGGATCTTCTAACGGTATTCCGGTAGTAAATGCCGGTTCATACCAGACATTGCAATCCGGCCAGTCAGCCAGATTAAACGCGACTGCTTATGATCCGGATGGTGATCCTATTACATATTCATGGACATGTTCCGGCGGATCTCTTTCTAGTTATAATGTTTTAAATCCTACTTTTTATGCGCCATTCGTGTCTTATGACACTACTTACACCTGCACGCTGACAGCTTCGGATAATCGCGGCGGGATGGCTTCCAATTCGGTTAATATTTTGGTAAGGCCATCGAACAACAATAATTTTAACTTAAATGTTTTTGCAGGTTCCAGCAAACAGGTGCAGAGCGGCCAGAGCGTTTATATGGACGCGACCGCGTCTGACCCGAACGGATATTATCCGCTAAGTTATTATTGGACATGCACTGGCGGCACATTGTCGAGCTACGGAGTCCTTAACCTGACATATTACGCGCCGACTGTTTCGGTCAATACGAATTATTCCTGTACTTTAACCGTTACGAATAATCGAAACTCCACTGCTTCCAGCTCGGTTAATATTTTAGTAATCGGATCGGGCGGACAGCA
>JAQUOQ010000050.1 GCA_028717005.1 Minisyncoccota bacterium
CTTTTAAAAGAAATGCTTAATGAACCGCCGAAACAGGGAAAGAAAAAGACTGATTCTGGCTCAAAATATTTTTATCCTGTAAGGGGAGGCGTACAAGCTCGTTTTGCCAAATGGCCATAAAGAGCTTTTTATTTTTTGGGCGGTTCCTTGATACATTTATAATTTTAAACGGGTAGGGAATGAAAGTAGAGTTGGCTAATTTTGACAAATCATTATTACCATGCTAATTTTTACTTGGTTAAAATGATTCCGGAAAAGTTCGTGGAACTTAAAAATCGTCTCTTTGGGCAATACGAAGAAGTTCAAAGAAACAATGGTAATGTTGATGATGAAAAAAGCTTCATGATCAAGATGGAGAAGGACGGGTTGTCTTGCCTATTAATAGGGGTAGCGCAACAAGATGATTGCGTGGTTCTTGTTGCTTTTGGCAAAATTTCCGAGTTGTCCTGTTACAGAAACGAATATCAGGAGCTTACTCAAATCATAGAAGGTTTAGGGATTAAGTGGAAATTAGGATAATCCCGTGCCTTCTTTTTTAATATTATCACTGACATTTGAATCTTTTCGTTTTATACAAAAACATCTATACAAGATAGATGTTTTTGCATAAAAGGGTGACTAACGGGATTTGCACCCGTACTAATACCTTCACAGGGTATTGTGCTGCTATTACACTATAGCCACCAGGAATACTGTGTCCCCGGCGCGAATCGAACGCACAACCTACGGATTAGAAGTCCGTCGCTCTGTCCTATTGAGCTACGGGGACGTGTATGATATATATCTAATACCAAAAAATGGGGCAAAAAGCAAGAAAAATAAAGGAGATTTTTTGACTGAGAGGATAAAAAATGATATAAAATAATCCATACGGGGCATAGTGAAACGGCTATCACGAGTCTTTTGGGAAGATTTATTCTGAGTTCGAATCTCAGTGCCCCGACTTGTGGCAAAACCGTAAGCGCGGGTGTAGCTCAATGGCAGAGCGACAGCCTTCCAAGTTGTATATGAGGGTTCGATTCCCTTCACCCGCTCAGCGTGGAAAACAAAAAATTAAAAATAGCCATAATTGGCGGAGGAATTATAGGGACTTATCTGGCGTGGAAATTGGGCGAGCGGGGACACGATGTCTCTGTTTTTGAAAAGAAAAGCGAAAAAGATGCCGGGAAAAAGGTTTGTTCCGCTTTATTTTCCGAACGGATTATCGGTTTTATCCCGCAGGCGAGCGAATGCGTTAAAAATGAAATAAGCGGCTGCGTGATTAATTTTCCAAAAAAGAAGATTAAACTTAATTTTAGTCCGAAGCATCTGGTTTTGAACAGGGAAAAATTATTGGCAACTCTTATCAGTCTGGCGCGGGAGACGGGAGCGCATATAATTTTTAATCAGGAAATAAAAGAATTGCCGCAAGACTTTGATTATATAATCGGCTGCGACGGGGCAGGCTCGATCGTAAGGAACAAACTTGAATTACCAAAACCTGTTTTTTCTTTGGGCATCCGAGCGTATTTTAGGCAAAGCGATAATTCCAATTTTGTTTCTACTTGTCCCACCCGATCTGGTTTTTTATGGAAAATACCAAAAGGCGATTGCGTGGAATACGGCGCGATGGGCGATCTAAAAGAAACCAAAAAAATATTTGATGATTTTTTAAAAAGAGAAAACATTAACACGGAAGAATCGGCTTCCGCGATAATTCCCCAGCCAGGAAATTATTTTGTTGACAGCGGATTAATTTTTACCAACGAAAACAATATCGCTCTTTGTGGCGATGCCACGGGGCTTACAAAGCCGTGGAGCGGGGGAGGGATAATCTGGGGGCTTACACAAGCGGGCATTTTATTAAAAACATTCCCAAACTTTAAAGAATATAAAAAAGAAGTTATAAAAAAATTCGGCAGGCAAATATTAAAGGGTAAAATATCAAAAAGACTAGTTTATTTGTTCGGCAATTATTTTCCTTATATTCTCCCTTCAGAAATTACTTATGATAATGATTTTCCTTCCATCTTCGCATCCCTTATATCTCTGTTCGCCTAATGTTTGGCAGCCAGGCTGCCAAACATGGGGAGCGTTGCTTTTTAAAGGTTTTTAGCTATAATTAAGCCATGGCCGCAGCAGTAAAATACATACTTATTGCCTTAATAATTTTCGCCATAGCCTTTGTGGCGTGGTTTTTTATTGGCACGCCGAAAAAAGCGGAGAAAATGGTTTGGGGTGTAAATTTTTCCATGAAGCAGACTGATTTTTTGGGTCTGGACCCGAAAGAAGTGTATCTGGCCTATCTTGACGATTTGAAAGCCAAGAATATTAAAATCTCCGTCCACTGGGATCTTATAGAGCCGGAACAAGGAGTTTATGATTTTAGCGATTTGGATTGGCAGATGAAAGAAGCGGAAAAAAGAAATGTTGATATAATACTCGCTATCGGGATGAGGACGCCGCGCTGGCCGGAATGCCATCTGCCCCAATGGTCGCTTGGCATGGATAAAGCAAGCCAGCAAAAAGAAATAATGAGCATGCTCGAAACGGTTGTTAACCGGTATAAAGATTCTGCCGTGCTTTCGGCCTGGCAGGTTGAAAACGAAACATTCCTTAAATTCGGAGCCTGCCCCTGGGCGGATGAAAAGTTTTTGAGGCAGGAAGTGGCTTTCGTAAAACAGCTTGACCAAAAAAAGCATCCGATCATAACTACGGATAGCGGAGAGATGTCTTTCTGGTTTAAAACCGCCAGTATCGGTGATATTGTCGGATTTACGACTTACCGCAACGTTTGGCAGACCCAGTTGAAATTTTATTTTTCCTATGAGCCGTTTTACACGCCGGTATTTTATTACAAAAGAGCCGAGCTTATAAACGCCTTATTTAATAAAAAGGCGATAGGCGTGGAACTTCAGGCGGAACCGTGGTGCCCCAATTCGGTTGCCAGCACTTCGATTGAAGACCAGCAAAAAACCATGAGCCTGCAACAATTGAAAAAAAACATTAATTTTGCCGAGAGAACTGGGATAAGCACTTATTATCTGTGGGGAGGGGAATGGTGGTACTGGATGAAAACAAAACAAAACCATCTGGAATACTGGGACGAAATGAAAAATATTTTTGCTAATTAAATTATGTTAAGCGTAATCATACCGACATTAAATGAAGAAAAAAATATAGAGGCGCTTTTGTCGTCGCTTCTTTCGGATAAGATGAACAGCGTGGAATTGGTTGTGGCGGATGGCGGCTCAAAAGACCGGACGATCGAAATCGCGAAAAAATATGGAGCCAAAATTGTGGATGGCGGCACTCCGGCGGAAGGCCGAAATCTTGGCGCTGCCGCCGCGGAAGGAGACGTGCTTTTGTTTTTAGACGCCGATTTGAAATTGCCGGAGCATTTTTTGAAAAATTCTTTGGCGGAATTTGAGGAAAAAGAAATGGATATCGCTTCTTATCATCTCTATCCGATAAAGGGAAAGCTTTTGCTTAACCGGTTTACCATAAATCTTTTTTATAATTACCAGCAGCATGTTTTCAGCAGGAGTTTCCCTATGGGGGCTATGGGGATAATGGTACGGAAAACTATATTTGACAAAGTAGGGGGGTTTGATGAGACAATAAAGTTAGCCGAGGACGTCCATTTCGTCCAACAAGCGGCAAAGATAGGGAAGTTCGGCATTATCCATTCGACGCGGATATATATGCCAACAAGAAGATTCGACCGTGACGGCTATTTCCGCACCGGCTGGACATATCTTATGTGCGCGCTGCATATGGCGTGCAAAGGGCCGGTAAGGAAAAGCAGTTACAGGTTTAACCATTACGAAGAAAATAACAAGGGTTAAGAGACTAATAATATGTCTTTATATCAATTGCCGGAGCTTAATTTAAAGCAGATAGAGGCGCCGGACCAAAAACCGCCTCAAGACAGATCGAAAAATTATATATGGGCAGCAATAATATTCGTTGTTGGAATATTCGGAGGATTAATTTTTGGCTATTATTTTTATCAGGGAAGCATCAGCGATATCGTTAACAACAATTTTCCGATATTTTCCAGCCAATCAGCCAATAATAATGTCCC
>JAQUOQ010000051.1 GCA_028717005.1 Minisyncoccota bacterium
AACGGCCTATGCGGCTCAGCCAATGGGCAATCATTTACGAGCGCGCCAACTTCTAACCTGTGCGCTTCCGGAACGGCTTCCGCTATTTCCGGCACTGGCCCGTGGACTTGGACCTGCAATGGCAGCACCGGCGGCACAAACGCCAGCTGTTCGGCCAAAAAAATAATTCCGGACACTACCCCGCCTACTGTTTCTATTACAAGCCCTACCGGAGGCACAATTGTATCCGGCGCTATTAATCTAACAGCTAATGCAACGGATAATATTAAAGTAATAGGTGTCCAGTTTTTAATTGATGGCGTTAATGTAGGCGCGGAAGACACGGTCTCGCCCTACCAAATTAGTTTTGACACTCAAACATTACAAAACGGCGCTCACACTGTTTCCGCTAAGGCAAGGGATGGAGCCGGGAACACGGCGGCATCTGCGGCAATTTCAATAAATATTGCGAATACTATTCCTCAACCCGGAGACAATCTTATACAAAATCCTGGTTTAGAAAATAGCGATGCCTCAAATAATCCTATCGGCTGGCAAAAAGGCAACTGGGGAACAAATACGGCCGTTTTTACTTATCCTGTGGCTGGCTACAATAGCCCCAAAGCCGCGAAAATAGAATTAACTCAATACACCGATGGCGATGCCAAATGGTATTTTACCGATGTTCCCGTAACGGCCGGACAAATTTATAAATTCTCTGACAGCTACCAGTCTAATGCTCCAAGCGTTTTAACAATCCGTTTTGCCCTATCTAATAACACTTTCCAATATGTTGATCTGGGCAATTTAGGAGCTTCGGCAAACTGGAATAACTTCGAAAAAACATTCACCGTTCCGGCGAATTGTGTTTCAATCACGGTTTTCCACTTAATCCGCTCTGCCGGATATTTGGCGGTTGATAATTTTTACCTCGGCAAAACAAGCGCGCCGGGAGTGCTTGCTCAAGGCATGGTATCTTTAAATTTTGATGACGGCTGGTTGTCTGCCTATAACAACGGACTCCCTATTTTAAATGCAGCCGGACTGAAAAGCACGCAATACATCATCACGAGCGGATTAACAGACCCGGAAAACTATATTAATCAATCACAGGTTTTGTCGCTGCAAGCGGCCGGACACGAAATCGGAGCCCACAGCCAAACCCACGCCCACCTGACGCAAGTTTCGGCGGCGCAGCTTCAAAATGAAATTAACGGCTCAAAACAAGAATTGCTGAATATCGGCGTAAATCAAGTGCTTACTTTTGCCTATCCTTACGGCGAAGCCAATAACGCCGTTATTACAACAACAAAAAATTCCGGCTTTATCGGAGCAAGAGGAGTAGATGCTGATTATAACAATAAAACAACCGACCCGTATTTCTTGCTAAGCCAATCGGTGGAATCTAACACGACCATAGAAACAATCAAGGGCTGGATTGATACCGCGATCCAAAATAAAACCTGGGTTATTCTAGTTTTCCATCAGGTTGACCACAGTGGCGAACAATACAGCACAACTCCGGAAATCCTACAACAAATAGCCGATTATCTGATTGCTAAAAATGTTTCTGTGGTAACCAATGCTGCGGGATTGCAGATTTTGTCCCAGCAATAATTCCGAATTAAAACAGGCCTTTCTCCAAGGGCCTGTTTTTAATTAATGCCTTTTTAAATAAATTATTCTAAAAACTCTTTCAATGGTTTCAAAATCTAGATAGAGTATATATACAAAAATTTCTGCCATTCCTCGATGCATTTTTCGGCCAGATCAATAACATCAATCATTGTTCCGAATTCCTGGACATCTATACCAAATCTCTGTTCGTTTCTGGCGGGGTCGTAATAAGCAATAATAGGAGTTGAATTACCCGATCCTTTGCGTTTGACAAAATGGTTTTGCGGGTCGTATTTATCTATTTCTTTGTGTTTTTGCTTATTGGCAATATCCCGGCAAAGGGACAGCCACGCGCTTTTGGAAACAAAAATATCAATGTCTATCCTTCCGTACCGGCTTTGGATCAGCCAGTCCCGCAGATGGTAGCATTGTATAAAAAAAGAGGTAAACGCGTCTATCGCGCTTTCAAAGTTATCATCAGTGGCAACCGAAAACCGCGCAATATCCTCTTTCAAGCGCAAAATCCTGTCCAGCTGTTCTTGATACGGCAATATATTTTTCATTTAGCATAAAATCTACCAAATCTAAACGATAAAGTCAATTTTACCAATCAGCTTGAGTCGCTTCTATAAACTTTAACGGATCAAGGCTTGCGCCCCGCATTGAAATTGAAAAATGCAAATGGGGCGTGATTGAATATCCGGTATTGCCGGACAAGCCGATTAGATCTCCTTGTTTTACTATCTGCCCTTCCTTGACGTTAAAATAACCGAGGTGCAGATAAAGCGAATAAACACCCAGGCCGTGATCCACTATAACCGTGTTCCCATAATCCCACATGCTCTCCACCAAAACAACTTTTCCGTCGTTCGCCGCATAAACCAAAGTATTAACCGGCGCTTTTAAATCCACCCCCAAATGCCGGATTTCATAAGTGTTTGATTTCCTGATATTGCCGAACGCGCCCACATCCTTAATTTCGGTAACCGGATAAATAAAAGACTTATTAATATAGGATATCGGGGTTATAACATTCAAAACTTTAAGCAATATTTTATTTTCGTTATTGATTACATTGTTTACAACATTCTTGGCAGTATATCCGATTTGGACAAGTTTTTGCGTAACAAGAAGCTGTGTTATTGGGAAATCTTTTTTTAAAATTATGATATTTTTATTAAAAACCGATTTGCCTGGAACGTTAATGAAAAGATTATACATGCCGGGCGTTTTGCTTAGGGTTATTCCGGTAATCGCAATCCAGTCTTTGCCGGTTTCGTCCCGGAAAAAAATCAAGGGAACCAGGCCTAAATTTCCGCTAATTTGGTTTGGCTCGTTTTTGACCACTATTAAAAGCGTGTCGCCTTGCGAAAGTCTTTCCGACGAAACAAAAGCATCCGGAATTATTGGTTGATTATCGGCATTCGCAACAAAACAAGGGAAAATAATAATTCCCGCTACTATAAACGTTAAAGCTAAAAAATATTTTCTATTTAGCGTTTTTATCATCTTCGTATATGCCGAAACTGTTTCCCTCAATGTCCGTGTAATAAGCGATCCAAGCCATGCCGGTAATGGGCATTTTAGGCATCTGAACCTTCCCGCCGGCTGCTTCTATTTTTTTTCCGAATTCGTCCACGCTCGGCACGCTGATTGTACAAACAAAAGCATTGACCGCTCCCCCTTCTTGCGGCATTGGGCCGTTTCTTAATGTAATGCCTCCGTTAATTCCCGGCTCTGTACTGCCTTCCGGAGCGGTCATTACCAACCAATAATCCATATTTTCTACTTTGTTTATTTCCCACCCGAACACAGATTTGTAAAACTCGGCTACTTTAGCTGTGTCCGCAGCCTGTATCTCGAAATGTATAATTCTATTGCTCATATTTTTTTATTTAATAATTATTATCCTTGCATAATAATTATACCACAAATAAAAAAGCCGGGTAAATTATTTCCCAGCTATATTTGTTATTTCGGCATATGCATGTTTAGTTGCTCTGCTTCAGCAAGTAACCCGGCGAATTCTTTATCTCCTCTTTTTCGTCGCTTAAAATCTTCTTTCCGTTGCCGTTCGGCCTGTTCTTTGGCTGCGAGTATATGTGGCATTTGGCCGATAAGTTTTAACAATTCAGGCAAAAACGAATCGTCGCCAGAAACAACGCATTCTTCGGTCACTCCCTGCCACTTTATTACTAATGGCTTGTTGCACGGAGCATCATCGACGCTTGCCTGCCAAATGGTAATGGTATTACCCCCCATCATGGTTTC
>JAQUOQ010000052.1 GCA_028717005.1 Minisyncoccota bacterium
TACCAGTCCAACAAGCGGGATCCATCCGTTAAAGGTCTGAAACCGCACTCCGGGCACGTAATGGGTACGCGCGAAAGCTTCCTGCCGTTCCACTGGATTATTTATCCGAACGGAAGCGTATACTGCGGACTCCAGCCAACACTGATGCGGATCGGCGGCGACCTAGCCCCATATCAGGTTGCGTGGAGCTTGGGTAATTGGGAGACCGACTGTGAAAGCCTTTCTATGGCGTTTGTCCTGGATGGCCGGCAAAGGATGCCAACAATGGAACAGATTAAAACGGCAAACGTTCTTATAGAAAAAGCCCGCGCGCTGGTTCCTGATGTAACTGTCGCGCCGCACTATCAATTTGATCCCCACACAAATTGTCCCGGTTGGGAATTTGAGAAATGGAGGGAAAAACTTCATTAACTTTCTGCCGCTAACCAAAATGCCCCATTAAATTGCGGCATTTTTTTATAAAACACTTAAGGTGTATTCAAATGACTCTGTTTGACAAAATACTAAATATATTGTAAAACAATTATGGCAAGGTTATTCCGTGCCGACCTAATTGTACTCTTGAAAATCAGGTGAAAGAATGAAGAAAGTCGCAAGCCTTCTGATTGTCCTGTGCTTGTGCTGCCTAGCCGGTGCGGTATCGGCAGCCACAAACCCGGGAATCACGGTAAAAAACGCTTCGCTTGAAAATCAAGCGGTAAACGTCTCCGGGTTAATAACCCCAGATTGTTACGAATGTATCAACTGTCCAGGCGTCTACATAAACGTAATCGACCCGCTGATTCAACGCCAGTATGGACCAGACTTCTACAGGAAGATCAAAATCCGTCCGGGCCCGTACATCAAAAAAACCGTAAAAGAGGAACGGGACCTGTTCGTGAAATCCTGGAACAAAAAGAAGTGGCGCATCGACTGGGACAAAGAAAGAGCGCCCCTGAAGTATATCGGCATCCACGCTGTCAACAACACGACGATCGGCGAAATGAATGCCTATTACAAGGCGAATCTCTACGCTCCCCGTTACCAGTCCGCCGCCCGGGATCCTTACGTTAAAGGGCTGAAGCCGCACTCCGGACACCTTATAGGCACAGAAGAGAGCTTCCTGCCTTTCCATTGGGTTATCTACCCGGACGGAACAGTAGTGAGCGGCCTCAACACTGCCTTGGTGCAAACTTCCGAAGGCCTAGCCCCGTACAGCGTCGCTTGGAGCCTCGGCAATTGGGAAGCCAACTGTGAAAGCTATTCCATGGCGTTTGTCTTCGATGAGAACCAGCAATACCCGACCTGGCGGCAGATTTGGACGGCCAACTGCATCATCCACAAGGTTAAAGAGCTTGTTCCCAGCGTGACTCTCGCTCCCCACTACCAGTTCAACTCCCAGACAAACTGCCCTGGCGACAAGTACCAATACTGGAGCAAACTACTTTTTTAATTTTTTTACCGCAAGCCAAAGTGCCCTACTTGATAGCGGCATTTTTTTATACACAAAAATACAGAACTACACTTCCTCGTAATTTGTTTCTCCGGGGAACAAAAGCTGGAACGGATAGCCAACATAATTCCTTTTGACTTTTCCGCATGCGATATTTTTTAGGAAATCCACCATCTCGTCCGTAATTTTTTTCGGGTCTGCCCCTTCGCCTTTCCCGATATATTCTATCTCCACAAAATCGCCAAGCCCCTTTACGGAATCAATATCAATTTCGTAATTTTTATATATCCAGGTTTTCCTTGTTTTATCAACCGCGACTAATGGTTTAAAATTAAGCGCTTTAAAAATATTTCTAATTTGGTTTAAATCATTAACCTCGGTCTCGTATTCGTCGCAATACTGGCTCCTGCCATTCTCGTCAAAGTGCCAATTTTTGTAGTTTATCGAATATTTGCCGTCGGAATCCCTCAATCTCAGCCATTCTTTTATTGGCCGATTTTCAGTAAAATCGCGGTGCGCGGGCGAAAAATACTCATCGCTTTGATGATTTTCTTTTTGGAAATCGGCATTCTTTTCCAAAAAGGCTAACAGCGGTTCGCTGTTTTCGATATTAACCTGAATTTCTATTTCAATATCTTTCATGCGTCTATTTTAAACCAATCCTAAAAAATTGAATAGTCCTGATGGAAAATAAAAAACGGATTGATATTATCTTTCCGTATTTTGTTTTGCCCGCAGGGCTTCGCACATCATTTCGGCCAAATTAAAGATTTTACCGAGCTCCTTGAAATTATTCTCCCGCCTCCATTTTGGAAACGCCATTATCTCTATGTGTTCCCGATACGGTATCCAGCCATCCGGCAATCCCTCGGGATAACGAAAGAAAACCAAAAGATAATCGTAGTGGAGCAGCCCCGTGTAATAAAGCATATACATTTCGGCCGGACCGGCTGTCCCATCCATTGGCCCCGGGCCTGCAAACCAGGCAGAATAAAAATTATCGGCAAAGGCTTTATTTTTTTTGTCCGCAGCCCATTTTTTCCACACATCCTCCAACAAACGATAAAAGTCGTTTGTTTTTATTTTGCCGATTTCGTTCAAATCGGGCTGAAGGCTGATGTAAAAAAGAACCACATCCATCAAATCGCTGAACAACAGCTTGCTAAGCCACGCTTCGTCGCGGAAAGCTCGCCCATGTATTTTTTCATCTGTGCTTTCCTTAATCAATTCTCTGATTTTTTTCCGTAATTTGCGATCAGCGCCCATCTCATCACCTTGTGAAAGAACTGCCTTCTTTCCTTAGTTAATCTATAATTTAACAACTAAAATGTCAAATCAAAAAAACTATCAAGTTTTACTGATTTCGGGCTAAAGAAACGAAACAGATTTGAAAAATCTTTGGGTTTGAAGCCTCAGGTACGGGTTTTTCTTTTACTTGACAATATTGTTGTTTTTTTTTAGGCTTAAAATAGAAGATAATAATAAAAAATGGCTATAAGATAAAACATATGAACAAAAGGATATTCCTGTTTTTTGCCTTGTTTCTATCATTAATAATCGGCACTCAAAGTGCTTTTGCCATAACTGTAGCTGACAGCAACACAATTAAAGCTTTGTTCAGCGCTACAGAGGTGGAGTCCTTTGAGGGCATTGCTTCAAGCCCTGCAAAAGCGGTATTTTGGGCAGAAGCTACCTGCCCCAACCAGGGAGTTTATGCCTACCCCATGCCCAGCGGATACAGTTTGGTTAGCTGTAGCACCGATTCCGTGCTCGGAACCCATGGCGGATGCAGCGTTTGTTTGATGAGCAGGATTGAGGTTAAAAGCTCTTCCATAGCATCGCCCATCAACGGCCTATGCGGCTCAGCCAATGGGCAATCATTTACGAGCGCGCCAACTTCTACCCTGTGCGCTTCCGGAACGGCTTCCGCTATTTCCGGCACTGGCCCGTGGACTTTGACCT
>JAQUOQ010000053.1 GCA_028717005.1 Minisyncoccota bacterium
TTCTGGCCCGGGAAAAAGAACTGAATATGGAAATGGATATGCTGAGGAGAGACCGCCAGCGGCTGCTTATCGGCGACCAGAAAAAAGGCCTGCTGACCGAATTGGAAAAAATAGAAAACGAAGCTCTGGAAATAAAAGACCGCGTAAACGAAAATACCTTAGAAAAAGGAATTGTCGATAAAAAACTGGCGGACATAGCAGCCAAAGAAAAAGACATCGAGGAAGAAATCAAAGTGCTGGAAAAAAGAATGAGCACCTCCGGGCTGGACGATGAATCAAAAAAAATAGAAGAGGCCCGGAAGGCGGCTGAAGAAAAGCGGAGAAAGGTGGAAGAAGACCGATGGATGTCCGAAGACGAACTTAAAAAAATAGAATCAATCCGCTCCGAGCTGAGGGAAAAATACCAAATTTTGCTCTCGGAAATTAAAACAATAAAAGACAAGCTGGGAGGGCTTAACGAAGAATTAGACAAGCAAAATGGTTAAAACTCCTTCGGCAACGCAAAAAATATTAGTCCGGGTCCTTATATTAATAATTTTATTTTTAATAATTTTTCTAATCATCCAAAAATGAACCAAGAAACTCTAACACAATTAAAGAAAGATCTGGAAATCAAGAAATTGGAAATAGAAAAAGAACTTGCCGGAATAGCGGAGAAGGGGATTGGCGGCGACAATTGGAATACGAAATACCCGAACAATACCACTGAACATGATTTAGAGGACGAAGCCAACGAGGTTGAAGAATACGAAAATCTTCTGCCGGTTGAATACGTCCTTGAGGAAAAATTAAAAAATATCAATTTGGCGCTCCAAAAATTAAGCGTGGGAACTTTCGGCTTGTGCGAAAATTGCCGCAAAGAGATATCGGAAGAAAGGCTGAAAATATTCCCGGAAGCGAGAACTTGCAATGATTGCAGCGCCACCCAATAGGGTGCATGTCCTCTAAAATTTATTCGTCATCAATCATGGGCCTCGCTGCCCATATGATAGAAGTTGAGGTTGAGAGCAGCCACGGGCTGCGCTCCTTTAATATCGTTGGCCTGGCATCAAAATCAGTTGACGAATCAAAAGAACGGGTTGATTCGTCTATCAGGAATAGCGGAATGAAAAGCCCCTATGAACAGCCTCTGAAAGTATTGGTTAATTTGGCGCCCGCGGACCTGAAAAAGGAAGGGGCGTTTTTTGATCTTCCCATCGCTCTCGCTTATTTATTGTCCTCGCGGCAAACCCAGTTCAACCCGGACAAAAAGCTCTTTATCGGCGAACTTTCCCTTGACGGCCGGCTAAAGCCGATCAGGGGAGCCCTTATTATCGCCCTTGAAGCCCAAAAAAAAGGATTTGAAGAATTATTCCTGCCAACGGAGAATGCTTCTGAAGCAAGCTTTGCCAAAAACCTTAAAATTATCGGAGTTAAAAGCTTGAAAGAGGCTGTCTGCCATCTTGAAGGCAGAAAAATAATAGAGCCGACGGAAACCAAAGAAAACGAACAACATGAGGAAGATGATAAAAACGACCTTAGCTGGATAAAAGGGCAGGAATACGCCAAAAGAGCATTGGGGATCGCGGCAGCCGGCGGCCACAATTTGCTGATGGAAGGGCCACCCGGAACCGGAAAGACGATGCTTGCCAAGTCCTTTGCCGGGCTTTTGCCGAAGCTAAGCCATGACGATGCCCTTGAGGTAACCAAGATTTACAGCTTAACCGGTCTTTTGCCTAATAACCAGCCATTAATAAACACCCCTCCTTTGCGCTCGCCGCATCACACTTCATCCGAAGCGGCGCTGCTGGGCGGAGGAAATCCTCCGCAATTGGGAGAAATTACTTTGGCGCATAAAGGGGTTTTGTTTTTAGACGAACTTCCGGAATTCCACCGCGATGTTTTGGAATCGCTAAGGCAGCCTTTGGAAGACGGAGAGATAACCGTGTCTCGCGCCCAAACCCGCGTCCGCCTGCCGGCCCGTTTTATTCTCCTTGCCACTGCCAATCCCTGCCCTTGTGGTTACTATGGCGACCCGGAAAAGCCTTGCGTTTGTTCCGCGTCGCAAATACAAATGTACCGCCGCAAGCTATCAGGCCCGCTGATGGACAGAATCGATATGTTTATAAACGTTCCGCGCATAAAATTCGACAAGTTAAATTCCGATCCGGAAAAAGAAAAGGGGATGGAAATAAGAGAAATCGTCCGGCAGACGCAACTAATCCAGCAGCAAAGGTTTGCCGGCCTTAAAATATCAAAAAACTCGGAAATGCAAATTCCCCAGATAAAACAATATTGCTCATTTGATGAAACCTCTAAAAAACTGCTTAAGCAGGCTGTTGATTCGGGAAAGCTTTCGCCCCGCGGCTATCACCGCCTCTTGAGAGTTGCCCGGACAATCGCCGATCTCGATAAGTCCGAGAAAATATTATTCCCGCATATTTCCGAAGCCTTACTGTACCGCCGCCGCGAAGCCTAAAATTAGTAAACAAAATCCACCTGCCGGTGGTTTTTAAATTGTTATATTTACTTAGTAGACTACTTTTGATCCCTTTGTATAGCCTGCTAGCGGATTGGTTGTTCCTCTGGTTTCGAAATGCAAATGAGAGCCTGTGCCTCCTGTGCTCACCACCCTGCCGGTATTACCCATATAGCCGATAATTTGGCCCTGGGAAACACTCACGCCGGCATAAACACCCTTGGCAATAGAGCTTAAGTGGGCATACAAGGTAACCACGCCATTCGGATGGGCGATTGTAATATAGTTGCCGTATGGCCAGGCATTTTTGGCTATTTCTATCGTGCCGCCGGCAGCTGCCACAACAGGCGTGCCGATAGCATTAGCAATATCAATGGAGTTATAATAGCTCCTGCCATCGGAAACATAAGAGAAGTGGGCTCTCTGGCTTATTATTCCGGTTGTCGGTATTACGAAATATGCTCCGGGCAAAGAAATTTGGCCTGTTGGTGCGGTACTATTATCGGCCACATCCTGAATTTGGGGCGCCGAGGTTGGTTTTTGGATAGCTTTTCCTCCGGGAACGATCAAAACATCTCCTACGTAAATTTGCCCGTTTTCGGGCAAATTATTAAAACTTATTATTTCTTGTTCTTGGGCGCCATATTTTAAAGCAATGGCTTTTACCGTCTCTCCTTTGCTTACCATGTGTATTAATCCGCTGGTCGGCAGAATAACCAATTCCTGGCCTGCTATAATCTTGCTGCTCGAAAGTTCATTCGCAAGCAAAATCGTTTCCACGGAGATATTAAATTTTTCGGCAATCGTGCTCAAACTTTCTCCTTTCTGCACCGTATAATTAATTAACGCGGTTCCTTGTTCGCTGCTTTGGTTGT
>JAQUOQ010000054.1 GCA_028717005.1 Minisyncoccota bacterium
TTTTACTATCTTTTGGGTGTTTTCCAGTATGGCGCCGTCCGGGAATTCAAAATAAAGCTCCGGGGTTTCCAGCCGGACCTTTCCGTTGTTTTTAAACTTTACGGTGTAATTTATCTGCTCACCCGCGTCAATTTTGTCCGGCCCCAAAATCTCCAGCTTCAGCACTTCTTTCGAATAGGACATTCCCACCCAGGAAGCGGCCAGAACGGCGACCACCACTATCGCAACTATAATTAAAAAATTTCTGAATTTCATTTATTTATTTTTTTTAGGAAATGTAACTTTATAAAACCTTAACCTGCTGTCTTCTTTAACCGGAGCGGAATCTTTTTCTTTCGCGTCCGCTTTAATGTTTTGTATCATTTGTTTGTATTTGTCCATATATTCGCCTTCGTTTTCTTTCGTAACCAAAGGACGCTTGGTAAATAACGGATTAGATGGCGGACTTTCCTTGTCGCCAAGCTTTATTTCCTTTCCGTCCGCTCCCTTCCGCCTGATCTGCGAGGCCGCAAAGCTTTTTTTGTCTTTTGGCCTTTCAATTGGAAAATAAAAATTGCTCATTAGTTTATTTAAATTTGCTTTTGCGGCAAAAATTTAGCGTAAAACTTTGATGCTGAAGATTATTGTTTCTTCGCCTATTTTAATTTCTTTTTGGCTGCCGAAATCTTGTTCCGGCCTGAATTCCTCGGCCAACACCTCTTTCAATATATAGTCTTTCTGATCCCTTAGTATCTTATCAAAAAATCCTGATTTTTGGTAGCCTATCTCTATAATATTAGACGGATTAAGCTTCCTTTCTTTGCGGGTCTGCTGTATCTGCCTTATTATCTCACGCACATCGCCTTCCTCCTTTAACTCTTCCGAAATCTCCGGATCAAGCCAAACATCATTTTCGATACTGCCGCCAATTGATACTTTTTTAACGTTTATCTCATCTGCTATCAGCGGAAACAGCTTTTCGTTTATTTTTTTCTTAATTTTCAATTCAGCTAGCGGCTGCCGTACCTTTATACCCTGTTTCTGCCTTTCGGCCAAAGCAAGATTAACAATGTCTCTCGCTTCCGCCATTTCTTTTTCCAGATTATTATCTATTAATTTTTTGTTTCCTTCCGGGTAGTCGCAAAGATGCACGCTTATAGGATCGTTATCGCTTTTCATTTCCTGATAAACCGCCTCGGTTACAAACGGCGTAAACGGCGCCATTAATTTTACAAGCTTGATTAAAACATATTTTAATGTTACTGCTGCTTCCTGTTTTTCTTTTTCCGATTCCGGTTTTTGGAAACGCCGCCTGGACCGACGGATATACCAATTGGACAAATCATCAATAAAATCATTAAACAGCCGCGCCGCTTTGGTCAGCTCGTACTCGCTCATCCATTTGTCCGCCTGCGCGTTCAGATTTTCCGTTTTCGAAATTATCCATTTATCCAGAATATTTTCAGATATTGTTCCGTCAGCTTCTTTCGTTTCTTTGCCGTAGGTATTGTAAAAAGCAAAACAATTCTCTACTCCGGAAATTACCTGGCGCCAGGCTTCTTTTACCTTGTCTTCGGAAAATCTGTATTCTTCGCCGATATTGGTGGACGCCAGCAAAAAATATCGCAAGGCATCGGCGCCGTATTTATCAAACACTTCCTGCGGATCAGGATAATTCTTTAATTTTTTGCTAAGCTTGTACCCGTGGGCATCAAGGATCAGCCCGTTTACTATCACGTTTTTAAAAGACGGTTGATTCTTGCCCAATCCGATATCGTCCGAGGTTAGGGCTGTTGCCAAAACATTCAGCGTGTAAAACCAGCCCCGCGTTTGGTCTAATCCTTCGGCGACAAAATCAGCCGGAAAAGTTTTTTCCACCAATTCTTTGTTTTCAAAAGGATAATGCCATTGGGCAAAAGGCATAGAGCCGGATTCAAACCAGCAGTCAAAAACTCCGTTCACTCTTTTCGCTTCGCCACCGCATTCCGGGCATTTTAATTTAACGTCGTCTATTTTCGGCCGATGCAAATCTTTTAAATCGTATTCCCTTGCAGCCGATTTTTCCAAATCACCAATACTGCCGATGCAAATTGTTTCTTTGCACTGCTCGCATTCCCAAATCGGTATGGGTGCGCCCCAATACCTGTTCCGCGCGAAATCCCAATCCCTCGCTCCTTCCAGCCATTTGCCGAACCGGCCCTCTTTTATGTGCGCTGGCACCCAGTGTATTTTTTCGTTATTTTTTATCAGCTTATCCTTGATTTTTGTGACAAGAACATACCAGCTTTCAATTGCGTAATAAAGGAGCGGCGTGTCGCATCTCCAGCAATACGGATATTCGTGGACGATTTCTTCTTCCTTATATATATCATTTCTTTCTTTTAAAAACGCAATAATATTTTTGTCCGCGTCTTTCACAAACTGATCCGCAAAATCAGCAGCTTCCGCCTTAAACATTCCGGATTCGCCTACCAAGTGGAAGAACGGCAGATTATGTTCCTGCCCGACGCTAAAATCATCTTCCCCGTGCATAGGATTGATGTGCACTATCCCCGTTCCGTCTTCCGCGGTCACGAATTCACCGGCAAAAACCTGAAACGCGTTTTCAATTTTTTCCAAATTCAAATTTTTCAGATACGGAAACAGCGGCTCATATTTAACGCCGATTAATTCCTTACCCTTAAATTCTTTTATAACCGAATGCTCCTCATCTAGAACGGAAAGCCTGTCTTTGGCGATAATATATTTTTCGTTATTATTTTCCGCAAGCACGTAAACCAAATCTTTTTTGACCGCAAGCGCCAGGTTGCCGGGCAATGTCCACGGCGTAGTCGTCCAGACAAGAAAATAGGCGTTTTCAAATTTCTTGTCCGCGATTTTAAATTTAACGTAAACAGAGGTGTCTTTCGTTTCTTTGTAGCCAAGATTAACTTCAAAATTGGAAACCGTGGTGCTGCAGCGCGGGCAATACGGCGAAACACGGTAATTTTTTTTGACCAAATTTTTATCCCACAGCTGTTTCAAAACCCACCACACGGATTCTATGTAATTATTATCCAGCGTGGCGTAGGCATCGTTGTAATCAGCCCAGCGCCCTACTCTTTTTAATGTTGACTGGAAATCATCCGAACAACTGAAGACCGAAGCGCGGCAGGCATCGTTAAACCTTTGGATGCCCATTTCTTCTATCTGCTTTTTGTTTTTGATATTAAGTTCTTTTTCAATCAGGTTTTCGATCGGCAATCCATGGCAATCCCAACCCACGCGCCGGGGCGCCTGAAATCCTTTCATTGTCCAATAGCGCAAAACCGTGTCTTTG
>JAQUOQ010000055.1 GCA_028717005.1 Minisyncoccota bacterium
AGACTATGCAGCGAGGGATTATTGGGGAAATGACAGAGAAACAAAAAGGGTATCTTGACCAGCTTTATCAATTGAATGAACGAATGATCCAGTTGGTCTCCGAGATGTTAAGTGCTTTGCGCCTTGAGGGCGGAACAGAGTCCACAAAAAAAGAGCTAATTTTAATTTCAAACCTCTATAAAGACCTTCCTATCGCAATGGCCGCCGCGGCGAAGAGCAGGGAAATTATTTTACGAAATAATTTAAAAAATTATAAGGCCGTTGCGGTTGAGACAGACCGAGAAATCCTTAAAAGCATCATTGAATGTTTTATTTCAAACGCTATTAATTATTCCCAAAACGGGCAAGAAGTGGTTTTAGACGCGAAAGAAGAACCAGCGGCCGTGGCGTTTTTCGTAAAAGACAGCGGCATCGGCATTCCCAAAGATGAACAGAAAAGAATGTTTGAGCGGTTTTATCGAGCCTCAAACGCAAAAGCCTTTAAACCCGGGGGATTCGGCCTTGGCCTTAGTATCGCCAAAACGCTTGCCGAAAAGATTGGTGCAGAAATTTCATTTAAATCCGAAGAAAATAAAGGATCTACTTTTTATTTACGCATCCCCAGAGGGTCGAATGAGGACGCAATAGTGAGAAACAGCAGCAGTAAAATTGAAATTAAAATATAATAAAATAAAATATGAGCCATATATTAATTGTTGAAGATGAAGATTTTTTAATTCGGACGCTTGAAGATAATTTAGCAGCGGAGGGCTATACAATCGATATCGCTAAAGACGGAGAGGAGGCGATTAAAAAAATAAAAAAAAAGAAACCGGACCTTGTTTTGCTTGATATTCTAATACCTAAAAAAGATGGTTTTTACGTGCTGGAGGAAATAAAAAAGAATCTCGAATGGAGGCTGATTCCGGTGATTGTTTTATCAAATCTTGGAGAAGACACGACAATCAAACGGGCCATGGTGATGGGCGCGGACGACTATTTTGTAAAATCCCAACATCCAATCGAGGAAGTAATTGAAAAAGCAAAAGATTATCTTGGGGGCAGGAAAGCAATTAAACAACAACCCCAACAGCCGATAAAATAAGGCCGCAATATTACTTTAATTATTAGCTTTAATTTTTTGAGAAAATTAATTTCTAAAAATGGTTAAGGAAATAGTTTTTAAAATTTTATTGGCGATAGGCGCTTTTTGTTTCCTGTTTTTATTGCCGGGCGGCTTTGCGACCGCCGCAGCGACTGTTGCTCCGGCAACCGGCGGCACTGATATTTCGGCCGATAAGGCCGCTAACGCCCAAAGGCCGGCATATACCAGACTGGGCGATATCGTAATTACAGAAGGAGCGACGGGTGATTTTGCGGAAGGAAAGGAATTAACGTTAATCTTAACAGCGCCAAAAAATTGGTCTTTCGAGCCAGAAGCCGGGGAGGTTGCTTTTGACGGCAACATAACATCTGCTTCCATCTCGGTTAAGGAAAGGGTGGTTATTATAACGTATACAGTTGAAAAAACCAACAAGAGAGATACTTTGACAATCAGCAGATTGCAAGTGTGTGCCGACGACGGCTCTTTGTTGCCGTCTGCCGGCGATATCTTAAGAACGTCGGATAATCCGGGGACAGGCAGAATTGACGGTATTATTGACGATAAAACTAATTTTGGTTCGCTTTCCCAGGTGGTTGGGGCAAAATATAAATTAGCTTTTATTACTCAGCCGCCGGCAACAGCTGTTGTTAATGCCGATTTTATTATCAAACCAGTGGTTGCCGTTCAAGACCAATTTGGCAATACCGTTACAACAGACAGCACTAGTACAATTGCTAGAACAGCGGTATTGTCTACTCAGGTTTGCGGCGGAACACCCGGGAGCGGTGTTTTAACTTCTACTCCGGCCAGCGGGGCAAGAGTTCGTTTCGGCATTATGGCTTACACCGCTATGCAATATTCGGTTGTGGAAAATATTAAAATTTGTGCCACTTCACGCGGCGCAAGGTCCGCCTTAAGCAATGCCATATCAGTGCAGAATCCCATCCCCACTACTACCTCTATTGATCCGACTTCCAAAATTGTCGGTGACGAAGAATTTGTTATGACTGTAAACGGCACTAATTTTATTTCTTCTTCAACAGTAAACTTTGCCGGATCTGCACGAGCAACAACTTTTATAAATTCCGGCCGATTAACTGCCGTTATTTTAGCTTCCGACCTGTCCAGTCCGGGAATTTTTAATATCACTGTTACTAATCCATTGCCCGGAGGAGGAACATCAAACGGGCAGGTTTTTACGGTTAACCACGCGGCAGTTAAATTTGTAATAATGCCGCCTATAAACGGAACAACCGATAATCCTGTTAGCGTAACGGTGCAAGCCCAAAAAATAGATAATTCTGTTGATATTACTTATCAAAATGACGTGACGTTAAACGTGTCCGGTTCCGCAACCGGTGGAGGGTTGGTTGATATTGTAAACGGGGTAGGGACCATAAATATTTCGGACACGTTGGCGGAAACAATAGGTCTGTCTTTGTCTGATTCGCAGGGTACGGGATTAGACGTTTCTTCAACGCAAAATTTAACTTTTGCACCAGGCGCAGTCGCAAACTATTCCCTTAGCGACGTTATAAATTCAGTTGCCGGCGAGAGGGCTGCTTATGTCGTATCGCGAAGCGATCAGCACGGCAATTTAGTTACCAGCGGCGCCTCCACTATTTATTTATATTCATCTTCTTTTAGTCCGGCAAAAAAATTTTACGACGCGGCAACAGATGGAAATATTATTACTTCAATAAATATTGCCGACGGGCAATCAGCTGCCGACTTCTGGTATTATGATGAAATTTCAGGCACCTATACTATTAGTGCTTCCGATAATTCTTTCGCTCCGGACGGGAATGTAAATGTTAATGATGCGGTTGATTCTCTTGTTGTTACCGCCGCAACAGTTAATCAATTTTCTTTAAACAATCCGGGAGATGTAAACGCCGGAACAAGATTAGGCTATACGGTAACTCGCAAAGACCGATTTAATAATCCCATTGATAGCGGGAATATTACGGCTTATCTGTATAGTTCTTCCGACAACGCCCTTTTTTATGACGCAGCAATTGCAGGCAATATTATAACTTCCATAGATATTGCCGGCGGGCGATCAACTGCCGACTTCTGGTATTATGATGAAACTCCTGGTACCTATACGATTACCGCTTCCGATAATCCTTTCGCCCCGGATGGAGCAACTGGAGTTATCGACGCCACAGATG
>JAQUOQ010000056.1 GCA_028717005.1 Minisyncoccota bacterium
GTTAAATGTTTGCGATACGGCGGTAAAATTTTTCCGGACATATTTGGACAAAAGCAAAAAAGGCAAAGAGGCGATGGAGTATTTGTTAAAAAGGGGGGTAAAAGAAGAAACTATAGCGGATTGGCGGCTTGGCTACGCGCCGGAATCATGGTCCCAACTTTCCGATTTTTTAATCAGCCGCGGATTTAAGCGGGAAGATATTGTTAAAGCGGGATTGGCGATAAAAAAAGACGAGTATAAATTTTTTGACCGGTTTCGCAGCCGGATTATGTTTCCGATTTGCGGATTTAACGGCGAAGTAATCGGTTTCACCGGCAGGATATTTGGCAAAGAGAACGAAAACGAAGCGAAATATTTAAATACCCCGAATACGCTTTTGTATGATAAGAGTAAGGCGCTGTTTGGCATTGATAAAGCAAAACTGGATATAAGAAAAAACGACGCCTGCGTTTTGGTTGAAGGCAATATGGACTGCATAATGTCGCATCAGGCAGGGCAGGTTAATTGCGTCGCCGTTTCCGGCACGGCCCTAACGCCGCTGCATTTGGGGATTATAAAAAGATATTCGCCCAATCTGGTTTTGGCTTTTGACACGGATGCGGCCGGAAACAAGGCTACCCAAAAAGGAATTTCTTTGGCGCAAAAAATGGAATTCAGCGTCAAGGTGATTCCTTTGTCCGACGAAAAAGATCCGGCAGATATAGTGCTTCACGAGGGGGAAGAGAAGTGGAAGCAGGCAGTAACGGGAGCGAAGCCGGTAAACGAATTTTATTTTGATCTGGCTTTTAAAGGCAGGAACCCGAACGCGATAGAGGACAAGAAAAAAATAGTTGCAATGCTTTTGCCGGTTTATAAAAAAATAGCAAACGCGATAGAGCAGTCCCACTGGCTGGACAAGCTGGCACATTCTTTAAAAATAAAGGAAGCGGATTTGAGGCAGGAAATGGCGAAAATAAAAGACGATGATAACGAAGAGTATAGAGTTGCCTTGACTGAGCCGCAACTGAAGTGCGAGAAAACAAGATTAGAGATGATTGAAGAAGAGGCTTTATTTTTCGTGCTCGGCAATCGTGCTTTTGCGGATACTCTTGATTTGGAAACGGTAAATTTGTTTCTGCCGCCGGCGAAAGATATTATTCTAAAGATAAAAGAAGAGCCGGGCATAACGAACGAAGCCCTTCTTGCATATTTCAGCGACTGGAAGGAAGCGGCCGACATGCTTAATTATTTATTGTTGAAATTCGAAATAAGCGGAGCGGATGTAGATAATCCTGGAGTTGAACTTGAAAAATGCTTGACAGAGAGGGATAATTTAATTAAAAGACAAGCTAGGGGAGAAATCATACTAAAGATAAAAGAGTGCGAAAATAGGGGCGATTCTGAGCCCCTTAAAGAGCTTTTGGAAGAATTTAATAAACTAACAAAAAATGAAAATGAAAAAAAAGCCCAAAGTGAAGAAAAGCAAGAAGCCGCTGAAAAAGAAAAGAAGAGCAGTGGCGAAAGCGAAACCGAGGAAAAAAGCGAGGCCAACGAAAAAGAGAGCATTGCTGAAAAAGAAAGCGCGGCCGAAAGCGAAGCCGAAAAAGAAGATCCAGCCGAAGAAGAAAAAGGTGGTGGCGAAGAAGAAAGCGAGGGCTAAAAAATACGTATCCGTAGTTACTCCGGAGAAGTTTGACGCGCTTATGAAAAAGGGCAAGCTGCGCGGTTTTATCACTTTTTCCGAAATTCTCTCTTATTTTCCGAATATAGATGAAAACATACAAGAGCTGGAAGAAATGTTCGCGAAGTTCGAGCAGGCCGGAGTGGAGCTGAAGGAATCCAAAAGCTATTTGGAGTTTGAACCGGAAAAGAAAAAACCAAAGAAAAGGGCATCGGCCGGAAAAATTGATTCCGTGCAATCATATTTGCGTGAAATCGGAAAAATCCATCCGATAACCGCGCGCGAAGAAAAAGAATTGGCAAAACGGATTGAGGCAGGGGATTTAGATGCGAAGAGAAAGCTTGCCGAAGCCAATCTAAGGCTGGTTGTTTCTATCGCGAAAAAATATATCGGCCGTTCACCGAACCTAACTTTGCTTGATTTGATACAAGAGGGAAATCTCGGCTTGTTCCGCGCCGTGGAAAAATTTGACTGGCGCAAAGGATACAAATTTTCAACTTACGCGACTTGGTGGATAAGGCAAACCATTACTAGAGCTTTAGCGGATCAGGCGCGGACGATCAGGATTCCGGTGCATATGATAGAAACATTAACAAAATACACTCAGGCGAAAAGGCGCTTGTTGCAGGATTTGGACAGGGAGCCATTAGCGGAAGAAGTGGCCGCGGAAATGGGGCTGGAGGTGGAGAAGATCAGGCATTTGGAAAAGATTTCTCAAAAAGCAGTTTCATTGGAAACGCCGGTCGGGGAAGACGAAAAAGACAGCGTTTTAGGAGAGTTTATAAAAGACGAAAAAATAGAATCTCCGGCATCGCAGGCGGGACGCAAGCTGTTGCGCGAACACCTGGATTTTATTTTCAGGGATTTAAGCGAGAGAGAGCAAAAAATATTGTCCATGCGTTTCGGATTGGAAGACGGCGTCAGCCACACCCTGGAAGAAGTGGGGCAGGAGTTCGGAGTTACGAGGGAGAGAATCAGGCAGATAGAAGCGAAAGCCATCGAAAAAATCCGCCAGCACAAAGACGTCAAAAAACTGGAAGGCTACTAATGTTTGGGGACCTCGTCCCCAAACATTAGTAGAGTTGAAAAAAGCTTTGTTTTGTGTATAATATTGATATCTTTGCTCTTTACATAACATATTCCTCCGCCGTTTGGTGGAGTGGCGCTCCGCCAGCTGGCGGAGGTAGCGCGGATAAAAATGAAATATCATGTTTATGCGATTTTTAATCGCAAACACAATAAAATTTATATTGGACAAACCCAAAATTTGGAGGAAAGATTAGGGTCTCACAATAATAAAACTTTTAAGGGTAGTTATACCGCACAGTTCGATGGCAATTGGGAGTTAGTATATAAGGAAGAGGCGGAAGATAGAAAGCGAGCTCTGATAAGGGAAAAACAACTAAAAACCTATCAGGGTAGAAAATTCATAAAACAATTTATTCCGGTGTGGCGCAATGGTAGCGCGGATGCCTGTTAAGCATTAGGTTGTAGGTTCGAATCCTACCACCGGAGC
>JAQUOQ010000057.1 GCA_028717005.1 Minisyncoccota bacterium
GATCGGCTACTGGATCGGCCGGCGCGGCGGGCGGGCCCTGCTGGAACGGATCATGCGCCGCTTTAAAATTAAGCCCGATCATCTGATAAAGGCGGAAAACTTTTTTACGCACCACGGCGGCAAGGCGGTTTTTTTCGGCCGTTCGGTTTCCTATCTGCGGGTGCTCACGGCGCTCCTGGCCGGCGTATCCCACATGCACTATCCCCGTTTTTTGCTCTGGAACGCGCTGGGCGGCGTGGCCTGGGCGCTTTTTTTTGGCCTGGCGGCATATTATTTCGGCCAAAACCTAACGGTCCTTGAGCTTTACATCCGCGAAATCGCCTGGGGCGCTCTGGGAGTGGCGGTGCTGGGGGCAGCCGTTTATTTTCTTGTTTCCCGCCTTAAAAAAAACAAAAAGCCGGATAGTTTTTCTTCCTGACTCCCTTTTTAATCTCCAACCCGTTATTTGTATTTTCCCTGCGGGATGATGTATGTTTTATCTTTACGGATAAAAGAATAAAGCCGCGGTTTTACACCCGCACCATGTCCGGCTTCTTGACGTGGCAAGAATTAGATTTACAATGGAACGAATTGGTTTTGGGGATTGGAAAGGTTTATCGAATTTCTCGGAAACCGTTAAAAAATGTCAAAAACAACAGAAAAAACCGGTTCAGGCATAAACCCGTTGGTCTTATATAAAGATTACCAAAATCTGCTTACGGGTATAGGCGATCTGTTTGCGCAAGCCCGTCGGGCGTCTGCTAAGTCGGTGAATGCAATTCTAACTGCATTCTATTGGGAAACCGGACGAAGGATAGTTGAATTTGAACAACACGGCCGCGACCGTGCCGCCTATGGCGAACAACTCCTGCAAAAACTGTCTCTGGATCTAACCAGCCAGTTTGGCCGTGGATTTGGTCCTGTTAATATCAGTCAGATGCGTAAATTCTATATATGCTGGCCTTCTTCAAAGATTTTTCAGACAGTGCCTGAAAAATCGGGTTCGGCTGAAATAATCCGGCCATCTTCAGAAATTTCCCTTGAAGAATCAAGAATGTTGGGCCCTTCAACTTTTCAGACGCTATCTGAAAAATTTAATATTTCTTTGCTGGCAACCTGTTTTCCCTTGTCTTGGTCTGCCTATGTCCGGCTTCTCTCGGTAAAGGATGACTTTGCCCGTCACTTTTATGAAACCGAAGCTCTGCGTGGCGGATGGTCGATACGGCACAAATCCAGACGAAAACCCGCCGGTTGGATTGGTCCTCTGCGCGGAAAAAGGCGATGCGCTTGCAAAATATTCTCTGGAAGGATTGCCGAACAAAGTCATGGCCGCTGAATACAAAACCGTTCTTCCTAATGCAAAGTTACTCGAAAAAGAGTTGAACAAAACCAGGGAAATGATTGAGCGCCGGAAAACGCTTGCTGGGAACAATAAGCAATAATTGGCAATAGTATAATATTTGACACCATCCCGGATTTTTAACAAAAGTCAATGCGAGGTAAATAAATGAGTAGATACTGCGGCAATAGGGATGTAAGGGTAATTTTTGCAAAGGTATTAATTATTGGAACTTCACGACTTCTCAAAATGGGTTTTGATCGCGGCTATGTTGAGCAAAACATCATAGATGCTGGCATCCGGGGAAAGATAGATTTCGGTTCTTCCTTGAAAAAAAACCTCTTCAAGAATGCAAAGACCCAATGCCAATTCGATGAACTCAGCTATAATATCCTGAATAATCAAATTTTAAAAGCTACGATCCAAAAACTCAGTAAAGTTGATGAGCTGGAAAAAGAATTAAAAGAAAAGCTTAATGATTTATGCCGAAGATTGCATGAAATCGAAGATATTGTATTAAGCAAAGCCGTTTTTCGGAGAATTCAGCTAAACAGAAACAATAGTTTTTATGATTTTCTTCTTAAAATATGCGAGTTGATATTTGATAATTTGCTTCCAACAGAGCAGAAAGGCCATAGTAAATTTAGGGATTTTATAAGGGATGAGTCACAGATGGCGTCCTTTTTTGAAGAGTTTGTCAGAAATTTCTATAAGCTCGAACAAGATCATTATAAAGTCTACAGGGAAGACATCTTGTGGCCGATCACTGCCAGCGACGAGACTTCGGTCAGCTTCATGCCTAAAATGCAGACGGATATTTCACTTGAATCTAGTGATACGAAAATTATTATCGATGCAAAATATTATCGAGAAGCCCTAAATGAAAACTACGAAAAAGAGAAGATAAAATCGGCTAATTTATACCAAATGTTTGCATACCTTAAAAATCTTGAGGCAGCTGGTGAGATTAATAAAAATTGTACAGGCATTTTGCTTTATCCTACTGTAGCAAAAGATTTAGATATTAATGTTACAACTCATGGGCATCAAATAAGTTTTAAAACAATTAATCTTAATCAGGAATGGAGCAGAATTCATACCGATTTACTAGCCATCGTTGGGGCAGGCTGTGGTCAAGTAATTGGTCGGGCAGGCAGGCCATGCGGATTAGAAACTACGCTGGTTCTCGCCCGAAATCGGTAAACCCTAAGCTTGGCGCTTAGGGCCACGTGCATCCTTTCTCGCCATTTTTAGCGGGGACCTATGTAATTTATCCCTTTTTGCCGAAACGCTACTGAATATACAGGATAAAAGCAAGCACCTCACCGCACTTTTCGCATCCGCCTAATCCGCCCGCCCCCCTTTACTATCCTATAATTGAATAGTACAATATTTAAAACGGATCTCCCGGCGTCCGAACCTGTTTTCCATAAAACCTTATGTCAAAGAATTCACGCGCAAAAAAAATCGTAACCACCGGAAATCGCTTCCTCGATAGCGGCGTGCATTATGGCGGCTCCATCGTGCATGAATTAAAGACCCTTTTTTTCCTGTTCCAGAAAGAAAAAGTTTTCCGCTA
>JAQUOQ010000058.1 GCA_028717005.1 Minisyncoccota bacterium
CGTCTTTCGGGCTGAACTTCCACAACGCAAAATCGTTCGGATTTTTTTTCTGCTTATTTTCTTCAATCCTGCCACGCAATTCTTTCCTTTCCGCGTCCGTCCAAAGCCGGCCGTATTTTTCCAATTTTGAAGTATCAAAATATACGCCGTCGTCTATCGTGTAAGTGAATCCTTTTTGTTCCAACACTTTTATAAACTCCAATTGCTGAGGAATGGTATCGGTCGCTTTTACCCAAACATCAGGCTCTTCGATATTAAGCAGCCCCATATCTTTTTTAAAAGCGTCCGTATAAAACTGCGCTACTTCCCACACGGTTTTGTGTTCGCGCCGGGCTCCCTTTTCCAGCTTGTCTTCCCCCTCGTCGGAATCGGAAGTGAGATGCCCCACGTCCGTAATATTCATTACGTGCTTAACTTCGTAGCCGTCGTATCTCAAAACTCTTTTCAAAATATCTTCAAAAACGTAAGTCCTGAGGTTGCCGGCGTGCGCATACCAATAAACCGTGGGGCCGCAAGTGTAGATGCCTGCCTTGTTATCATTGATAGGCTTAAAGTCTTCTATTTTTCTCGTGAGAGTATTGTATATTTTTAACATAGTTCCATTATATATTAACTTTTGCGTCATTTAAAGATATCTCTCGCCCCGGTCCGGAAAAATCGTTACAATTGTGGCGCCCGGATTTTCGGCCGCCAGCTGCTTGCTTATAAAAAACGCCGCTCCCGAACTCGGCCCGGCCAAGATGCCTTTTGTTTTCGCCAACTCATCTTTGGCTTCCAGGGCTTTTTTCGCTTCCAAATCATATATTTTGTTTATCAAATCCAAATTAACAACCGGTGGGATAAAATCCTCAAGCGAGCGTAAACCCTCAATCGTGTCGCCGGATACTGGCTGCACGCCGATAATTTTTATATTTGGAAATTTTTCTTTAAGCCGCAGCCCCACGCCGGTGATTGTTCCGCCCGTACCCATTCCGGCAACGAAAAAATTAGGGTCCGGCAAATCTTCCATTTGCGCGATTATCTCTTCGGCAGTCTGGATATAGTGCGCCCCGGGATTATTTTTATTTTCATATTGGTTTAAAAGCACCAGCTTTTCTCCGTTTTTTATCCTGTCTTTAATTTTCTCAATCACTTTTTTGACTTCGCCCCATTCGTTTTTCTCTATAAGAACAACTTCTCCGCCGAAAGCTTTTATAATTTTCATTTTTTCCGGGCTGGTTGTGTTTGGCATTATCAGCTGGGCTTTGTAGCCGGTCATTGCCGCCACCATTGCCAAAGCCACGCCGGTGTTGCCACTGGTCGGCTCGATAATCGTGTCTCCTTCTTTTAAAAGCCCTTTTTCTTCCGCGTCCAGTATCATATTCAGCGCGATCCGGTCTTTTATTGATCCGCCCGGGTTCATTCCCTCTATTTTCGCGAAAATATTTGCCGAATCGTCGTTATCCGCGCTTTCAACTTTTACGAGCGGGGTATTGCCTATGTTGTCTAAAATTGTTCTTGCCATTTCAATATTATTAATTGTTATTTTGCCCTAAAAACAAAAATCTCTTTCTTATGGAAGAGATTAGTTTTCGAGAGAACGAATATTTTGAAAACAAAATTAATCTCTTCCGCAAGAGTTGCAACAACAAGAGCAGCAGCAGATTAAATTAATTTTATTTTCCATTTGCCTTAAGCTTATATACTATCTCGCGCGGTGTCAAGAGTTGACTTTAAATTTTTTTTAACTTATAAAGAAAGTGCTTGCACATTCACAACCATAAAGTAGTAATGTCCTCCTCTATTATCAGGATTGCGTATGTGCGAGCCAATCAAAGCACTGGAGGTGCGTAATAAGCTCCGAAAAATCCATACTTCTTGAATGACCTGACGGGAGAGGATCTATTTGTCCGATGGATCCAATGCATGAGGATTGAAACCAAGCCAGCGGCTTAGTTCCAATCCTCTTTTTTATTTCCGAAAAAGCGGGCCGAGGCCGAAAACAAAGCAATTGATTTTTATCAATAATCGTATTAGAATAAGTTAATCTATGGCAACTTTAGTTTTATACCGAAAATACAGGCCGCAAACTTTCAAAGACTTTACTGGGCAGGAAAGCGTGGTCCAAACAATTAAAAACGAAATTATTTCCGGCTCTATTTCGCATGCTTATTTGTTTTCCGGCCACCGCGGCACAGGCAAAACCACTTTGGCAAGGCTGTTCGCAAAAGCCATAAATTGCCAAAACAGAAAAGGCGCGGAGCCTTGCAATGCCTGCCCGAGCTGCGAGGAAATAAACCGCGGCAAAGCCATAGACCTGATAGAAATTGACGCCGCCAGTAACCGCGGAATAGACGAAGTGCGGGGAATAAGGGAAAGCATAAAATTTCCGCCGACATTCCTTAAATACAAAGTTTTAATCCTGGACGAAGCCCACCAGCTCTCGAAAGACGCGGCGAATGCCCTTTTAAAAATGCTGGAAGAGCCGCCAAGCTACGCCGTTTTTATTTTAGCCACAACCGAAGCCCACAAAATGATACCGACGATCACTTCCCGATGCCAAAAATTAGAATTCCACAAGCTACCGTTTAAAAATATAATGGACAAGCA
>JAQUOQ010000059.1 GCA_028717005.1 Minisyncoccota bacterium
TAACGTGGATACCTCGTTCTGTAGGGTTTTTTTCTTCTGGCCTGTGGCATCTATCTCTGTTTGGATTTGCTGGCTTTTTTGGTTAAAATAATTGAGGCATTGGTTGCAAAGAGCCTGGCAATCTTCTTTGCTTAATTTGTCGCATTCGGTTTGCCACGCATCCGATTCGCAAATCTGGGCCGAATCGTATGTGGCCAGAGCGGAAACGAAAAAAACAGGAAAAACCAATCCTGTAATTATCGACAGAAACAATGGCAATAAAATAATTTTTTTGCCTATTTTAAACTGCATTTTAAATTTAAAATTATTCTTTTTTCTCGGCGGGTTCGGGTTCTTCTTCCTTTTTCTTTCCTTCTTCGGCCTTAACCGGCTCAGCGATAGTTGTTTCTATCGGTTTTGCCAATTCCGCCTCAACGTTTTCCGGTTCGGTAACCTGCACTACTATTTCTTCGGGGTCATTAAGCACTTTTACGCCTTGCGGCACAATCACGTCTTTAATCAAAATAAAGTCCTCAAAAGTGTTTAATCTGCTCACGTCTATCGTAATTTTAGCCGGAATGTCCTTCGGCAGAGCTTTTACTGTGATGTCGTTGATGTTAGTAATCAAAGTTCCGCCAAGATTCTTTACTGCCGGAGCTTCTCCTGTAATTTCCAAAGGAATATCGGTTTCCACTTCTTCTTTCAGGTTTGGCTGGTAAAAATCGATATGGATGTATTCCGAGCTTACCGGGTCCTGCTGCACATAGTAAATCAAAACAGAGTAATTTTTTCCTTCGGCATCCAGGCTTATTAAACTTTCTTGCGCTTCGGCATAAGCCTTTTCAAATTCTTTTCCGTTAACCTGGAGCATCACATTTTCTATGTTCGGGCCGTACAAAATCGCCGGAATGTTTCCGGTTTCCGCTTTTTTGTCTGCTCGTTTTTTCGCTTGTATAGAAATCATATCTTTAAACTCTTCGCTTATCTTACTTTATTAACTGATCCCATTCCTTAAATAAAAAAATATCGCAAACAGAAGTATCAGGCCCAAAACGACGAAAATAGCCGATTTTTGTTTTGAAGAAATCATTCTGTTTTCCTAATATTTATCTTGTTTCATTATATATATTTTGCCGATTTTTGCAAGCCACGGAAAAAAAGCGCCGGCAAACCGCAAGATTGCCGCATCGGCTTAAAAATAAGCCTAAAACATTTATTTAAAACAAAAAGGGGGAGGATTCCCCTTCTCGATTTTTATTTCAATAAGCCTATTCTTCCGAGTCAACGGCATTAGTCTCGGATTGGTTTAGACTCGGCAATTGATACTGCATTTGGCTTGAAAGCCGTTCAATTTTCGTTTTTAGCGTAACCACGTCATTCTGCAATATTGAAATTTTCTGCTCCAGTTCGCTGATTTTTGCGTAATTATTCCTGAGCTCAATGTAAAATATGTAACTGATGAGCACTGCCACCACTATCACCAGGATTACTTCTAAAAGATTTACCGATTTGTCATCCTTGTTCATAACTAAATTTAAAGATTAATTTATTATTGGTTTCGTATATTATAATACCGCGCGAAAATAAAATCAACAAAAAAAAGGAGTTAGTGCTCCTTTAGGCGTCGATAAAGAACTCATTGCCAGATCTCTGGAACCAGGCCGCTTCGTGCAAATCATTAAGCCGGTCTTCGTAGCAATGTAGCGATGCGCTACAATCAACGTCCCTCTTGATCCGGCAGTTGTTGGGAGTGAGCACGGCGTGGTAAATCATTCTGGTTAGGCAAATTTTGTTCGATTGCTGGGCATTAATGTCGCGGGAACGCCAATCCCAACGAAGATCGACCCAACCAACACCCTCATCGTCTTGACCCAGATAAATAATCTGGACTCTTTGGAAACAAGGCGGTTCATCGTTAAATGCATCTTCTGCCGGCCTCCAGGTTATTGCCTGTGTCCGGTTTGAACTGAGCCGATCGGCGATCTGCTCGGCCAGATTTTTTTTCAGAGCGGCCAGTTGGTCGTAAGGAAACATCAACCGCTCGCGATACAGATATCTGAACCGGTGCTTGTCCTCCAAAGACAAACCACGCCAATATTTCACGTAATCGGGCGTCAGCTGATTGCAATATTCTTCCAGCTGTTTCGGACCGAAAGGGAATTTGGGATGCATTTGGCCATTTTCCATCTGGGCAATTGCCTTGCCTGTTAGGATAATCATCTGGCACGTATCCCTTATTTTTTTCCTTTCCACAATTTCGGGATTTGCTTCTTTGGGTCCGCCAATTTCGCGAAAAATGCCGTCTTCATCGATAAAAGCGGCTGCCTTTTGCCACGCTCGGAGAAAGCTTGTTTCGTTAATTACATTGACCGGGGTCAATTCATTCATCATTCCGACTCTTTTCCTCCAGTCCGTTCTTTTAACGAACTGATTTTTAAATACCACAGAAAAATGGTGCGGTCAATTACAGAGGAAGCGTCAGGGCCTGGCCGGAAAGAAAAGTGAATATATTTTGGGTAAGCCCGAATATCCAGTTTAGGCCGGGAAAAATAAAGATAAAGAAAATTAATATGAAAAATCCGAACTGGTTTAAAAATATCTTAACGCG